>DASYRL010000077.1:0-18296 GCA_036004445.1 bacterium
GGGTCCGTCGGTGCGCGGCGCGACAACGATGTGGCGGGCGTCGCCTTCGCCGCGGCTGAACGTGGTGATCTTCGGATGCTCGGCGAGCGTGGTGTGGACCACCCGCCGGTCGCGGGCGTCCATGGGGGGGAGGACAATCTCGCGGCGCTCCCGCAGGGCCCGCGACGCGGCCCGCTGGGCCATTTCTTCGAGGGTCATCCGGCGGCGATCGCGATATCCTTCAACGTCGACGACGATCCTCGCCCGCGCACCGCCGGTGGTGCGGGCGGTCATCACCCCCAGCAGCAACTCCAGCGCCCCCAGCGTCGCCCCGCGGTGGCCGATCAGCGGCGCCAGATTCTGCCCTCGAATCTCTAGAGAGACCGTCCCTTCCTGCTCCCGGGCATACACGCTTGCGGTAAAGCCCATCAGTCGCAGCAGGCGCTCGGCCAGATGGTGCGCCGCCGCCGCGGCGCTGGCGACCAGGCTCACGCGGACGCGCGCGTCGCGTGAACCCAAGCCTAATATGCCGTGGGCGCCGGAATCCAGCACCTCCACGGTCACGTCCTCGCGGGTGGCTCCCAGCGCGTTGAGCGCGCGATCGATGGCCTCTTCAACGGTCTTCCCGGTCTCTTCGACCTGCCGCATCCGCTATTTCTTCTTCGCGCCTTTGGGGCGCTGCGAGAGCACCGGGGGACCCTTCGGCAGCACGGGCGCGCTTCCGTCACCAATCGGTCCCGCCGGGGTCAGGGCCGTTGCTGGCGATTTGCCTCGCCCGACCACGATGTAGTACTCGAGGATGTACGCGGCCGTCGACGTGATCCAGTACAGGGAGAGCCCGACTGGAAACTGGGTCGCGAAGTATCCAACCAGCACCGGCATGAACAAAAACAGCTTGGCCTGCTGCGGGTCCGTCACGGACATCCGCTGCTGGAGATAGGTGGTCAGCGCCACCAGCAGTGGAAACACCGCGAGCAGCGGGTCGCTCAGGATGTGGCCGACCGTCGGGACCGCCTCCAGCGGAAACCCGAGGAACGTGGCGCCGTTGAAGATGTGCTCGCGGCGCAGCACGTTAAACAAGCCGTACAGCACCGGGAGTTGGACGAGCATCGGCAGGCACCCGCTCAGCGGATTCACGCCGTGCGCGCGGTACAGGTTCATCACCTCGGTGTTCATCTGCTGCGGGTTATCCTTGTACTTTGCGCGGAGGACGGTAATCTGCGGCGCAAGCACCTGCATTTCTTTCATCGATCGCAGCTGGCGGCGCGTCAGCGGGTGGAGGACCAGCTTGATGGCAACGGTCAGCAAGATGATGGCCAGTCCGGCGCTGCCGGTGGCGCCGGTAAAGAACTGCAGCACCTGCTGCAGGACGTCGGCGATCGCGTTAATCGGATTCACTCGCTCGGCTCCTTTGGGTCACGGTAGACTTCACGGCACCGGATCAAAACCCCCCGGGTGAAACGGGTGGCACCGCAGCAGCCGGCGGGTCGCCAGAACGATCCCGCGCCACGCGCCGTGCCGCTGGATGGCTTCGACAGCGTACGCCGAGCAGGTCGGGTAGAACCGGCAGGTCGGAGGCGTGTACGGCGAGACGAACCGCTGGTACCCGCGAATCAGCGCCACGAAGACCCGCGTCATCATGGCCGCGCTCCCGCATCACGCAACGCGGCACGCAGCGATCCGACGAGATCCGCAAACGGCGCCCGCAACGCGCCCGAGCGCGGCAGGCACACGATGTCGACGCCCATGGGCAGTTCCGTCTCGAGCTCCCGGGCCGCCTCGCGCAACCGCCGCCGCAGCCGGTTCCGCCGCACGGCGTTGCCAAACCGGCGCCCAACCGTGACGCTGATCCGGCGGCCCGCCAGGCCGTTGAACCGGATGATCACCACAGCGTGTTCTCCGGATCCGCGCGTCCCTTCCCGGAACGCCGCCTTGATCTGTTCGCTGCTGAGTGTTCCGGCGGTCAAACGGTAAGCCGGTGGCGGCCTTTCGCCTTGCGCCGCTTCAGCACGGTGCGCCCGCCCGGAGTGCGCATCCGATTGCGAAACCCGTGCGTCTTCTTTCGCCGATGGGATTTAGGCTGATACGTACGCTTCACTGATGCCTCCCGAACAGAGTCGGCTTCCACTATACCACCCGGGAAAGACCGGGATAACAGGGAGAATGCGGATTGTGCTTGTGGACAACCTGCGCGCAAACACTACACGCTATCCACAACTTGCACATGGTTCCCTGTCATCCGCCCTGCCAGCAAGCGCGGAGCCACCGGCGACCTCCCGGTGGATAGCCCGACCTTATCCACAGAGTTCTGCACAGCTGTGGGTAAGTCACGGGCGGCCAGATCAGCCGTGCGGTTTGCGCACTGACGTTCGGCAGGACACGCCCCCGGATCGGGCGAACATCCTTGCACTCCCCAGGGGTGTTATCCACAACCATGGTCACCATCCGGCCGCCCGCGGCATGTCATGAAATCTCTCCCGGCGCGGCCTGTGCGCTAGGAGTTGAGCGGATGGCGGTAAACATACGAGTCCAGCGCGCGGGGCAGGCTGGCCTTGAACCTGAGCGCCGCGAACGGTTCGAGGCACGACGGTGATTCCGGATTTTCTACGGGCAGCGGGCGCTGGCGGCGAGGCCACGGCCGAGCCCGGCCACGAGCCGGAAGTCCAGGTTGCAGTCTATGACACACCGGTCGCCAGCCCGCGGGTGATTTCCGTCCACGCGGCCGATTTTCACGAGTTCGTGGGCGACCTGGCCGCGCGCACCTACAACTACTCCCGCGAGCGGGGCGGGCGGATCCCGTTCACGGTGATCCGCGAAGTGATCGAGAACCTGATCCATGCGTATTTCACGGGAGCCGTGATCAGCATTCTTGACGGTGGCAATACCATCAGGGTGTCCGACCAGGGTCCCGGCATCGCCGACAAGACACGGGCGGTCCTGCCGGGTTTCACGACCGCAACCCCCGCACTGCGGAAATTTATCAAGGGCGTCGGATCCGGGCTGCCCATCGTCAAGGAGACGCTCGATCTCCTGGGCGGCGGACTGTCGATCGAAGACAATCTCGCGCGCGGCACCGTGGTGACGCTGCGGCTGAACCCGGAGCCGGCAGCGCCACCGGTCTCCGCACGCGCGGAACCGGCGTTCCGCAGCGCCGACCTGACCGCGCGCCAGAAGAAGGTGCTGCTGCTCATCGCCGAGCTCGGCGCCGCCGGACCATCGGAGGTCGCGACGGCGCTGTCAATCAGCCAGAGCACCGCGTACCGCGAGCTGCAGCGCCTCGGGGGCGCGGGACTCATCGCCATCAAGCACTCTGGCAAGCGCACGCTGACTGAAGAAGGCATCGCGTCACTCGACACGGTGTTACTGAGCTGATCCGGCGCGCCCTGAGCGCCGCGAGTCGAAGGGCAGGAGGCCGTCATGGTGGTCAACGCGTCATCGGCAACCCAGGTATGGCAGGAGGCACTGCGGCGGATTGAGTCCCGCCTGTCGAAACCGAGCTATGAGTCCTTCGTCAAAGCGATGGCGCCGGTGACGCTCACAGACGACGTCTTCGTGTTCTCGGTCCCGACTCGCCTCGCCAAGGAATGGGTGGAGACGCGCTACGTGGGACTGATCCACGGCGCCCTCCAAGAGGTCCTCGCACGCAGCGTCGCGGTCCACGTGACCGTCACGGAGGAGCCGGCCGTCTCATCCGCCCCGGCCCCGATCCAGCGGGCGCCGGAAGGGCTGCCGCTCAGTCCGAAGTACACGTTCGACACGTTCGTGATCGGGTCGGGGAACCGCTTTGCCCACGCCGCCGCGCTGGCCGTCGCCGATGCGCCCGCTCGCGCCTACAACCCGCTGTTTATCTACGGCGGCGTCGGGTTGGGAAAGACGCACCTGCTCCAGGCGATCGGCCACCACGTCGTACATCGCCACCACCTGCACCGTGTGGCGTACATCAGCAGCGAGAAGTTCACGAACGAACTCATCAACGCCATCCGCGATGACCGCACACTGGATTTCCGAAGCAAGTACCGCAACGTGGACGTGCTACTCATCGACGACATCCAGTTTCTCGCCGGCAAGGAACGCACCCAGGAAGAGTTCTTCCACACCTTCAACACGCTGCACGAAGCGAGCCGCCAGATCATCATCACCAGCGACCGCCCGCCCAAAGAGATCCCCACGCTGGAAGATCGCCTGCGGTCGCGCTTCGAGTGGGGCCTCATCGCGGATATCCAGCCGCCCGATGTTGAGACGCGCATCGCGATCCTCCGCAAGAAGGCCGAGCTCGACGGCATCGGCGTGCCCGACGAGGTCGCCGAGTTCATCGCGCAGCGGATCCAATCCAACATCCGCGAGCTGGAGGGGGCCCTGGTCCGCGTCGTCGCCTACGCGACCCTGACCCGCGCCACAATCACCGTCGAGCTCGCCAGCGAGATCCTCAAAGAACTGCTCCCGTCCGGCTCCGCGCGGCCGCTGTCGATCCCCGTCATCCAAAAAGCGGTCGCCGAGCATTGGTCGCTGCGGGTCGAGGAGATGCGCGCCAAACGGCGTACGAAAGGAGTCGCGTTCCCACGGCAGATCGCAATGTATCTCTCTCGCGAACTCACCGATGCCTCACTGCCCCGCATCGGAGAGGAATTTGGAGGGCGCGACCATACCACCGTCATGCATGCTTGCGATCGCGTCAAAACAGAGATCGCACGCGATCCGCAGCTGGCCGCCCGAATCAAGAAACTTGTGGAGAACCTGCAGATCGGTGTGTGATCGCCTCGTTGCTGTGGACGCAGTGGATTTGTCCGCCAACTTGTCCAGAGGGATGTCCACACCCTGATGTCCTTGTGTCGCCGGTTCGAGCGAATGTCCATCCACAGCGTCCACAGGCCTACTACTACGACTAGTGAAGTACTATTAGTAAAGATCTCAGAGTAATACGAGGGAGCGGATATGTGGGTAATGTGCGCGCAGACTGATTTATCCCGGGGCGTCCAGCTGGTGGGACGAGCAATCTCCACGCGCACCACGATGCCGATTCTCGGTAACCTTCTCCTGGAAACCCAAAAGAACGGGCTGCGACTGACGGCCACGGATCTAGAGCTGGCCGTGCAGGTCGAGATTCCCGCGGAGGTGCAAGAGGGAGGTCAGATTACGCTGCCGGCACGGATCCTCACCGAAATCGTGGGGAACCTGCCCGAAGCGACGGTGACCTTGAAAACCGAGAAGAATTCGAACCAAACGGAAATCACGTGTGAAGCCAGTGCGTTCGAAATCCTCGGACTGCCGGCAGATGATTTCCCCTCCATGCCGGAGGTCACCCCTGAATCGATGGGAACGATCGATGCGGATACAGCGCGGATGATGATCCGCCAGACGATATTCGCGGTGTCCACCGACGAGACGCGACCGTTCCTCACCGGGGTGTATGTGACGATGGAGGGCAGCGACGTGCGCTTCGTCGCGACCGACGGCGGCCGGCTGGCCCTGCGGAAGACGCTGCTCCCAGCACCGGCGAAGCAAAAGGTCGGCGTGATCGTACCGGCCAAAGCGTTGCAGGAACTCAACCGCGCCCTGGCGGGTGTCGACGGCGCCGTCGACATCGCCACGGCCGGGAACCAGCTGTTGTTTGCCGTGCCCGGACTGCGCTTATACTCGCGGCTGATCAGCGGTCAGTTCCCCAACTACCAGCAGGTGATCCCCCAGGATTTCAAACAGCGCGTGCGCATCAATACCGAGCGGTTCCTCCGCGCCGTCCGCCGGGTATCGATTACCGCGCGGGACTCCGCGAACGTCGTGCGCTTTACCGCCGACGCCAAGACGATGACCATTACGTCGAACACACCTGAAGTGGGCCGCGCGCGGGAAGAAATCGACGTGGCGGCGGAGGGGGAGACCGTCGAGGTCGCGTTCAACGCGCGCTACCTCATTGACTGCCTCAACAATATCGACGCCGACGAGCTGTCGCTCGAACTGACCGGCCCGCTGAGCCCGGGAGCGATCCGCCCCGCGGCCCACACGGATTACGTGTACGTGCTGGCGCCGGTGCGCGTGTACGGCTAAAGAGCGGGAACACGGGAACGCGGGATCGCGGGAACAACATCCAGATCCAGACTGAGTCGATTACGCTGGGCGCATTCCTCAAGTGGGCAGGCGCCGCCGCAACGGGCGGCGTTGCCAAGCAGTTGATCGAACAAGACGGTGTCATCGTCAACGGAGTCGTCGAACGGCGCCGCGGGCGGCAGCTGCGTGACGGCGACCGTGTTCGGATCGGGGCCGCTGAGTTCGTGGTACGCTATCAGCCATAGAGAACCGGCCGCCGATGCGATTGACCCGCCTGCGCCTCGTCCAGTTCCGCAACCACGCCCGCACTGAGCTGGTGCCCGAGCCCGGCATCAACCTGCTCGTCGGCGCCAATGCGCAGGGTAAGTCCACCCTCCTCGAGGCGGTCCAGCTCGCGGCGACCGGCCGGTCGCATCGCAGTAGCCGGGATCTTGAACTGATCCGGTGGGGCGACGCGTGGGCCCGCGTGCGCGTGCAGACCACGCGCGCCGTGCGAGACGAAGAGATTGACATCGGGCTGCGCAGCAACCTGGCTGGGACCGCGGCCGGCCACGCCGTGAAGGAGTTCAGGGTCAACGGCGTGCCCGTGCGCCGGGGTGACGTGTTCGGGCATCTGCTCGCCGTGACGGTGTCTCCGCTCGACGAACTCATTGTCACGGGCAGCCCCGCGCACCGGCGTCGCCTGCTCGACATCCTGTTGTCGCAGTTGAGTCCCGCGTACTACTACGCCGCCCAGCGGTACGCGCGCGTGCTGGTACAGCGCAACCAGATCCTGCGTGCCCGCCGCTCGCAGGAGTTGGGCGTTTGGGACGAGCAGGCCGCCGCGCTCGGGGCGACGGTGATCAGCCGCCGCCGCGACGTCGTGGCGCGGCTGGCAGCCGACGCGGGTACGATCTACACGCGGCTGGCCGGCGGCCGCGAAGTCCTGACGGTGGAGTATCTGCCCGCGGTCGCCGGCGGCAGCGAAGAGGAATTGTTCGCTCACGCGATGGACGCGTTCCGTCTGCGGCGCCCGGTGGAGCTCGCGCGCGGCGCCACCATGGTCGGCCCGCACCGCGACGACATCCGGCTGCAGCTGGACGGCCGCGAGCTGCGGCTGTTTGGATCGCGGGGGCAGCAGCAGATGGCGATGCTGGCCGTCCGTCTGGCGGAGCGGCAGCTGCTGGCCGCGGCCACGGGGGAACAGCCCGTGCTGCTGCTCGATGACGTGCTCATGGCACTGGACGAGCAGCGGCAGCAATTTCTGCTGGACCAGCTGGCCGACGGACAGTCGCTTGTCACGGTCACGACCCTGGCCACCCTGCTGGCCTCGCCGCCGCAGGCCGCGGTGTTCGCGATCGCCGGAGGCACCGTTGAAGCGCGGCGCGCTCACACACCTTAGAACGATCCTGCGCAGCGCCGCCAAGTCTCTCGGCGTCGAGCGCGCCGCCCACGCCGCGCTGGCGGCGGAAGCATGGCCCGGCGTGGTCGGACCGGATGCCGCGGCCGCAACGCGTGTGGACGGGCTCCGTGGCGGAACCCTGCTCGTGAGCGCGCAGCCCGGTCTCTGGGCCCAGGAATTGTCGGCCCGCCGCAGCCAGCTGGCCGCCGCCCTCAACACCGCACTGGGCGCGCGGGTCATCGAAGACATCCGTATCCAACAGCGGACAATCGGCCGGACACGATCTGCACACTCCCCGGCGAGACAACAGGCCGGGGCCGTGACCGCCGAGGAGATCGGGGACGAGGAGCGGGCGGCGATCGAGCGGGCCGCGGCAGAGATCGCAGATCCGGAACTGCGCGAGATCACGACGCGGGCGATGATCAGCCAGGCGCGGTGGCGCCGGCAACAAGCGCAAGCGAGCAAGCGAGCAAGCGAGCAAACACAGGACTGAGCAGCCATGTACGTTCATCTGGGGGGCGAATTGGTCATAGCGACCGACGAGGTGGTGGCGGTTCTGGACGCCAGGGCCATTCCCACTTCCGAGATCAACAGAGAGTTCGTGGCGCGCGCCCGTGAGGACGGGCGGGTCCACGACGACGGCGCGGCATCAGGCAGATCCCTGGTCGTGACCACCCGGGGGATCTACACATCGGGGTTTTCGGCGGCCACGTTGGTGCGCCGGATTCTGTGGAGGCGCGAAACACAAGGCAGGACAAGGGGTTTGCGCGTTTGACGCGCCCCGGACGGCATGATAAACTAAGCTGTGCTGCATTTGAAGCGGCCTACGCGCGATTCTAGGCCCGAATTTCGAAGGAAACGCGGTCAAATTTGAGGAGGGGGCGCCGATCCGGCGACCCCCTTCCTGTGTCGATGGAGAACAGCACCATGGCGACGGACCAGACGACGACCCCCTACACCGCAGAGCAGATCCAGGTCCTCGAAGGCCTCGAAGGCGTCCGCAAGCGTCCCGCGATGTACATCGGCAGCACCGGCCCCGACGGGCTGCACCACCTGCTCTACGAGGTGGTCGACAACTCCGTGGACGAAGCGCTCGCCGGCCGCTGCGATGAGATCGACGTCATCCTGCACGCCGACGGCAGCGCCTCGGTAGCCGACGACGGGGCCGGGATCCCCGTGGATACCGTGCCCAAGGTCGGCAAGCCGGCGGTCGAAGTTGTGCTGACCACGCTGCACGCCGGCGGGAAGTTCGGCGGCGGCGGCTACAAGATCTCCGGCGGGCTCCACGGCGTCGGCGTGTCTGTTGTCAACGCGCTGTCGGAGTGGCTGGAGGTGGAAGTCCAGCGGGACGGCAAGAAGTACCGGCAGCGCTTTGCGCGCGGTAAGAAGACCACGCCGCTGCAGCAGGCCGGTTCCTCGCGGCGGACCGGCACCCGCGTGACGTTCAAACCCGATCCGCAGGTCATGACCGCGATGGAGTTCGACACCGAGGCCATCGCCAAGCGCCTGGAAGACATCGCCTACCTCAACAAGGGACTGACGATCCGGCTCCGCGACGAGCGGACCGAGCAGGAGCGGGTCTTCAAGCACGCCGGCGGGATCGCCGAGCTGGTGGCGGGGATCAACCGGACGAAGAGCAAGATCTCGGCCGTCCTCAGCACGACGAAGGATCGCGACGGGACCGAAATCGACGTTGCGCTGCAGTACAACGACTCGTACCTCGAGCACACGCTGACCTACGTCAACACGATTCCGACGACCGAAGGCGGCACGCACCTGGCCGGTTTCCGCACCGCGCTGACGCGCGCCATCAACGACTACGCCCGCCGGGCCGGGATGCTCAAGAACGGAGACCCCACGCTGACGGGCGACGACGTGCGTGAGGGCCTGACCGCGGTGCTGAGCCTGAAGCTGCCCGAGCCGCAGTTTGAGGGCCAGACCAAGACGAAGCTCGGGAACACCGAGGTCAAAGGGCTGGTCGAATCCATCGTCGGCGACTGGCTGCAGGAGTGGCTCGAGACGCACCCCGGCGACGCGAAGCGGATCATCAACAAAGCGATCACCGCGGCGCGGGCCCGCGAGGCCGCGAAGCAGGCGCGCGACCTGGTGCGGCGCAAGACCGCGCTGGACGTCTCCCCACTGCCCGGCAAGCTGGCCGACTGCACCGAGACCGACCCCGAGCACAGCGAGTTCTTCATCGTCGAGGGACCCTCGGCCGGCGGGTCGGCCAAGCAGGGGCGGGACCGGCAGTTCCAGGCGATCCTGCCGATTCAGGGCAAGATCCTCAACGTCGAGAAGGCGCGCGAAGACAAGATGGTCGGCCACGAGGAGATCCGGGCGATCATTACCGCACTGGGCACGGGGTTCGGCGCCAAGTTCGACTTCGACGCGCGGCGCTACGACCGGATCATCATCATGTGCGACGCGGACGTCGACGGCAACCACATCCGTACACTGCTGCTGACGTTCTTCTACCGCTACATGCGGCCGCTCATCGAGCACGGCAAGATGTACATCGCGCAGCCGCCCCTGTACCTGGTGAGGAACGGCAAGGAGCGGCGCTACGCGTTCTCCGACGAAGAGCGCCAGGTCCTGACGAAAGACATCGAGCGCAAGGGCGGCAAGCCCGACGTGCAGCGCTACAAGGGCTTGGGGGAGATGAACCCCGAGCAGCTGTGGGAGACGACGATGAACCCCGCCACGCGGACGTTGCTGCGCGTCGAGGTGGAGGACGCTGTGGCCGCAGACGCGATTTTCACGACGCTGATGGGCGAAGAAGTGGAGCCGCGCCGCGACTTTATCGTAAAGTACGCTCGCGAAGTGAAGAACCTGGACATTTAACTGACGATGTCCGAGGTCCGACGTCCGGGGTGCGCTAACCCAGCGGTTGCGGACACCGGACCCCCGACCCCGGACCCCGAGGTGTGACCAATGGCCCTGGCCGACGAGTCGCGCATCATCGCGCAGCCGATTGAGCAAGAAATGCGGACGTCGTATCTCGACTACGCAATGTCCGTCATCGTCAGCCGCGCCCTGCCGGACGTGCGCGACGGGCTCAAGCCCGTGCAGCGGCGGATCCTCTATGCGATGTACGAGGCGGGGTTGCGGCCGGACCGGCCGTTCCGCAAGTCGGCCGCGGTGGTCGGCGACGTGATGAAGAAGTACCATCCGCACGGCGACGCGCCGATTTACGAAGCGCTGGTCCGCATGGCGCAGCCGTGGTCCTTCCGCTACCCGCTGATCGACGGGCAGGGCAACTTCGGCAGCGTGGACGGTGACCCGCCGGCCGCCATGAGGTACTCCGAGGCACGCCTGACGCACATCGCGCTGGAATTGCTCGCCGACATCGACAAAGACACCGTCGACCTGATTCCCAACTACGATGAGTACGAGAAAGAGCCGGTCGTCCTGCCCGCGAAAGTCCCCAATCTATTGATGAACGGCGCATCCGGCATCGCCGTCGGCATGGCCAGCAACATCCCGCCGCACAATCTCGGCGAGCTCGTCGACGGCCTGGTCGCGCTGATCGACGACAAGGACACCGACGCCGAGGCCTTGATGAAGATCATCAAAGGTCCGGACTTCCCCACGGGCGGCATCATCCTCGGACGGGACGGCATCAAGGAGGCCTACGCCACCGGGCGCGGGAGCATCACGGTGCGGGCGAAGGCCGAGCTCGAGGAGATGCGCGGCGGGCGCACGGCCGTCATCATCACCGAGATTCCATTCCAGGTAAACAAGGCGTCGCTGATCGAGCGGATCGCCGATCTGGTGCGCAACAAGAAGCTGAACGGCATCAGCGACCTGCGCGACGAGTCCGACCGCCGGGGGATGCGGATCGTCATCGAACTGCGGCGCGACGCCAACCCGCAGATCGTCCGGAACCAGCTCTTCAAGCACACGCAGCTGCAGACGACGTTCGGCGCGAACATGCTCTCGTTGGTCGACGGTGTGCCGCGCACCCTGGCACTGATGGACATGCTCCTCCACTACCTCAATCACCGGCGCAACATCACCATCCGGCGGACGAAGTTCGAGCTGGCCCGGGCCGAGGACCGGGCGCACATCCTGGAAGGCTACAAGATTGCATTGAAGTTCCTCGACGAAGTCATCGCGCTGATCCGGAAGTCGAAGGACACCGCGGCGGCCCGCGCGGGATTGATGAAGCGGTTCACGCTCAGCGAGCGGCAGGCCGACGCCATCCTGGAACTGCAATTGCGGCGGCTGTCGCTGCTGGAGCGGGAGAAGATCGACGATGAGTACAAGCAGCTGGTCAAGGATATCGCCCGCTTCAAGGAGATGCTGCGCGATGCCACCTCGCCGCGGCCGAAGCTGATCATGGCGTCCGTGCGTGCCGAGCTGCTGGACATGAAGGAGAAGTACGGCGATGCGCGGCGGACGAAGATCACGGGCAAGGAGGCGGAGGAGTTCGAAGCCGAGGACCTCATCCCCGACGCCGACGTGGTGATCAGCCTGACCCATAACAACTACATCAAGCGGCAGCCGCTGGAAACGTACCGCCTGCAGCGGCGCGGCACCCGCGGCGTGCTCGGCATGGGCACGAAAGAGGAAGACTTCGTGCAGCAGGTGCTGACCACGACGAACCACGCGTTCCTGCTGTTCTTCACCGACCGCGGCAAGGTCTACCGGATGAAAGCGCACGAGGTCCCGGAGGCCGGCCGGACCGCGCGGGGCACGGCCGTCGTCAACCTCCTGGCGATGGCCCAGGGCGAGCGTGTGAACGCGATCATCGCCCTGCGCTCATTTGAGGACGAGGGCAGCGTGTTCATGGCCACGCGGCGCGGGGTCGTGAAACGCACCGGCCTGATGGAGTTCATCAACGCCAAGCGCGCCGGCATTTTTGCCATTACGCTCGATCGCGACGATGCGCTGGTGGACGTGAAGCTGATGACGAAGGACGTCGAGATCATCCTGGCAACCAAACTGGGCAAAGCGGTGCGCTTCAAAGCCGGCCAGGTCCGCGAAATGGGACGAGGCGCCCACGGCGTTGCCGGCATCCGTGTGCGTGGAGATGACGAGGTCGTCGGGGTCGCGGATGCCCGCGAGGGCGCGACGCTGCTCTCGGTCACGGAGCTGGGCTTCGGCAAGCGCACGCCCCTTGGGCAGTATCAGACCAAGCGGCGCGGGGGCATGGGCGTCATCAACGTCAAGGTGACGAAGAAGACCGGGCCGGTCGTCAGCGTGCGCGCCGTCGACGAGGATGACGAGATCCTTGTGGTCACGACGAACGGTGTGTTCAACCGAATGGCCGCCGGCCAGATCTCCGTGCACGGGCGCCAGGCGCAGGGCGTGCACGTGCAGAGACTGGGCGCGAACGAGCGCATCGCTGCCGTGGCACGGATTCCGGCGAAGGACTGAGCAAGCGGGCAAGCGGGGAAGCGAGCAAGCCTTCGATCAGAAGTGCTTGCCTGCTTGCGCGCTTGCATGCTCGCGACTTCAGGAAGGCGGGTGAAGGATGATGTGGCGCAGGGTGCTGACGGCTCTCGGGGTGATCGGGGCGACCGTCGCGATCCACGAGGGCGCGCACGCTGTCGTGGCAGCGCGCAGTGGTGGCAAGGTCAAAGAGATCGGCGTCGGCTTCGGGCCGGCGCTGGCTCGGACGCGGCTCGGTGGCATTCCCGTCACGCTGCGTGCGCTGCCGTTGGGTGGCTATGCGGCCATCGACTTTGAGGAGCTGCCGGCGGGCCGGCGGGTTCCGCTGCTGCTGGCCGGGCCGCTGGCCAACATTGCGGTCGGCGCGCAGTTGCTGGCGTGGACCCGGAACCAGCCCGCCGTGCGGATCGGCGACGGGAAACCGGTCGGCTTCACGGGGTTCCTCGGCACGATGTCAGCGCTGATGGACGCCGCGGGCCAAGGCCCCGGCGCCGTCGCACGCCTGGCCGGGGCGGTGAACCTCGGCGTCGGATTGATGAACCTCCTGCCGATCTATCCGCTCGACGGTGGCCACATTGCGATGAGTGCCATGGAAGCCCGCGGGATGTCCCCGCGCGCGCGGACTGTCTTTGCGCGCCTCACGGCCGCCATCTTCCTGCTGATTGCGCAGATCGCCATGCTCGGTGATCTGCGCCGCCTGCGCCGGCGCAGTGACTTGTGACTCGTGACTGGTGACTGGTAAGGATTGACGATCCCGGTGCGAGCTGTTTGGTTCGAGTCACGAGTCACGAGTCACGAGTCACCATGGCAGTGATCCGTCCCGCCAGGCCCACGGACGACCTTCCGCCCCGCGTCATCGGCGGGCGCGACGCGGCGCCGCCTGAATGGGAAGACTGGGCGGAAGAACCGGGGCACGACCTCGTCGCGGAAGAAGACGGCAGAATCGTCGGGGCCATCCACGTCTCGATCGTCGGCCGGACCGAGGCGTGGATGGAGAACCTGCGGGTGCTCCCAGGTGCTCAGGGCCGCGGGATTGCCGGGCAGTTGGTGCGAGACGCCGAGCACCTCGCCATCCATTACGGCGGGGCGAAGCTGCGTACGGCCATTCCTGCCCATGACTATGCCGCCCTCGCCGTCGCGCATCGCGGCGGCTACCACCGCGTGCTGCAGTGCGTCGTGCTCGAGACGCCGATCACGGCGGACCCGCAGCACGTGCCGTACGATGCTCCCGTCGAATCTCCGAGCGCCTCCGCCGCGCCATCAGTGACGTCCTTCATGAGCGCTACGCCGACGCTTCAGGGATGGGAGCAGCTCCTGCCGCTCGGCTGGCGGTTCCGCCGGATCGTTCCCGAGCTGATCCGCGGTCTGATCAAGGACAAGCGGTCACTGGTCGCCGTGCGCGCCGACGCGCTGCGGCCGTCCCGACGCGGAAATGCAGAAACGCGGAAACGCGGAAACGCGACGGAAGCCGCCCGCCGCGCCGAGGACCTGCAAGGGGTGGCATTGTTTGCGGAGCGGGACGACGCCGTCGTGATCTCGCTGCTCGATGGCACGGCGCCCGCGATGCAGGCGCTGTTCGGGTTGGTGTCGGAACGATTCAGCAGCCAGGAACGGAGACGGGCCGCGGTCTTCGCGCCGTCGCGAGAGGCGCTGGCCGCGCTGCGGGTCCGCCAGTGGACGCCGCACGCCTGGTGTCCGGACGGACTGGTCGTCGTAGAAAAGAGTGTGGCATCATGACCGAGCTGCTCTACCTGCGCGACAGCTATTTGAGAGAATTCGAGGCCGTCGTGACCGGCGTCAACGACGCCGGGGTGATCCTCGACCGGACCGCGTTCTACGCCGGCGGCGGCGGGCAGCCCGCCGACACGGGCACGCTCGAGGGGGCCGGCACCGCGGCGGCGGTGACCGAAGTCCGTCGCGCGGGTGCAGACGTCATCCACGTTGTGGGGGAGAATCCACCGCCTCCAGGGACTCCGGTCCGCGGCACGCTCGACTGGGACCGCCGGTATGCGATCATGCGCCACCACTCCGCGCTGCACGTGCTCGTGGGCGTGATCTACAAAGTGTTTGGCGCGATGGTGACCGGCGGGGCCATCTATCCCGACCGCGCCCGGATGGACTTCTCCCTCGAGGACCTCAACAAGGACCGTGTCGCAGCCATCGAGCAGGAAGCCAACCGCGTGATCGCCGAGGGCCACCGCATCATGGCGCGATATATTCCGCGCGACGAATACGAGCGGTCCGACCTCACCCGTCTGGCCAACGTCGCCCTGCCGCCGGACATCCGTGAGGTGCGGGTGATCGAGATCGAAGGGTTCGACGCGCAGGCAGACGGCGGGACCCATGTCGCGAACACGACGGAGATCGGTCGCCTCCAGGTGACCAAGACTGAGAACAAGGGAAAAACGAATCGGAGGCTGGAGATCGCACTAACGACGGGATCAGAGGGATAATGGGATAAGAGGAGCAGGTCTTACTCCATTATCCCCGTTATCCCTCTTCTCCCTGTTATCCCGACTTTCTCGGTGCAGGACCTCTCCACTCGCCAGCAAACTCATCAAGTGCACCCAGGGGTTTGCGTATGCAGTGGCATCCCGCCGGTGATATCCAGATTCGGCTCCGACGGGTGATTCGGGCCCTCGGCCTTCAGCACGTTGACCCGACGCGCGTCCACTGTGTCCGTGTGTGCGGCTCCCGGGCCAACGCCCTCGCCAGGATTTGGGGACTGCCGCCCGTGTTTCAGGACGCGCTCAAACTCAAACCGCATTACGTGATCGAATTCATGGTTCCCGCGTTTGACGAGCTTCCCCGCGCCGAACAGGACCGCGTGCTGATTCACGAACTGCTGCATATCCCGCACACGTTCAGCGGCGGCATCCGGCCCGAGCAGTCGCCGTCCCTGTCCATCAACAACCGCACCGTCGAGCGATACTATCGCCAGTACCTGGCGGCGATGCGCCGAACCGCACGGCGCTAACCTACGCCACCCGCACAACTGACACAACCACAACGCACACCGCAGCGCGCAAGTGTGCAGGTGATTGTGTAGGTCGTGTAGGTCGTGTAGGTTGTGTAGGTAATGGGCGAGATCGACGGTCGGACCACAGTGGTCGCCCTCCTGGGCGATCCGGTTGCGCATTCGCTGTCCCCACGGATGCACAACGCCGCATTTGCCGCCGCAGGATTGAACTGGCGGTACGTCGCCTTCCGGATCCCAGCCGATGAATTGGCGGCCGCGGTGCGCGCCGTCGCCGCGCTGGGGATGGCCGGGTGCAACGTCACCATTCCGCACAAAGAAGCGGCGTGCGGAGCGGTTGACGACCTGGACCCGATTGCCGCACACGTTGGGGCTGTGAACACCGTGCGCGTCACCGCCGGACGGCTGCAGGGATTCAACACCGACGCTTCCGGAGTCCTCGACGCGCTCACCCACGACGGTGGCGTGGAACTCGGCGGCCGCGCCGCTGTTGTGATCGGCGCAGGCGGCGGGGCCAGGGCCGCGTCGTTCGCGCTGGCGAGCCGCGCGGCCCGCGTGACGATTCTCAACCGCACGGTCTCACGGGCGCGCGGGCTCGCGCAGCGGGTCGCTGCCGCGCAGCCGCACTGTGCCGTCGACGCCGCCGATCTGTCGGCGGCGAGCATCGCCGCCGCCCTCGATGGAGCCGACGTCCTGATCCAGGCCACGAACGCGACGATGTCGGCCGCCATGGGGGGCGGCGGCGGCCGCGCGGAGTGGCTGGTCGCGGTGGAGAAGCAACTCCGTCGGGGGATGACCGTGCTCGACATGGTGTACACGCCGGCGCGGACCGATCTCCTGGCCGCCGCGGAGCAAGCCGGAGCGAGGGCCGTTAGCGGACTCGCCCTGCTGGTCCATCAGGGTGCGCGGAGTTTCGAACTGTGGACGGGCCGCCCCGCGCCGGTAGACGCCATGCGCACGGCGGTGGGCCAATGACTCGCCGACGGGTCTATCTCACCGACTTTTCCATTCCACTGGGCGTTGCAGGCATCCTCGTCGTCGGTTGGGTGTGGGGTTGGCGGGTGGCGCTGGTGGTGGTGGTGGCCGGAGTGCTCCTGACCGCCGCTGCCATTGCCGCGGTGTCGCTGCGCGGGGAGCGTCTCCGCGGCACGACCGTCGAGGTCGGCGACCGACCGCTGCTCATCCATCTCTACTCGCCGTACTGAGCGGGCTGCGCGATGGCGAAACCTATCGTGGATAGGCTGATCAGCATGGTGAGTGATCGGGTCGACGTGAGGAGGGTCAACGTGCTCTCGTCCGCGGGACAGGATCTGGCCTGGCGGCTCCAGGTCGACATGGTGCCGCTGGTCTTGCTGTACGATCAGTCAGGGCGGGAGCGCTATCGGGCGTCTGGGTTCAGGGTGCGGCCCGGCGCCGTGAGCCGGATGATCGATGGCATGCTGAGCGGAAACGGAGAAACGCGGAAACGGGGAAACGAGTGGGGACCCTGAGATTTCTGACGGCGGGCGAATCGCACGGGCGGGCGCTGCTGGCGATCCTCGAGGGGATTCCGGCGGGGCTCGCACTGTCGGAAGAGGACATCGAGCCGCAGATGCGCCGCCGGCAGGCCGGCTACGGGCGCAGCGTCCGCATGAAGCTGGAAGCGGACCGGGCGGAGCTCGTCTCGGGAGTGATCCGCGGGGAGACCATCGGCGGTCCCCTCGGGCTGCGCATCGAGAACCGCGACGTGCGGCTTGACGAACCGGAGCTCTCGAGGCCGCGGCCGGGGCACGCCGATCTCGTCGGCGCGATGAAGTTCGGGTTTTCCGACATGCGGCGGGCATTGGAACGCGCCAGCGCGCGCGAGACTGCGGCGCGAGTCGCGGTGGGCGCGGTGTGCCGCCGCCTGTTGGCCGAATTCGGCGTCAGCATCTTCAGCCACGTTACGGAACTGGGACACGTCGCGATCCGCCGCCGTCCGGAGCGCTGGGACGACATTCCCGCGATGGCCGAAGAATCCGAGCTGCGGTGCGTTGACCCTGACGCCGGGGCGGCGATGCGCGAGCTGATTGAAGACGCGAAGAAACGCGGCGACACCGTAGGGGGGGTCTTCGAGATTGTGGCGCTGGGCGTCCCTCCGGGCCTGGGGAGTTACGCGCACTGGGACCGCAAGCTCGACGGTCGGCTCGCGCAGGCGGTCATGTCGATTCACGCGGTGAAAGGCGTCGAGATCGGGAACGGTTTCGGGGTTGCCCGGGAACCGGGATCCACCGCCCATGACGAGATCTTCTGGTCGCAGGAACGAGGCTTCTACCGGGAAACGAACCGCGCCGGCGGCACCGAGGGCGGCGTGACCACGGGGGAACCGGTCATCGTCCGCGGGGCGATGAAACCGCTGTCGACCCTGATGTCGCCGCTGCGTTCGGTGGACCTCCGGACGAAGGACGCCATCATGGGAGCGGTCGTCCGCAGCGACGTGAGCGCCGTTCCGGCCGCCGGTGTCGTCGGCGAGGCCATGGTCGCGTTCGTACTCGCCGATGCCTT
>DASYRL010000078.1:0-4102 GCA_036004445.1 bacterium
CTCCAACCAGGCCGGCAACCAGATACCTGCCGTCCGCTGTCCAACGGCTCTCCGCTACCCCGAGATTGGTGAGCAACCGCTGACGATCCCGGCTGCGCAGGTCGTAGAGCCAGAGCTCCAGGTTGCCGGACACCGCAGGAATGGAAACCGCGATGGCCGACCCGTCAGGCGATACATCGGTGCCCAACGAATTGGCCGGTGGAAACGGAAGAGTATCGACCCGACCACGCCGGTCGAGCCAGCCGAGCACGCCGGTGCGGGCATCGCTTCCCTCGATGTAGGCGATGGTGCCGTTGTCGGCGGCCGTCACCTGGGCCTGATTGGTCCACGACTCCTGGCGGATACCGGTGGCCACTACCACAGGTTCGCCCGAGGTCCGTAAACGGTCCGGATCGAACCGGATCGACAGCAGGGTTCCATCCGGTCGGGTATAGAGCAGGCTCCCGCTGGCTTGGTAGAGGGGTGTGGTGCCGATCAGCACATCGTCAGGAATGGGCTCACCAGGATGCCAGCTTCTCGCTTGTCCATCCCGCACCAGCACCCGATCCTCCCCATCGTCCACCGAGTGAGCCAGCAGGAAGCTGTACGCCTGGTCGGCATACGCGGTGCACAATACCCAGCGTTCATCGGGAAGGAGGCTGATGGACTTCGTGCATCCGACGCCTGAGTGGTTGGTCTTGAGCTGCACCTCGTGTCCACCAGCGGCAGGTACGCGACGAAAACCATCGCCCGCCTCAACCATGAACAGGATGTCACCCTGCCTGGTCCATACACCGCCGGTCGCGCGGTTCGCCTCCGCCAGGTTGGTGACCGGGCCCCCGGCGGTCGACACCTTGCGAAGCTCGTTGTCGGCGAAGAATCCGATCCAGCCGCCATCGGGCGAGAAGAAGGGATGGAAGGCGCCTTCAGTACCGGGGAGAGGAGTGGCCTCGAATCGGTCGAGCGGACGAACGTAGATCCGGGGCCGGGGGCCACTACCCGCGATGTACGCAAGGGTGCGTCCATCAGGAGTGATCGCGATGGCGGTTTGTCCAACGCCGATCGTCGCTTCGCCGATGAACTCCACCGGCGCCGAGTCCGGCAGCACCACGTCCACCTTTCGCACGCCGGCAGGCTCAGGTGTTGCGGGGCGCAGCCAACCCCAGGCTGCAAAGATTGCGAGGCCAATAGCGACGACACTGGCAAGGAGAAGTCGGCGGTACTGCCCACCGTCCCGAGCGACCCGCTGGGGGCGAGGCACGCCCCGGGTTGAGCCGCTGCCGTTCAAGGCTTCCGAAAACGCTGCTGCACTCGCGTACCGGTCAGCCGGCAGCTTGGCGAGAGCGGTGAGCACTGCAGCGTCGATCGATTCCGGCACCGTGTCGCGGGATCTCGAGGGGGGCGCGGGCTTCTCGGTCAGTACTTTGGCGACGATGGCTTGGGCGGTACTGCCGATGAACGGCGGATCCCCTACCAACATCTCGTAGGTCATCGCGCCCAGGGCGTAGACGTCGCTCCGCGCGGTGATCTCCCGCTCTCCCATCGCCTGCTCGGGCGACATGTAATGGGGCGTGCCGAGCGACATCCCAGTCTCGGTCATCCGGCTGCCACCGGCCTTGCTCGCGGCAAGGGCGATCCCGAAGTCAGCCACGAGCGCGCGCCCATCGTGCAGCAGGATGTTCTCGGGCTTGATGTCGCGGTGGATGACGTTGTGGCGATGGGCATAGTCGAGGGCCCCGGCCACTTCCGTGGCAATGCGCACCGCGTCGCCGATCGGGAGCTGCTTTTCGCGATTGAGCCGTTCCCGCAGCGACTCCCCCTCGATGAACGGCATGACGTAGAAGAGGAAGCTGTCGGCAGCCCCGGAATCGAACAGCGGAAGGATGTGCGGGTGCTGGAGATTCGCCGTGGTCTTGATCTCACTCAAGAACCGATCGGCGCCAATCACGGCCGCCAACTCGGGACGCAGCACTTTGACCGCGACCTTGCGGTCGTGCTTCAAGTCCTGGGCGAGGTAGACCGTGGCCATCCCGCCCGCGCCCAGCTCGCGCTCGATGCGGTAGCGGTCGGCCAGCGCCGAGGCGAGGCGGGCGAGCGCGTCCGTCATGGTTTCACCTTCGCCGCGAGCACGCTGAACCAGTTCAGGATCACGTGCGCCGGCCGCACCTCCGGGCGCGCGATCGGAATGATCATCAGGAACCGCGAGCCATCCGGAGTGACGTCGTATCCGACCGAACGACCCGCGTCGAGCTGGCCGGCGTCCGCCTTTCGGAAGAGCAGAGTCGGTGCCCCGGCGTCGCCGGTGGCGGGTTGAAACGCGCTGGCCAGCACCGCGTCACCGTTGCGAAATACGATTTCCCGTCCCCCCTTCGTCCACCGGGGCTGGCTCCCGCCATGGGCGGACACCTGGATCCGGCCGCCACGGCCGTCGAGCGCGCGCACGTAGACTTGCGGCTGCTCATCCGCGCTGGCCTCCTGATAGGCGAGCCAGTGCCCATCGGGGGAAATCGCCGGGTTGTTCTGGTTGGTCTGCCCATGATCCGCGGTTGGGCTCCCCCGAGCCAGCCGCACGAGGGTGAGGCGATCCCGGTCCTGCGATTCCGTATAGGCCAGGGTCCGGCCGTCGCGAGCGATGGAGCCTGCCCGCTTGTCGTAGGAGGAGGCGATCACCAGAGTGTCCGGGCCGCTGGCATCGATCGGCAGGCGATGCAGGTCGTAGACCGGGTCCTCGAACGTGTAGATGATGGACCGGCTGTCGGGCATCCAGGCCGCGTTGAACGCCGCCCCAGGGGCATGGGTGAGCTGGGTCAGCAGATGCCGGCCGGCCGCGAACAGCCAGATGTCGCGCTTCGGTTGTGTCTGTGTCAGGGCGATCCACCGGCCATCCGGCGAGAGTCGCGGCTCGGCCCAGGACCCCGGGTCCGGCAAGGCTGGCTGCTCGTGGCCGGCGCGGTCGACCCAGGTGACGCGTCGCTCCACCGCCCACTCGGAGGCCTTGAGATAGACCAGCGTGCCGTTGTCCGAAATGGCATATCCGGCGAGGCCATCGAACGGCGTCCAGGCGACATCGTCGATGACCGGGACCGCGGTCCCCGTCACCTTGAAGCTGGCCGGGTCGAAGGGTACGGCGAACACGGCGCCATCGCGCCCGTACAGCAGGTGACCGCTCGCGACGTAGCGGCCGAACACGGCACCTTCCACCAACACCGTGCGGCGGCCGGTGGCGAACTCCACGACTTCGATCCGGGACCGGGCGAGTGGCGTGGCATAGCTGATGAAAATGGCGGCCCGGCCGCCGGGCAGGGCCTGCGGATACCAGTGCGCGAATTCCTTGCGCACCGTGTCCAGCGACGTAAGCCGTTCCGGAGTGCCGCCGCCGGCGGAGGACACGCGCCAGAGTCCCAGGTTGGACCGGGTATACATCAGGGTGGCGCCGTCGAGGCCCCACCCGCATCCGGCGCTGTTGACGGAATCGACCACCAGCGCGGCCGGGCCGCCGCTGGCCGGCACCTTGTAGACGCCGCCATTCTTGATGAAAGCGATCCAATTGCCGTCGGGTGAGAAGATGGGATCGCGGGCACCCCCGGTTCCCGCAATCGTCGTCACCGCGGTGGATCCGAGCTCCCGCATTGCGACGTGGTCCGTCCCGGTCGAGTCCTGGACGGCCTGCAGGATGCGCCGGCCGTCGGCGGAAATCGCGATGTAGGGTCGATCCCGCCCGCCGTCGCCCAAGCGGATGGTGAATTCCACCGGACCTGCGCTTGCGCGAGGCGCACGCCCACCGCGCAATACCCAGCCGGCGGCGAGGGCCAGGAGCGCGAGCAGCGCACCCGCGGCCAGGATCGCCGGGCGCGACCGTGGCGAAAGGGGAGAACGGGCCACGCCTCGATGACCGGTCGCGCGGGTGCCCGTCGTTTTGCCCTCGAGCGCGGCCCCGAGCTCCGCCGCCGAGGCGAAGCGGTCCGCCGGCAGCTTCTGCAGTGCCGTGTGTACCGCATCGGCCAGGTGCGGCGGGATCGTCTTGCGCAGCGAGGTGGCATCGACCGGCTCCGCCGTCATCACCTTGGCCACGATCGCTTGGGCGGTGGGGCCGGTGAACGGCGGTTCGCCGGTGAGCATCTCG
>DASYRL010000079.1:0-37134 GCA_036004445.1 bacterium
TCGTGGCCGCCGGCCATCGCCGGGATGATGGAGACCTCGTCGGTCTCCGCCAGCGGCGTATCCAGGCCGCGGAGCTGGCGGATTTCGGTGCCGTTCACGAAGGTGTTGATGAAGCTGCGGACCTCGCCGGTCTCGTCGCGCAGCTCGGCCCGCATTCCCGGGAACGCGCGATCGAGCTCGTCCAGCAGGTCGCGGACCGACCGGGCCGCGGCGGTGATGTGGGTCTGCCCGCCGGTCAGCCGGCGGAGCGGACTTGGAATGTAGACGCTCACCATCTCTCTATGCCTTGGCAAGTGCGCGGGCCAGATCCTCGATGAGATCGTCCGGATGCTCGAGGCCGACCGACAACCGGAGCAGTCCCGGATCCACCTGCAGGGGCGATCCGGTCAGTGTCGCATGGGTCATCGACGCGGGATGGTCGAGCAGTGACTCCACCCCGCCCAGACTCTCGGCGAGGGTAAACACCTGGGTCGCCGATGCGACGGCCCGCGCGGCGGGTTCGCCGCCGCGCAGCACGAACGACACCATCCCGCCGAAACCCGACATCTGCCGCGCGGCTGCGGCATGCCCGGGATGCTCGGGCAGCCCCGGGTAGAAGACCTGTGCCACCGCAGCCTGGCCGCTCAGGAACTCCGCCACCACCCGGGCATTGGCGCAGTGCCGGTCCATCCGCGCGGGCAGGGTTCGGATCCCGCGCAGCACCAGCCAGCAATCGAACGGGCCCGGCACGGCCCCGGCGGCGTTCTGATGAAACTTCAGCGTCTCGTAGACGTCCTGGCTGCTGGTCACGACCGCGCCGCCGACCACGTCGCTGTGCCCGCCCAGGTACTTCGTGGTGGAATGGACAACGATGTCGGCGCCCAGCGCCAGGGGCCGCTGCAGGTACGGCGTCGCGAACGTGTTGTCCACGACCACCAGCGCGTTCCGGGCATGCGCGAGCTCGGCGATTGAGCCGATCTCGAGGATCTTCAGGTAGGGGTTGGTGGGGCTCTCGAGCAGCACGAGCCGCGTCCGTGCGGTCAGCGCAGCCTCGATGCGCGTCGGATCGGTCATGTCCACGAAGCTCATCTCGATACCATAGCGCGCCAGGACCTGGGCAAACAGCCGGTACGTCCCGCCGTAGACGTCGTCAGGAGCGACGATGTGGTCCCCCGGATTCAGCAGGTACGCGGTCGTGGCAATCGCGGCCATCCCCGACGCGAACGCGAGCCCGAACTGTCCGTCCTCCAGGGACGCGAGGCACGTCTCCAGCGCCGCCCGCGTCGGATTGGCGGTGCGGGAATAGTCATAGCCCTTGTGGACTTCGGGCGATTCCTGGGCGTACGTGGCGGTCTGGTAGATCGGCGGGACGACGGCGCCCGTCGCGGGGTCGGGGGGCTGCCCGTCGTGGATTGCGCGCGTCTCAAATCGGCGCCGGCCCGCCATCTGGCTACACGGTCACGGTCTCGGTCGATTGAACGGCAGCGAGCAGCGCGGCCAGGGTCACCGGCCGCAGCGCCAGCCCGTAGGCCTGGCCAAACCGCGCCGCGGCCCGCGAGCGGACGTCACCCATTGGGACGGCATGCCCGGCGACCGTCGCCATCGAGGTGACGTCGCGGCCGAGCCCGCAGGGATTGATGAGGCCGAAGTGCGAGAGGTCGGGGTCGACGTTGAGCGCAAAGCCGTGCATCGTAACCTTGCGCTTCACCGCCACGCCCACGGCCGCGATCTTCGTGTCCTCCACCCACACGCCAGGGTAACCGGGCAGCCGCGCGGCCGGGACGCCAAAATCATCAAGGACGGTGATCAGGACCTGCTCGAGGGTGCGCATGAACTTGCCGATGTCCTCGTCGTAGGATCGCAGATCGAGGATCGGATAGCCGACGAGCTGGCCGGGGCCGTGATAGGTGACGCTGCCGCCACGCTCGATGTCGAACACCCCGAATCCCCGGGCGGTGAGCAGCTCGCGCGGAAACAGCAGGTGGTCGGGCTTTGCCGAGCGGCCGACCGTAAAGACGGGATCGTGCTCGAGGAGGATCAGACCGTCGTCGATGGCACCGCGCTGGCGGGCGGCGACCAGCGTCCGCTGCAGCGCCCACGCCTCCGCGTACGGCGTGATGCCATCGAGGTCCAACAACCATCCCTGACGCATCTTGAACCTATCTTACTACTAGGAAGCGGGCGTGACCTCCGGGGCAACGGCCACGGGGCAATCGGCCGGTGCAGCGACGACCGCTTCCCCATTGGGGAAGCAGACCAGCGGATGTCCGGGATCGATCGTCACTGCGACGCGCATCCCCGGCTGCATCGGGGCATTGTGATCTTCCACACTGTGGATCACGACGCCCGACGGCAGCTGCACGCGATACAGCAGGTGGGTCCCTTTGAAATGGCGGGCCACCACCACGCCCGGACCCGCGGCGGGGGCGATCGCGACGTCGTCCGCGCGGACGAGGACGTCAACCGCGCTGCCCGGCGGGAGCGGCGCGACGAGCGGGATCAGGCCGACTTCGGTCAGCAGCCCGTCTGGGGTAACCGTCGCCGGGACAAAGTCCGCCCGCCCCAGGAACGACGCGATGAACCGCGTCCGCGGCATCTGGAAGATGTGTTCGGGGGCGTCGACCTGTTCGATGCGGCCAGCGTTCATGACGGCAACCTCGTCGCCCATGAACAGCGCCTCTTCCTGGTCGTGCGTGACAAACACCGCCGTCGTAGGGGTGTGCCGGAGGATCTCTCGCATCTCCTCCCGCAGCTGCGCCCGCATGTCGGCGTCGAGGTTGCTGAACGGCTCATCGAGCAGCACCACCAGCGGCTTCCGGGCAAGAGCACGTGCCAGGGCCACCCGCTGCTGCTGGCCGCCGGACATCTCGTGGGGCATGCGCACTTCCATGCCGGACAATCCCACCAGCGCCAAGAGCTCGCTGACGCGGGCCGAATGATCGGAATTTCGTGCCGGAAGACCGTAGGCGATGTTCTCGGCGACCGACAGGTGGGGGAACAGCGCGTAGTCCTGGAACACCATCCCGATCTGCCGGCGCTCGGGCGGCACGAACATCCGGTCCCGAGCCACGATGCGGCCACCGATTTCGATCGTCCCGCGGTCGGCAATCTCGAGGCCTGCGATCAGCCGGAGAATGGTGGTCTTTCCGCACCCCGATGGACCGAGCAGGGCCGTGATCTTACCTGAGCGGACGGACAGATCGAGATCCCGCACGACGGTCGTCGAGTCGTACGATTTCCACAAGCCCTGACACCGGATCGCGTAATCCACGTGCGTCATGCGTCGGATCCCCGGCGCTCCTGGGACAGCAGCAGCGCCATCGAGAGTGACGAGATGAGCAGCAGCAGCAGTGCCGGCGGCGCCGCCCGGGTGAAGAACCCTTCGGTCGCCGCGGACCAGATGCGTGTCGCCAGTGTCTCAAATCCCGTCGGGCTCAGCAACAAGGTGGCCGGCAGCTCCTTCATCGTCGTCAGAAACACCAGCGCGGCGGCCGCTACGGCCCCCGGGCGGACCAGGGGCACTGTGACCGACAGGAGCGTCTGCCGGGGCGTCCGGCCCAGCACGCGCGCCGATTCTTCGTGTGAAGGGCTCACCTGCTGCAGCGCGGAGCGCAGCGTGCCGACGGCCTGGGGAAGGAACAGCACGAGGTAGGCAAAGACGAGCACGGGCATCGTCTGATACAGCCACGGGACGGAACGGGCGGCAAAGAACACCAGCGACAGCGCCACGACGATCCCCGGCAGCGCGTACCCCGTGTAGGCGAGCCTCGTGATCACGGCCGCGAGCGCGCCGCGGCGGCGGACCGCGAGGATGGCGAGCGGCATCCCCGCCAGCACGGCCGCCCCCGCGCTCAGCGCGGAGGCATACACGGAATTCAGCGCCGGCTGCAGCGTCACGACGAGGGGTTGGCCCAGTCGTAGTCCGGCAACCAGCCAGTACAGCACGACCGAGGCCGGGAGCACGACGCCGAGGGCGACGACAGATCCGCAGAACATGACCGCGGGGATCCGCCACTCGCCCAACCGCACCGGCCGCGCCAGGCGGGCGGCCGCGGAGCCGATCCGATGGAACCGCGCGCGGCTGCTGCGGCCTTCAATGGCGAGCACGACGGCCGTCAGCACGACGAGCACCAGCGACAGGACGGCTGCGTAGCTACGATTGAACGACGCCTGGTACTGGACGTAGATGGCCGTGGTGAACGAGTCGAATTGCATCATGGAGACGGCGCCGAAGTCGCTGAGCACGTAGAGGGCGACCAGCAGCGCCCCGGCCCCGATCCAGGGCCGCAGCATCGGCAGGGACACGCGCGTGATCGTTGTCCAGGCACCCTGCCCCAGGACCCGGGACGCTTCTTCAACGGCGGGGTCGATGCCCCGCAGGCCGGCCCGGATGCTGAGCAACACATAGGGGTAGGTGAACAAGCTCAGCGTCAACCAGGCACCGGGGAACCCGTAGATGGCCGGGAGCCGCGTCAGGCCCATCAGCCACTCGAGGGCCTGCTGCAGCATTCCGGTCGGCCCAAACGCCGTGGCGATGACAAAGCCGCCCACGTACGAGGGCACGACCAGAGGGAGGGCGGTGAGCACGGTCCACCACCGCGCCCCGGGAAGATCCGTGCGCACCGTGAGCCAGGCCAGGGGCAAGGCGACGGCGACGGTGGTCGCGGTCACCGCCGTGGCCAGGAGCAGCGTGTTGAGGAGGATCCGTGCGGTGCGGGCGCTCAGCAGGAGGTTCCATCCCTCGCTGCCCGCTCCAGCCGCCCGGATGATCAGGTAGGCAATCGGCAGGAGCATCGCCGCCGCGACCAGCAGCGAGGGGATCCACACCTGTGCTCCGACCCCCAGCCAGCGCCGCCGCGCGGGCGGAAGGCGCTCCGGCGGCGACGTCAGGACTTCGGCCATCGCGTCCGGATCAGAGGATCCCGACCTCCTGCAGTAGCTTCAGGGTTCCCTCCAGCGCCTGCAGGTGGTTCAGATCGACGTTGGGGGTACGGATCTGGCTCAGCGGCGGGAGCTGCGGGTTTGCCGGTATCCCACGCACCAGAGGGTATTCAAATGTCTCGTTGGCAAAATAGCGCTGCGCATCCGGAGAGAGCAGGAATTCGACAAGCCGCTGCGCCGCAGCCGCGTTCCGGCTCGTGTTCACGATGCCGACGCCAGCGACGTTGATCAGGTTCCCGATGTCGGGACCCGGGAAGAAGTAGTTCCGGGCGGGGAATGACGGCCCTCGCTCCCTGAGGAACTGGAAGAGGTAGTAGTGGTTCACGAAGCCTACGTCGATCTCCCCGGCGCCGACGGCGGCTACGATGGCCGTGTTGTCGCGGTAGACCCGCGGCGCGTTCGCCTTGATGCCCAGGAGCCACTGCCGTGTGCGATCATCGCCCCACAGCAACCGCATGGCCGTCACCTGGGCCTGCAGGGAGCCGTTGGTGGGCGCCCACCCGATCCGGCCTCTCCACCTCGGGTTGGTAAACTCGGCGATCGAGGCCGGGAGGTCGCGCACCGCAACGTTGCGCGTGTTGTACACGACGACGCGTGCCCGCCCGCTGATCCCGACCCACACGCCGTCGCCTGAGCGAAACCGCGGTTCCACGCGCTGCAGCATAGCGTCGGGAAGACGGCGCAGCCGGCCCGCGAACGCCAGCGCGCCCAACGCGCCGGCATCCTGCGCGAAGTACACATCGGCGGGGCTGTTCGTCCCTTCCTCCATGATGGTGGCCGCCATTTCGGCGGTCGCACCGTAGCGGACCCCGACGGCGATGCCGGTCGCCCTGGTAAACTGCTCGAGAATCGGCGCGACCAGCTCGCGGGTTCGGCCCGAGTACACGGTCAGCGTCGTTCCTTGCGCCAATACAGGAGACCAGACGCCCGTCAGGATGACGAGCGCCAGGATGGAAAGTACAGCCCAAGCCCTATTCACCCCAGCACCCCGCATTGAACTTGTATTGTTGACCTCTGCGCGTAACAATTAGAGTGTACAGGCGAGAGGCGGGTTCACCCAACAATCGTTGTTGTTAGACGCGGATGCTGACGGCCGAGGGACTCCGAGAGAAGTTTCACAACATGGGGCTGCGCATCACCCCGCAGCGGAACCTCCTCTTTCGCGTACTGGAAGACTCGCAGTCTAATCACCCATCGGCAGAAACGCTCCACCTGCAGGCTGCGCGCGAGATGCCGTCGCTGTCACTCCGCACGGTGTACGCGATCATGAAGGAACTCGAGCACGCCGGGGCAATCAGGCCGCTGGATCTGGGTACCGGCAGCATGCGGTACTGCGCCACTCCGGTACGGCATCAGCACATCGTCTGCACGCAGTGCGGCAAGGTGCAGGACGTCTACGTGGACGTCGAACCCGTCGAGATTCCCCCGGACCAACGCCGCGGCTTTCAGGTCAAGGATCAGGACGTGGTCTTTCGCGCCGTCTGCGCGGCGTGCCGGTAGCGGGCACGCTCTTTCCAACCCTCAGAAGTCATCTCGAACCGCAGAGGATTCTCTCAGGAAGGCTGCAGGGCCGCCAGGTCCTTCAGTGCGTCTTTCACCCGCGCCTCCGGATAGGCGAAATCTTCCAGCCGGCCGGCCAGGTACGCGTCATACGCGCCCAGATCGAAGTGGCCGTGGCCGCTCAGGTTGAACAGGATGACCCGCGCCGTCCCGTCCCGCTTGCACGCCAGCGCTTCGTCGATCGTCTTCCTGATGGCGTGGGCCGATTCCGGGGCCGGCAGGATGCCTTCGGTGCGGGCGAATTGGAGGGCGGCATCGAAGACGGTCCGCTGTCCGTAGGCCACCGCCTCGATGAAACCGTGGTCGTAGAGCAGGCACACCAGCGGGGCGTCGCCATGATAGCGCAGCCCGCCGGCGTGGATCGCCGGGGGCATGAACCCGTGTCCAAGCGTGTACATCTTCAGGAGCGGCGTGGTCGCCGCGGTGTCACCGAAGTCGTAGAGGTACAGACCGCGCGTCAGGGTCGGACAGGCCTCCGGTTCCACGGCCACGACGCGCACGGGCTTGCCCTTGAACTTGTCGGCGAGGAACGGGAAGCTCAGGCCCGACATATTGCTCCCCCCGCCGACGCAGCCGATGACGACGTCGGGATAGTCCCCGGCCATCTCCATCTGCTCCTTGGCCTCCTGACCGATGACCGTCTGATGCAGCAGGACGTGGTTGAGCACGCTGCCCAGGGAGTACTTGGTGTCCTCGTGAGTGGCCGCGTCCTCCACGGCCTCACTGATCGCGATGCCCAGGCTGCCGGGTGACGCCGGATCCGCGGCGAGCACGCCGCGGCCGGCGTGGGTGCGGTCGCTGGGGCTGGCGAAGACGTCCGCGCCCCACGTCTGCATCATGATCTTGCGGTAGGGTTTCTGATCGTAGCTGACCTTCACCATGTAGACGGTGCACTCCAGCCCGAACAAGCGGCACGCCAGCGCGAGCGCGCTGCCCCACTGGCCGGCCCCGGTTTCCGTGGCCAGCCGCCGGACGCCTGCCTGCTTGTTGTAGAAGGCCTGGGCCACCGCGGTGTTTGGCTTATGGCTGCCGGCCGGGCTGACGCCCTCGTACTTGTAGTAAATCCTCGCCGGGGTGTCGAGCGCTCGTTCCAGCCGCCGCGCGCGGTACAGTGGTGTCGGGCGCCACAGCCGGTAGACGTCCCGCACCGGTTCGGGAATGGGGATCTCCCGCTCCGTACTGACCTCCTGCATGATGAGATCCATCGGAAACAGCGGCGCCAGGTCATCGGGACCGATGGGCTGCTTTGTCCCCGGATGGATCACCGGAGCCATCGGGACCGGCAGATCCGCGGCGATGTTGTACCAGGCCGTCGGAATGCGCGATTCGTCCAGGACGTACTTCACTGACTCCATGGGTGCTGCCTCCTCGCCAACATGCGATCGAACCGTTCATGCTCAGCACAAACGGCAAGAGGGTTTTCCGTTCCCCGTTCACTGTTCCCTGTTCCCGCCAGTTATGCTTTGATCCGGAGCGTGCGCAGGCGATTCAACGCCGCCGCGAGTTCGTACCGGCGCGGCCGGGCGTAATCGCCGGGATGGCCGGAAAACGGCGACAGGGCTTCCAAGCCGCGGTCGGACAACTCGGCGTCGATGAGGCCCACAATCTCGCGCAGCGAGCGGCTCCCATCCATGTACCCCCGTTCAGCGGCAAGGACCACAGCGTCGCCGATCGCACGCAGTTGCCCGGGTTCCACCAGCTGTACGACCCCGCTGAGCTCAACGAGCTCCCGTCCAATGGCAATCGTCCGGTCGCCGCGCGCCTCCGACCTCGCGCGCCGCCCCCGGAACGAACTAACCGATTCGGGCGCCGGCACGCGCTGGGGGATGCTGCCGAATGGGCCCGCCCTGGACCCCAGCGCAGCGGGTGGTGCAGAGCCCTCCGGCGGAACCGGGGGAACCGGTAGCCCGGCGGCGGACTGCTTCACGCCCGCGGTAAGGTCGACCGGGTGAAACCCGTTCATCCCGATGATCGTATCGGCGACCGCCGCATACCCGGAGACCATGCCGCAGACCAACACGGTCGACACGCCATGCTCGGCGTAGAGTCGGCGCGCGAGATCGCTGAGGGGGACGACGGGATCCGCCGCGCCGGGCATCACCGACGCGCGGAATGCATCGCGCTGCAGCAGCGCCGGCGGGGTACTGTCCTCGTCAACGAGGAGCAGCGACGTGCCGATCTCCAGCGACTCCATCACGGCGGCGACCTGCGACGCCACGTCGGGCGCGTATTCTGTCCGGTACCGGCGGACGTCCTCACCGCCGGGCAGCATTGTGACAAACGGCACCAGCGGGACGGCCTCAACCCGCCGCCCGCCCTCGCGCACGCTGGCGACCGCGTCGGGGACCGTGACGCAGTACTCGCGGCCGTCTCCGGGCACGTGAGAATACACGGACGCCGCGATCGCCGACAGCAGGCCCGACTTGCCTGAGAACTCCGGGCCGGTGATGAGGGTCACCCCGCGGGGGATCCCCAGGCCGCTGACCGAGCCGCGGTGGGGGGCCTCGAGCGTCACTCGCAGCTCCGGCGGCGATTGGAACGTGACGACGTGCGAGAGCTGGGGACGATCCGACCCGGCCTCGCGTGGAAGGATGGCGCCGTCGGCGATGAACGCGACCAACCCGCGCGTCCCCAGTTGTGCGCGCAGAGCCTCGGCGTCCTCGGCCACCTCGAGGTGGCGCTGCAGGACGTCGAGGCTGCGGCCGGGATGATCCGCCATCAGCGCCATGCCGGCGATCTGGGCGAGGTCTTCCAGGAGCAGGACCTGAGCCTCTTTCGGCACCGCGCGCCGGCCCTCTGACGGAAGCACGATCCCCGAGCGGATCTCCACGAAATCTTCCTGGATCCGGCAGGCCGTTCGTTCGAGCACCTGCTGGTTGCCCGCTTCAACGACGAACCCGGCGGACCGGCCGCCGCGGCCGCTGCGGGAGACCTTCCGCACGGCCTCCTGCCAGCGCCTGGCCAAGTAATCCTCCAGCGCGATGCGCTTGACCCGCGTCGCCCACAGGTCCGGCGGCAGGCGGACTTCAGCCTGGTCCACACGGACCCGCATCGGGGACGGCGGACCGGACGGATCCGCCTGCACGTAGTCGAGGAACAGCACGAACCGGTCGAACCGGTATTCGCCTTCCAGCGCCTTGTAGGAGGCGTAGGACTTACCTTCGAGAGTGTAGAGCTTGTCGCGCAGACGCTCCCAGGGCAGCATACTTAACGGACGGGATCGCGGGATCGCGGGATCGCGGGATCGCGCAAAGTTCCTGCTGAGCTCAGACTCATCCCGTTCCCGTGTTCCCCCGTTCCCGCGTTCCCGGGTCTTCGAAGGGCCACCCCGGCAAGGTCACCCGCGTAGGCCGGTCTTCCCGGTAGCCCAGCGCGTAGTCAGCCTGCAGCAGCGTGTGGATCTCGCGCGTCCCTTCGTAGATAACGCCGCCCTTCGCGTTGCGGTAGAACCGCTCGACCGGATACTCGTCGGAGTAGCCGTAGGCGCCGTGGACTTCGATGGCATCCCCCGCGGCCCGCTCCGATGCGGTCGTCGCGTACCACTTGGCCAGCGATGTCTCCTTCGTATTGCGCCGTCCCTGGTTCTTCATCCATCCCGCGCGCAGGTACAACAGGCGGCTAACCTCGTAGTCGCGGGCCATGCCGGCGATCATCTCCTTCACCAGCTGGTGCTCGCCGATCGGCCGGCCGAATGCGCGCCGGTCATTCGCGTAGCGGACACTCGCGTCCAGGCAGGCCCGGACGAGCCCGGTCGCGCCGGCGGCCACGCTGAAGCGCCCCTGGTCGAGCGCGAACATGGCAATGCGGAAGCCTTCACCTTCCTCGCCGAGACGGTTGGCCGCACTCACCCGTACGTCGTCCATCACGATTGAGCCCGTGTTTCCTGCCCGGATCCCGAGCTTGCCGTGGATGGTCGAGGTGGACACGCCGCGCAGCTCGCGGGCCAGCAGAAACGCCGACAGACCGGAATGGTCCCGCTGCTTCTGTTTCTCCCGATCGGTCCACGCGAACACGAGAAAATGATCGGCCACGGCGGCCAGCGACATCCACGTCTTCTCGCCATTGAGCACGTAGTGGGACCCGTCGCGCACGGCCGTGGCCTGGATGCCCACCGCGTCGCTGCCGGCGACGGGTTCGGTCAGCCCATAGGCGGCGATGCGCTCGCCCCTGGCCTGCGGCGCCAAAAACTCGCGTCGCTGTTCCTCGCTCCCCCACGCCAGGATCGACAGGCTGTTTAGTCCGAGGTGGACTGAGAGGATGACCCGGAGCGACGTGTCGACGTACTCGAGCTCCTCGCAGGCCAGCCCAAGACTCACGTAATCCAGCCCGGCCCCGCCGTACTTCTCGGGCACGCAAAGGCCGAGGATGCCTAATCCGGCCATCTTCGCCAGCAGGCCGCGGTCGAACTCCTGGGCCCGGTCGAGCTCACGGATGCGTGGTGCGACCTCGGTCTGGGCAAAGTCCCGCACCATCCTTGCCGCCGCAACCTGATGGTCAGCCAGCGCAAAATCCATCGGCTTACTCCGTTCCCTGTTCCCCGTTCCCTGTTCCCGGCGTGAGCATCCGCTGCCCAAGTAGCGCGTAAAACTGGGCAGCGGTCAGGACCTCATCCAGATCGACCGATTCGTTCGCCGTGTGCGCGATCTCCGGATCGCCGGGTCCGAACAGCATCGTGGGAATCCCTCGCTCCGCAAAGAACCTGCCGTCGCTGGCCTGGTGGTACCCGACGACGGCCGGATCCAGCCCCAGCGTGGTCGCCACAGCCTGCCCGGCCACCACCACGTCCGCGCTGACCGGCGTTTCAATCGGCGGCCCCATCTGAAGCACCTCGACGTCGGCATCCAGCCGGGGATTCCGCGCGCGGAGGGCGGCGATGAGGCGCTCGACTTCTGCGACCGCTTCCTGCACGCTCTCGTTGGGCAGCGTCCGCCGGTCAATGGTCGCCTCACACCAGTCCGCCACGATGTTGGTGGCCACCCCGCCGCGGATCGTTCCGACGCTGATCGACGGCGGCGGGGTCAGCGGGTGTGTCATGCGCTCGAGCCGGGTCACGATCTGCTCGCGGATCGCGAGCAGGACGGTCACCATGTGGTCGATGGCGTTGTTCCCGTCCCAGGGCGTGCTGCCGTGCGCGGCCCGCCCGTGGGTGATGATCCGCAGCCAGAGGACGCCCTTCTCTGCAACGGCCAGCCGGTTTTGCGTGATCTCGCCCACGACCACGTGGTCGGGCCGCAGCAAACCACGGTCCACCAGGAATTCCGTGCCCTTGATGCCCCCGACTTCTTCGTCGCTGACGGCCGTCAGCGTCAGGGTCCCGCGCAGCGGGAGGACGCTCGTCAAGGCCTCGAACGCGGCGACCATCGCGGCCAGCGACGCCTTCGCGTCCGCGGCGCCCCGGCCAAACAGCCGCGCCCCCGCGATCTCCGCGCCGAATGGATCGCGGCGCCACGACGTGGGATCTCCGGCGGGAACGGTGTCCATGTGCGTGGTGAACAGGATCTCCGGCTTGCCGGTTCCGATCCGCGCAATCACGTTCGGTTTGCGGGGCTCGTCGGCGAGGATCTGAAAGTCGATGCTGGACTGGCGCAGCCGCGCCGCGACGAGATCGGCGACCTTCCGCGTGTCACCCGGGGGATTGGAACTATTGGCCCGGACCAAAGCCGCCAGAAAGCCGACGACCTCCGCGCGGCGCTTCTCAATGTGCTCGGCCAGCGAGTGGGCAATCATCCGCCAGAATGTCCGCAAGAAATGCGAAGGGGGAAGAGGCTCGGTGCCCCCTCCCCCTGTTTCTTCGACGCCTCTGCGTTCCCTGTTCCCTGCTCCCTGTTCCCGGTTCCCGTCCGTTCAGCGTCCGGCCGGTAGCGCCAGGATCTGCCGGGCCACCCGCACCGCGGTGCTCAGGGGGATGTCCCGGCCCATCTCCAGATCTTGCACGCTAAGCGCGGCGCTGACGTTCGGAGTCACGCCGACGTTCTCCAGACGTACGCCGTGCCCGCTCGCCAGGCGGAACGTCGTCACGCTGATAGCGGACCCGTCGGAGAGGTCCAAGACGATGCTGGCCTCCACCGCGCCGGCCGTCTTTTCGCCAACCAGCTGCCCGCGGCGGTTCTCTTTGATCGCTGCGGCCAGCAGTTCTGCCGCCGACGCGCTGTTGTCATCGATGAGCAACACCAGCGGTACCGGCGCCGGCAGCAGCGGGGCGGCGGTCGTTCGCACGACCCGGGTGCCACCCTTCCGCATCTCAATGTAGACGGGCGTGTTGCGGGGCAGCAGCGCGGTGAGCACCGTGTTCAGCTCGTGGAGGAATCCGCCGCTGTTGCCACGGACGTCCAGCAGCAGGGCCTTGGCGCCCCGGCCAAGGACGCGGGTCAGGGCGGCGCGGAACTCCCGGCCGGTCCCCTCGACAAACTGATAGAGCTTGATGTACCCGATGCCGTTTTCGATGACCTGCGCCTTGAAAATCGCGGGGACCGAAATCGGAGCGCGCGTAATCGTGATCGAGAACATGTCGGCGTGCCCGGACCGCTGCAGCAGGAGCGTCACGCCGGTCCCGCCGGGTCCGCGGATCGCGCCCGAAACCTGGTCGACGGTCATGCCGTCGGTGGTCACGTCGTTGACGCGGACGATCCGGTCGAATTCCCGCACACCGGCGCGCTCGGCCGGGCCGCCCGGCACGACCGCCCAGACGAAGAACTTGCCGCCTTCAGGCAACAGGACGATGCCCACGCCGGTGAAGCCGGCCTGCCCGCGCTGGCGCTGGCGGCGCTCGAAGTTCTGCTGCGGGGTCAAGAATCCCGTGTGGGAATCTTTGAATGAGTCCGTCATGCTGCGGATTGCGGCATAAGCGAGATCCGTGTCGCTGACGGCTCCGGTGGCCGCGTTCACGGCGGCGGCAAAGCGCTCGGTGAACAGCCTGCGGGCGTCGGCGTCGCTGCTGCCCGCCGGGATGTCGGAGAGGGTGGCTGCGACGCCTTTGGCGGTAAGGAGCGTGCGCAGCCCCGCGATCGCGGCATTGAGCGCCTTCACGGGATCCACAGGATCGATGTACTGATCGACGAGCACCCGCAGCGCCTCCAGGACAATGGCCTGGTCGGCGGCCTGCACCGGCGTATGCGCAACCGGCGCAACAAGAGTGAGGGCCAGCACCACGGCAATCAGGACTCGAATCATCATCGCCTCTCGGACGGCCTCAGAGAGCGGGCCGGAATGGAAACAACCTGAAAATCCACGCGTTGAGCTGAAACACCAGATCAAACATCAGCGCCGTCCCCATCACGACCAGGAAGCCGCCGCTGACCATCTCGACCGCCCGGCCGTGGCGCCGAAGCCACGCGAAGCCATCAAATGCGGTCGTGACCAGTATCGCCGTGATCAAGAACGGCACCCCGAGCCCCAGCGAGTACGCCAGCAGCAGTCCCGCGCCGCCAAGGGTGCTCTGCGACGTCGCCGCCACCGTCAGGATGGCGGCGAGGACCGGACCGACGCACGGCGTCCACGCGAACCCGAACGCCATCCCGACCGGAAACGCCCCCAGCATGCCTCCGGGACGCCGCGTCACCTGGAACCGGCGCTCTCGGTAGAATCCCGGTATCTTGATGACGCCGAGTACCGACAGACCCAGCAGGATGATCAGCACGCCACCCACGCGGGAGAGCAGCTCCCGGTTGGTGAGAATGAATGACCCCAGCACGGTCGCCGACGCGCCCAGCGCCGTAAAGATCGACGCGAACCCCAGCACGAATACTGCCGTCGTTCCGAGGATCGTGCTCAGATGCCGGCGACGCTCCGAGGGATCCATCTCCGTCAGAGACAGGCCCGAAACAAACGATAGATACCCAGGCACGAGGGGGACGATGCATGGCGACAGGAAGCCGAGGATCCCGGCGGCGAACGCGAGGGCGAAATTCACCTGCGGCATGCAATACCTGTGCCGCCTAGCGACCGGTCAGCATCCTGATTGTCGAACGGAGTTCTTGCTCGCCTGAAGGCCCATACGACGCCCGCAGCAGCATGCCCTGACGGTCGATGACCGCCCAGAACGGCTGGTAGGTGAAGCCGTAGAGCTTGGCCACGCGGCCGGCGCCGTCGTATCCGTTGGCAAACGTCAGGCCGTGCTTCTGGACGAAACCGGCGACGGCTTCCTTCCCGTCGAGCAGCCCAACTCCCAGGAACTCGATGCCTTTCCCCTTCCACGCTTGATAGGTTCGCTCCCACACGGGGGCTTCGCGGTTGCACGTCGTTCACCAGGGCGCCCAGAACCACACCAGCACGGCGCTCTTGCCGCGATGATCGGCAAGCCGGAACGTCTGCCCGTTCAGCAGCTGCAGCTCGAACAGCGGCGCTGGCTTCGGCGCAGGCGCGGCCTGTGCGGCCACCGCGGCCGCCACGACGATCGCGAGACTAACATAGGCCAGTGTGCGCATGGCTGGAGTGTACATCTACATTGTAAAGGAATCTTTACGGGCGCGTCACCGGCGCGCCACGGATATCGAAGTGCCGGCGGTCGCGCCGAACCTGTCGGCGGCGTGGCCCTCGCGAATCGCGATCTCGACCAGCCCGTCACTGCCGCCTACCACGGCAATCCTCGCAGGCCTGACGTCGCCGTAGGTCCGGGCGAACTGTCCGGCTCCCCGGCGGCGTCCGACGCGCACCTGGGCCGGTCCCCGGTATCCCTCAAGCAGCGCATTCGGGATATTGGTCACGAGGTTCCCGAAGGCGTCGACATAGATGACCTTCCCGGCCAGGCCGCCGTTTATTCTCCGGCCGGTCCCGAAGTCGAGATCGACGAACTCCGTCACTGGTAACGCGAGCGCAGAAGCGGGCGTTCCCTGGACGAGCAGTTCAGCGGCCGGTGCGAATACGTCGCGCCCGTGAAACGTACTGGAGATCCCAGCGCTGAGTATGGCCGGTTCGACAATCTTGTAGGCGGCCGGCGTTCCCAGACGCCGGGCGGCCGGGATCAGCAGACCGTTATCCGGTCCGACGAACGTCTGGCCGCCGGATACGACAATGAGCGGCCGCCGGGCCGTCCCGACGCCGGGGTCAACGACCGCCAGGTGCACGGTCCCGGCGGGAAAGTGCGGCGCCGCCGAATACAGCAGGAATGCCCCTGCCGGCACATCGTGCCGTGGAACGTCATGCGAGATGTCGATGAGCGTCGGCCCCGAGCGGCGCGCCAACACCGCCTTCAGCGCGGCCGGATAGGGACTGGCAGACCCGAAGTCACTGAGGAGGGTAACGATCACTTGAGGAGGCGCGAGAGCCGCCGGTCGGCGTAGACTTTGCCTCCGGTCTGGCACTGCGGGCAGTAGTAGGTTTCCCGCTCGGTAAAGTGAACCGCGGCGATGGGCGTGCCGCAGCGCGGACAGGGCTCGCCGCCGTGCCGATGCACGCGCAGCAGTTCCAGCGGTTCCTTCACCGGCAGTTTGTCCAGGAACGCTTCTCGATGTTCGTCGAGGGCGCGAGCCAGCGTCGTCCCGATCGCCGCGAAGAGGCGCGCTACCTCATCTGCTTTCAGCCGGTTCGCCGCTACAAACGGGGATAGTCTCGCCTCCCACAGGATTTCGTCGGAGAAGGTGTTGCCGATACTGGTAAGGTAACGCTGGAGCGTCAGAAACCGCTTCAGCTGGGCCGTCTCGTCCTTGAGCATCTCCGCCAAGCGGGGCCGCGTGAAGTTCTCGCTGAGAGGATCTATCCCCAGGCCTCCCAGCGGTTCACTGGACATGAGGTCAGAGGAGCGCATGACGTATGCCGCGGCGCGCTTCTTCGGCCCGATTTCATACAGCCGCAGGTCCCGTCCATCGTCGAGACTGAGGACGAAGGCGACGTCCTTGTTCTGACCCTGGCGCGAGGGCACGATCTGCAGGCGCCCATTCCGCATCAAGTGCGTCACGATTGCCAACTCATTCAACTCGACCACGACGAGCTTGCCAACGCGCCTGACCCCGCTGACGACGTGATTCACGATGTCGGCGACCGGAGGATCATAGGTCTTCAAGACAGATGGGCTCTTCACGCGCGCCGCGGTGATCGTCCGGCCCCGGATCTGCGCGTCGAGGTTCTCCGTGAGGATCTGAATGAACGGCAGCTCAGGCATCAGCCAGCGCCTGCCGCAGCGCCGCGATGGCGTCCGCCACCCGCTCCGCGGGGACCGCGCCCTGGGCGAATTCGGACCGCCCTCCGCCGCGACCGCCCAGCGGAGCGATCGCGGTGCGCAGGAGCTGCCCCGCGTCCAGATCGATCCCGGCCGCGCGGGCCACCACGATCTTGCCGTCGGCCGTGGCGAGTGCGGCGACGGACGGTTCCATGCCAACGATCTTCCCTGCCAGCAGTGCGACGTCGTTGACAGAACGATCCGTGAGGATCTCAGTCACATACTTCGGCGATCCGGCTGCGCCGTGAAGCAGTCTGCGCGCCTCATCCTCCAAGGCGCGGGCGCGATAGACGGTCAGTTCCTGCCCGGCGCTCTTGAGCTGTTCACGCACCCTTCGCACGGCATCGGCGAGCTCGCGATCCTTCACGGACAGGTCCGCGGCCAGCTCGAGGACCGTGGCGTTCTTCCAGCGTGCATCCCGCACGGCCCGCCAGCCGCAGAAGAATTCGACACGCACGCCGCCCCGCAAGCGCTCCCAGCGGCGGATGAGGATCGGTCCGATCTCTCCCGTTCTCGCCACGTGAGTGCCACCGCAGGCCGAGACGTCAAACTCTTGCACGTTCACGATTCTGACCTGTCCGCGCTTCTTGGCCGGTCTCCGCAGACCGAGGTCCGGGAGTACCGACTCGTCGACTTCGGTGACGACAATCGGCCGGTCTTCGAACACGATCTGACTGGCCACGTCCTCGACCTTCGCGGCGTCCGCGGAACTCAAGTCGGTGATGTCCAGATCCAGTGTGCAGACGTCCGCGCCAAAGTGGACGGACTTCGTGCCGGCTCCGGCTCCGCGCAGGAACGCCTGTGAGAGGACATGCTGCCCCGTGTGCTGCTGCATGTGATCGAAACGGCGGGGCCAGTCGATCACACCATGGACACGGCCGCGCACCGGCCGTTCCGTAACGTGCAGAATCGTCCCCTGCTCGTCGATCACGTCCGTGACGGCCGCGCCGCCGAGCGTACCGAGATCGTGGGGCTGCCCGCCGGACGTGGGGTAGAACGCGGTTTGATCCAACACGATGACAGTGGCCCCAGCCTGCTCACGGACGTCCAGCACGCGGGCGTCGAATTCGCGCAGGTAGCTGTCGGAGTAATAGAGGCGGTCTGTCATGGCAACAGTCGCTCAACCCTCCGTCCTATGATGACCCAATCCTGAGTCCAGTCTCAAGACACCGCGTGAACCCTGCGCATTGAGGAAAACGTAATAGTAAGTGAGGAGGTGGAGCATCATGGATTGGCTCTGGATCGTCCTCGGTATTGCGCTTGTCATCTGGCTGCTTAGCCGCGCAAGCTAAGAGCGAGCAAGCGCAGCAAGCACTCGACAACTGCATAGGGTAGATTCGCGCCCCCGGCCCGATGCTACGGACCGGGGGCGCTCCCCATGAACCACTCGTTCACCTCGTGTTCATCGCGACGCATAATGCTGCGGAGTCAGAAACGGCGCCAACGCAGCAATCAGGGCCTGCTCCAGCGTGCCCTGCCGGTCAACGAGTCCTCGTGTCAGCAGCCCGACCGCACCAAACACTTCGTGCGCTTCCGCGTGGCCCAGCAGTGAGTCGACGATGTCGCCAACCTCCTCACCAGCCAGGGCCCGCTCGGCCATCCACGCCGGCAGCCTGAGGCGGAGCCCGCAGCCCAGTCCCTCGTGGCTTTCACGATCCACGACGGCTACCCAGGCGCACATCCATGTTCCCCATTCGTCTTGGTGTACGCCGCCCTCGATCCCGATGCCGTAGTCGGCATCGGCTTGTGCGCGGCTTTCCCTCGCGCGGTGCACCGCGCCGCGAATTGTCTCGGCGTCGCCGATCGGCTGCGCCGGCACCACGGACTCGACCGGCACGGCCACGATCTCGGAAGCCGGGTCGAGGCGCGAGAATACCGCCCGCGCGGTGCGGAGCTTCGAATCGCTGGTCGAACCTACCGCGATACGCATGACTCGGCCTCAGATGATATACTCCCTGCGCGATGGACCCTATCCTTGTTCAATTCGGACCAATTGTCATCCGCTGGTACGGCGTCATGCTGGCGACGACGATCGTCTTTGGCCTGTTCATGGCGTATCGGTACGGTCCCAGATACGATATCCCGACGGCCCAGCTCGACCGCCTGGCTATTCCATTCATCGTGTCGGCCGTGGTCGGCGCGCGCCTCGGATACGTCCTCACGCACCTCTCCGAGTTTGCCGATCCCCTCGAGGTGCTCCGCGTGGACCACGGAGGGCTCTCATCGCACGGGGCCATCTTCGCCGGACTGATCGTACTGTGGATCGCCGCCCGCCGGCTGGGTACGTCGCTGTGGAGTCTTGCCGACATCATCTCGTTCACGATCCCGCTAGGCAACATCTTCGTCCGGTTCGGGAATTTCATGAATGGCGAGCTCTACGGGGATCCCACCTCGCTGCCCTGGGGCATCCGGTTTCCGGGGACGACGGAACCGCGCCATCCCCTGCAGATCTACGAGATGATCTTCGGCGCCATTACCCTGCTGATCGGGGTCCGCGTGGCGCGGCGGCGCGCATTTGAAGGCCAGGTCTTCTGGACCATCATGGTTCTCACGTCCATCGGCCGGATCTTCCTCGACGCGCTGCGGAGCGAGGAGCGAATCTGGTGGATCATCGCGCCGGGGCAGATCCCCGCTGTCCTGCTCGTGATCATCGGGGTGTGGTTTCTGCGAACCAGAAGGGCGTCTACTCAGTCTTCTCCGTCTTCTCAGTCTTCCCAGTCTACTTCATCCGGTGACGTCTGATGGGGATTGAGACGGAGAGGACGGTGGAGACTGAGAAGACAGAGTAGACGCAGCTATCCAGTCCGGTAGTTGACTCCGAACCCGCCTCTTGGAAGCCGCCAATCGATGTTGTGGTAGGGGCAGCCCGTCAGACACGACGTACACTCCACGCAGTTCTCGAACGAGGCTGTGATCTTCTCTCCGTCCCAGTTATATACGTTGGCCGGGCAGAACGTCGTGCACGGCCGGTCCCACGCCGGCCCGCACGCATGCAAGCAGGTCTCGTTGGCCCGGATCGAGATATGACTCTGCTTGTCGTGCTTATAGGTCAGCAGAAACAACTTCTCCTCAAGCTTCATGACGAAGACTTACGACGGAGGCATCCACCGCTCCCTCTCAAAAGCCCGTTTCCGGCCATAAGGTAACTCCATTCGTTGAAGGCCGGAGCTGAGTGCATGGCGACCATCCCAGGCTACTACCTGATGACTTTCCAGCCCTGATACGCGTCCTTCAGGAGGTTCCACAGCGATCGCTGCGAGCGGACGTCCCTCCAGATCCTCCGCTGCTTCTCACGTTTCGGCGTCCCGTCCACCGTCAGCATCTCGTGCACGGCGCGGTTGACCAGGCGCGGGTAGATCTGCAGCAGTTCGGGGTGCTGGTCCACAAACTCGGGCAGGTGTTGGTACTTCTTCAGGTCCTTCAACACGAAGCTGTTCTCGAGTCTGGCCTGATAGACCGAGAGCGCCTCGGCAGAGAAGTCCCCCCGGGCCCGGGCTTCGATGACGGTTTCCCCTGCCGACCGGCCGGCCGTCATCGCCAGGTTGCTGCCCTCACGGTGGAGCCCGTTCACCATCATCGCGGCGTCACCGGCAATGAGCACGCCGCTGCCGTATAGCCGCGGCATCGCTTTGTAGCCGCCTTCGGGGATGGCGTGGGCCAGGTACTCCACGGTCTGTCCTCCGGCGATGAGCGGCTTCACGAGCGGGTGCGACTTCAACTGCTCCAGCACGTCGTTCGGTGTGATCTTTGTGCGCATCAGGTGGGAGATCAGCGCCCCCGCTCCTACCGAGAGGCTCTCTCGGTTCGTGTAGATGAACGCGTAGCCGCCCATGCCCTGCGTCACCGATCCGTAGATCTCGATCGTCACCCCCTCACCGGGCCCCACGTTGAAACGCTCCTCAATTGTCTGGGCGGGAAGGGTGATGATCTCCTTGAAGGCCAGCGCGACTTCGTGCGGCGCGATGTCCCGCGTTTGCAGCCGCGCCTTCTTCGCGAGGAAGGAGTGCACGCCGTCGCAGATGACGACCACGTCGGCGTAGAGATCCCCTTCCTCCCGGCCCGTCCGGACCCCGACGATGCGGTCGCCGTCGAAGATGACGTCCTCGACCACGGTGGCCGGCACGAGCAACGCGCCCGCTTCCTCCGCCTTGGCGGCAAACCACCGATCAAAGTGCGCGCGCAGGACGGTAAACGCGTTGGGAACAACGGACCCGTGCGCGGTCTTCTGCCCGATGCTGACCGCCGAATCATCCGTGGCAATCCAGAGGCGCTCCTCGACGATCACACGCTCGATGGGGGCGTCGCGCGTGAAGTCGGGGATGATGTCCGCCAGCATCGTGCCGTACATCACCCCGCCCATCACGTTCTTGGCGCCCGGATACTCGCCGCGCTCGAGCAGCACCACGGTGAGACCCGCCTTCGCCATCGTGTAGGCGGCGGCGCTCCCCGCCGGACCCGCTCCGACGACGATCGCGTCAAATTTCTCTTGTTCGCTCATCGACTAGCCCAAGACCCGTTCGTCGTTCATCGTTCTTGGTTCATGGGTTCACATCTCCTCGAGGAACGAAGAACGATGCACCAGGATCGTCATTTCGCCAGCGCCTGCCCGACTTGCTGCACGAACGTCACAAACCGTCCTGGGGCAAGTCCCAGGATGAGCACGCCGGCCGCCGCGGCGACGAGCGCCGCCCGGGTCCACCGCCCGCCGACGATCACGACGTCGTCCCGGGGCTGCCCCGTCAGCGTGACGTAGGCGACCCGGAAGTAGTAGTACGCGGACACGACGCTCGCCAGCACTCCGACGATCGCGACCCAGGCATAGCCGGCGTCCAGCGCGGCGGTAAAGACGTACAACTTCGCGAAGAATCCCGCGGTCAGGGGCAGCCCGGCCAGCGAAATCATGAACAGCGTCATCGCCGCGGCCAGGATGGGGGACCGCGAGGCGAGGCCGCTGAGGTCGGCGATCTCGTCGGCCTCCTGGCCGTCCCGCTGCAGCATCAACGCGACGCCGAAGGCGCCCAGCGTCATCAGCGCGTACGCGAGCAGATAGAAGGCGACGGCGGTCGCGCCGGAGATGTTGCCGGAGAGGATGCCGATCAGGATGAAACCGGCGTGGGCGATGCTGGAGTACGCCAACAGCCGCTTCAGGTTCGTCTGCCGCAGGGCGGCGAGGTTGCCCAGCACCATCGTCGCTACGCAGATCACCGTCAGCGCTGTGGCCCACTGCGAGAACTGAGCGGACAGCGCGACGGAAGAGATCCGCAGGAACGCCGCGAACGCGCCGACTTTGGCGATGACGGACATGAACGCGGTCACGGGCATCGGCGCGCCCTCGTAGACGTCGGGGGCCCAGGCGTGAAACGGCACCACGGCCGCTTTGAAGCCCAGCCCGATCGTCACCAGGCCGATTCCGGTAAAGAGCAGCAGGGACGGCGACGCCGCAGCGAGGGTTCCCAGGTTCGTCGATCCCCCGGCGCCGTAGATCAGCGCGATGCCGTAGAGGAGAAATACCGTGCTGAAGGCGCCCAGCAGAAAATACTTCATGCCGGCCTCCTGCGAGCGGACGTCGCTGCGCGCGAAGCCCGCCATCACGTACAGCGGGATGGACAGCGTCTCCAGGCCCAGGAAGATCATCAACAGATCGCTGCTCGCGGCCATCAACAACCCGCCGAGCGCACTGACCAGCAAGAGCGTGTAGTACTCGCCACTCTCCAGCCGCGTCCGCTGGACGTACTCCCCCGACAGGACGACGGCGAGCAAGGTGGTGACCAACGCGATACTCTGCAGCACGAGCGTCAGTGCATCGCGCACGTACATGCCGCCGAACGACGCGCCGCCCGTCCCCAGGCGGAGGGTCTGCCATAACGCCGCCGCGGCGCCGGCGGCGGCGATCCAGCGTAGCGCCGGATGCCCCGCGCGCGGGGTGAACGCGCCGACCAGCAGGACCAGTATCGCGGCGCCCGTCAGCAGCAGTTCTGGAACAACGAGGCGGAGGTCGACGGAGGGCAGGGTCATCGGAGTCCCCGGGTCACTCGTGACTCGTGACTCGTGACTCGAAATTCGTGAATCGTGAATTGTGAATCGTGAATCGGAGTGGCAAAGCCCGAAGCCCGAAGCCCGAAGCCCGTTTCGGCATGTCCGCGCGCTTCGTCGACCCGCACTACCAGCGCGCGGACGGAGGCCTCGGTACGGCTGAGCAGCGGCGAGGGATACAGCCCGATCGCAAAGATCAGCGCGATGAGCGGGACGAACGTGAGCAGCTCGCGCGGGGAGAGATCGATCATGCGCACCGGCCCTGCACCACTCGCGCCGCTCGGGTCCAGGGCAAGCGCCTTGACCGCGACCGGCCCCTGCATCACCCGCTGGTACATCCACAGCAGGTACACCGCCGACAGGATGACCCCGGCGACCGCAACGGCCGCATAGGCCGGCTGCGCGCGAAATGCACCGAGCAGTACGAGGAACTCGCCGACAAATCCATTCGTCGACGGCAGCGCCATCGAGGAGACCACGACGATCAGGCTCACGGCGGCGAACTGCGGCATCAGCGCGGCCACGCCGCCGTAGTCGTCCATCTGTCGGGAGTGCGTGCGGTCGTACAGCACGCCGACCAGCAGGAACAAGCCCCCCGTGCTGATGCCGTGGTTCACCATCTGCACGAGACTGCCTTGCAGGCCTTCCACGGTGAGCGCAAACGCGCCCAGCGTGACCAGACCGAGATGGCTGACGCTACTCATTGCGACCAGCCGTTTCATGTCCGGCTGGACCCACGACACGAGGCCGCCATAGATGATGCCGACAATCGCGAGGATGACCAGCACCGGTGCGAACCGCAGCGTCGCCTCCGGAAACAGCGGCAGGAGAACGCGCAGGAAACCGTACGTCCCCATCTTCAGCAGCACGGCGGCGAGGATCACGCTGCCGGCGGTCGGCGCTTCCACGTGCGCGTCAGGGAGCCAGGTGTGCAGCGGCCAGACGGGGACCTTGATGGCAAACGCCAGCGCGAAGGCGGCGAATAGCCACGCCTGCAGGGGCATCCCTACGCGGATGTCCAGCAGCTGCATCAGATCGAACGTCCGCGCCGGCAGCACGGTCCCGCTGTGCACGTACAGGAAGATGATCGCGACCAGCATCAGGGCGCTGCCCGTCATCGTGAACAGGATGAACTTGATCGCCGCGTAGGCCCGGCGGGGGCCGCCCCACAGCCCGATGATCAGGTACATCGGGATCAACACCGCTTCCCAGAACACGAAGAACAGGATCAGATCGAGACTGACGAACGTGCCCAGCAGCGCGGTCTCCAGCAGCAGCATGCTGAAGGTGAATTCCCTCACGCGATCGGTCACCGACCGCCATGAGGACAGCAGCGCGATCGGCATCATCACCGCGGTGAGCACCACCAGCGGGAGCGAAATGCCGTCCACGCCGATGTGGTAGGTGATCCCCAGCGCGGGGATCCACGCGGCGCGCTCGGCGAACTGCACGGCCGCCGTACCGCTCTCGAACTGCACAAACACGATGGTCGCGATCACCAGCGCCGTGGCGGACGACAGCATGCCGGTCCAGCGCACTGTGGACTCGCGCCCGCGCGGAAGCAGCAGGGTAAGCACGGCGCCGGCCGCCGGGACAAAGATCAACGCCGTCAGCATGCCTTTGGCTGCCTCCTGCCGACTGCAGACTGCCGACTGGCCTTCATCGCAGGATCCAGTAGCCCATCAGCAGGATGACGCCGGCGAGGATGACCGCCGCATAGTTGCGCACGTATCCGGTCTGCAGGCGGCGCAACCCACCGCCGGTCCCGCCCAGCACGGCGGCAATACCGTTCACGGCTCCGTCGATGATCCCGGTCTCAACGGTCGTCGCAAGCGCCGCGGCCAGCGCGCGGCCTGGGGCCAGGATCAACGCGCGATACGCGTCTTCGATGTACCACCCGCGGCTGAAGACACGGCCCACGGCGCCCAGGGCCTCGCGCGGGCGCCACCGGTAGACAAGCCAGCCGGCGGCGGCTCCCAGCGCCGCGACGGCGACGGCGATCACCGTCAGGATCAGAGGCGGCACGCTCGATTCCACCGGGGGGACCTCGAAGAACCGGTCGAGATTCCGCAGCAGCGGGGCGCCGACGAACGCGGCGCCCAGCAGCCCTCCGGTCATCGACAGCGCGGCCAGGGCGACCATCGGCCAGGCCATCGATTCGCTGGCCTCGTGCGGATGGCTCTCGTGCCGGGCCGGCACGACGAACGTCAGCACCACCGCACGCGTGATGTACGCCGCCGTCACGAACGCGGTGAGCAGCCCTCCGGCGTACAACAGGTAGGACGCCCCGCCGCGGGCGTGGGCGAACGCCGCCTCCAGGATCAGGTCCTTACTGAAGAATCCGGCGAACGGCGGGAGCCCCGCCAGGGCCAGGGCGCCGATCGTGAAGCCCAGGGCCGTCCAGCGCAGCGGCCCGGCCAGTCCGCCCAGCGCGCGCATGTCGATCGTTCCGCGCATTGCGTGCATCACGCTGCCCGCCGCGAGGAACAGCAGCGCTTTGAAGAACGCGTGGGTGGTGAGATGGAACAGACCCGCCGGCATCGCGACGACGCCCATCGCCAGGAACATGTACCCGAGCTGGCTGATCGTCGAGTAGGCCAGGACACGTTTGAGGTCCCATTCCACCAGGGCCACCGTCGCGGCAAACAACGCGGTGAGGGTTCCGACCGCGGCGATGATCGCCAGCGTCGCCGATGCCGCCTCGAACAGGACGTGCAGCCGTCCGATCATGTAGACGCCCGCGGTCACCATCGTGGCGGCATGAATCAGCGCGGAGACCGGCGTGGGCCCTTCCATGGCGTCGGGCAGCCACACGTACAGCGGCAGCTGCGCCGATTTCCCGGTTGCGCCGAAGAACAGCAGCAGCGTGATCCCGACGACCGCGGCGGAAGTCAGGGACGGGATCGCCCGCTCGATTCCCGCAAAGTCCAGCGTGCCTGCGGCAGCCACCAGCGCGAGCATCCCGAGCAGGAATCCCGCGTCGCCGATCCGGTTGACGATGAAGGCCTTCCGTGCGGCCGCCGCGGCCCGCGGCCGCGCAAACCAATAACCGATGAGGAGGTACGAACACATCCCCACCAGCTCCCAGCCGACAAAGAGGACGAGTAGGTTGCTCCCCAGCACGAGGATCAGCATCGAGGCGATGAACAGGTTCAGGTAGGCGAAGTAGCGGGACGTCGTGGGCTCGTCGGCCATGTAGCCGATCGAATACACATGGATAAGGAACCCAACGCCCGTGACGACCAGGACCATGACCGCCGACAGCCGGTCCAGCAGGAGGCCGGCTTCCACCGAGAATCCCCCGGCGGCAATCCACGGACCGAAGGTGATCCTCCACCCGGCCTGCCAGACGAGGGGATTCCGGAGCGCCGCCAGCGCCAGCAGAAACGCCAGCCCGACCGCCGCCGAGGCCAGCGCGCCCGACGCGGTCTTGGACAGACGGCCGCCGTAGAGACCGTTGATGAGCCAGCCGGCGAGGGGGACGAGGATGATCAGCAGCGGCAGCATCGCGCTAACCCCGCAGCAGGTCGACGTCATCCACGCTGACGGTCTCGCGCGCGCGGAAGATGTCCACGATGATGGCGAGGCCGACAACCACCTCGACCGCGGCGACCACGATGACGAAGAAGACGACGACCTGCCCCTGCACGGACCCGAGGAGCCGGGCGAACGTCACAAACGCCAGATTGGTGGCGTTGAGCATCAGTTCGATCGACATGAACACGACCAGGGCGTTGCGGCGAATCAACACGCCGGCGACGCCGAGCGAGAGCAGGATCCCGCTGAGGATGAGGAAATACGCCGGTGGAATCATGCCACCGGCCGCGCGCGTCCGAGCACGACGGCGGCGACGATCCCCACCAGGAGCACCACCGACGCGACCTCAAACGGCAGCAGATACGCCGAAAACAGCACGCGGCCGACGCCCTGCGCCGAGCCAAACCCCGGCGGGACATCCGCGAACAGCGACGCGCCGAACAGCGCGCCTCCGCGAGCGGTGAACACCGCGTAGGCGAGCACGCCGAGGAAGGCGGTGGCCAGCACGAGCCCCACCGGACGCTGGCGCGGCAGCTTCTCATGGCGTCCCTCGCCGCTGCGCTCGTGCAGCAGCATGATAACGAACAGGAACAGGACGACGATCGCTCCCGCGTACACGATGACCTGCAGGACGGCGATGAATTCCGCGGCCAGGAGCAGATAGAGGATCGCGAGACTGCCCAGCACCAGCAGCAGGGACAGCGCGCTGCGTACGGGCTGGGCGCTGGCAATGACGCCGACGCCGCCGGCCAGCGCCGCGGCGGCTGCGATGATGAAGACTACGAGTTCCACGAATAACACCCCTGGTGACTGGTGACTCGTGGCTCGTGACTCGGAACCACTCGACCCTCCGTAGGGTCCGTCACGGAGTTGCCAAGTACCGAGTCACGAGTCACGAGTCACTAGATCTCGCGTTTGGGGTCGCGGCCGGACGCGCCCGGGTAGGGCTCGGTCAGCATCGGCTTCGTGTAGATCATCGTCTCGCGCGAAAACCCGGCCAGTTCGTAGTCGCGGCCCAGCACGATCGCGCCCGTCGGGCAGGCCTCTTCGCAGAAGCCGCAGAAGATGCAGCGCAGCTCGTTGATCTGGAAGACCTCCGCGTGGCGCTCGCCCTTGCTGACCTGGCGTTCCGGCGTGTTTTCCGCCGCCTTCACGTAGATCGCCTGCGAGGGACAGACGATGACGCACAGCTCGCAGCCGATGCAGCGGTCCATCCCGTCGTCGTAGAGCGTCAGCCAGTGGCGTCCCTTGAAGCGCGTCTGGACGCGCGTCTTCTCGTCCGGGTATTGAATGGTGATCGGGCGAGCGAACAGGTAGCGAAACGTGATCGTCATGCCGCGCAGCATGGCCAGGCTCTGTTTGAGGTATGTTCCAATGGTACTCATCGCGTGGTGACTCGTGACTCGTGACTCGTGACTCGCAGACGACCCACGACCCGCGACCTACGACCTACGGGTATCATGGCCGCAGCACCACCAGCAGCGACGTGATCACGATGTTGAGCAGGCCGAGCGGGACGAGGACTTTCCAGCCGAACGCCATGAGCTGATCGTGCCGCACGCGGGGGAGCGTGGCGCGCAGCCAGATGAACACAAAGATGAAGGCGAAGAGCTTGACGGCGAACCACAGCAGCGGCGGCAGCACCGGCCCCTTCCAGCCGCCGAAGAACAGGGTCGTCAGCAGGGCGCTCATCGTGATGACCCCGATGTACTCCGCGAAGTAGAACATGGCGAACTTGAATCCGCCGTACTCAGTCTGATACCCAGCGATCAACTCCTGCTCGGCCTCGGGGAGGTCGAACGGCGCTCGGTTCGTCTCGGCCAGCGCCGCGGTCAGAAAGACCAGGAAGCCCAGAGGCTGGGTGACGATAAACCACCGGGACGACTGCGCGGCGACGATCTCCAGGAGGTTAAGCGATCCCGCGCTGATGACGACGGCGATCACGGCGAGGCCGAGGGCCAGCTCGTAGCTGATCAGCTGCGCGCTGCTGCGCAGGCTGCCCAGCAGCGAGTACTTGTTGTTCGACGACCAGCCCCCGAGGATGATCCCGTACACGCCGACCGACGACGCGCCGAGGATCAACAGGATGCCGACGTTGACGCTGGCGAGGTACAGCGGGATCTGCCGCCCGAACACCGTGATCGTGTCGCCGAAAGGGATCACCGCGTAGACGAACAGCGCCGTCACCATCGAGATGGCGGGGGCCAGCCAGTACACAAACCGGTCGACGTCCGTGGGGACGAAGTTCTCTTTAAAGATCAGCTTCACGCCATCGGCGAGTGGCTGCAGCAGGCCGAACGGCCCCACCCGGTTCGGCCCCACCCGGAGGTGGAACTTCCCGAGCACGCGCCGCTCCAGCAGCGTCATGTAGGCGAAGGCCGTCAGCAAAAGCACCAGGACCACTGCGCTCTTCACGGCGGCAGCGAGGAGATCGGCCGGCATCAGGGTTCGACGGTACCTCCGGTCACCGGTGCAAAGGCGTTGACGCGCACCACGGTGCCGGTGTCGCCTCCCGCGTCGGTCAGGAGGTTGACCGGCGTGCCGTCGAACCCACGCGGGATGAACACGTCCCCTCGCATGACCGCGTCGGACACGCGGGCGCGCAGCGCCAACGACGCGGCCTTCGACGTCACCACGACCACGTCGCCGGCGGCGACGCCGGCTCGGGCGGCGTCATCGGGATGAAGCAGGGCCCACGGCTCGCCCGCCAGGTCGGCGATCGCCGGGCTGCGCGCGCCCATCGCCCCGCGGTCGAACAGAACGTCACCTACGATCAGCGTCAGCGGATAGTCTTGCACCGTTTCGGTGTCCGATGTCCGATGTCCGGTGTCCGTAGGGGCAGGACGGACCTCGGACCCCGAACCCCGGACCCCGGTCGGCGGAACACGTTCACCAATCTCCAGATCCGGAATCAGACGGCGCATCTCCTCGAAGATCTCTTCCCACGCGCTGTAGGCGATGGGACGGCCGAGCCGCTCCGACAGGAGGCCGACGATCTCCCAATCGGCGCGCGCGTCGCCGGGTCCCTCGACCGCGGCCTCCACGCGTTGGACGCGGCCTTCGATGTTGCTGACGGTTCCCGACTTCTCGGCAACGACGAGCGCTGGAAGCACGACGTCCGCCGCCTGTGCGGTCTCAGTGAGGAACGCGTCCTGCACGACGAGGAAGCTCAGCCCGGTGCGGGCATCGGTCCAGCGCCGCCGCTCGGGCAGGCTCGTTGCAAGATCCGCCCCGACCACGTACAGCAGGGACAGCGAGCCTCGAGCCGCCGCCTCGAGCATTTCCGGCACGTTCATTCCCCGCTCGCGCGCCACCGGCTCCCCCCATGCCGCCTCGAGGTCGGCGCGGATCTCGTCCAGCGGCCGGCCGCCCGGCCCGCAGGTGGGAAGCACGCCGGCAGCCGCGGCGCCGAATTCGTTGCCCTTGCCCCGCATCACGTTGAGCGGCGCCCCGATACGCCGGCAGATCTCGACAAGCGCGTCGACCGCCGCGACGCCGTCGGGGGCATCCAGGGCCAGGCGCCCGATCAGGACGACCGGGCGGGCCGCCGCCATCAGCGCAGCCGATGCCGCCTCGAGGGCTTCCTCGGCAACGCCGCCGGGCGTGCCGCCGAGCCTCCGGCGGCCGGTGCGCCCGCCGATCAGCGCGGCGAAGACTTCGGAGCCCACTCCGTAGCGGTGCACGAGCTGGTGGGCGATCCACCGCTCGATCTCCAGCCGTTTGGGGGTGATGGCGATGATGATCGCGCCGCGGTCGATGGCCTGCTTCATCCGCAGCCACAGCACCGGGTACTCTTCGGTGACGTCGCAGCCGGCGAGGACGATGACGTCGGCGGCGGCGAGGTCGGCAATCGACGACGTCATGCCCCACGGGACGAGCGCGCTGGCGGTCTGCGGGGCCAGATCGACTCTGTGGTCGATGTGGTTGGTGCCGACCACGGTCCGGAAGAACCGCCCCAGCGTGTAGGCGTCCTCGTTGGTGCCGCGCCCGCCGCCGATGCAGCCGGCACGGTTTCCCGCTGCGCGCAGCTGGCGCGCGACGACGTCCAGGGCATCGTCCCAGGTCGTTTCGACCAACGCCCCGTTGCGGCGCACGAGGGGGCGGCGCAGGCGGTCCTCGCGGCCAACGTAACTCTGCCCGAAGAACCCGAGATCGCACAGCCAGATGTCGTTGACGGCGGGAGCCTCGCGGGCGCGCACGCGTGTAATCGTGTTCCCGCGGACGTCGAGGTACATGGCACAGCCCACCCCGCACAACGTGCAGACGCTCGGCACGGCGGTGTTGTCCCACGGACGGGAGATGAACCGGTAGCTCTTCGCGGTCAGCGCGCCGACCGGGCAGATCGCGATGGTGTTCCCGATGAACTTGGACTGGACGGGAAGCGTGAACGGCGTGTTGACCTCGGTGGCAAACCCCCGCTCGAACCCCTTCAGCGCGTCATCCCCGGCGATGATCTCGCCGAACCGCACGCACCGCCAGCACAGGATGCAGCGCTCCCGGTCCAGCACCAGCACCGGTCCGAGGGAAATAGGTTTGGCGAAGTCCCGCTTCACTTCGACGTAGCGGCTGCGGCCCGGGCCCCAGCGGAAGGTCTGATCCTGCAGCGGGCACTCGCCGCCTTTGTCGCAGATTGGGCAGTCCAGCGGATGGTTCACCAGCAGGTACTCGAGGATGGCTTCCTGCCCGAGCTTCACCTCGGGCGCCACCGTCGACACCACCATCCCCTCGCCCGCCTCGAGCGTGCAGGAGGTCTGGAGCCGCCCCATTTTCTCGACTTTGACCAGGCACATCCGGCAGGCTCCCAGCGGCGGCATGCGGTCGTGGTAGCAGAAGATGGGGATCTCGATGCCGGCCAGCTTCGCGGCATGGTAGATCGTGGTGCCCTTAGGCACCGCCACGGTCCGCCCGTCGATCGTCAGGGTGATTGCCTGGACGCTCATCGTCGTGATTCCGCGTTTCCGCGCTTCCGCGTTTCCGTCGTCACGCCGTCACCCCCACGTCGCAGGCCCCCGTGCGGATGTGATGTTCGTATTCGCCGCGGAAGAAACGCAGCGACGCATTCAGGCTCGGGGGCACGCTCTCGCCCAGCGGGCAGAAGCACGTGCCCATCATCCCGCGGGCCACGCCCGCCAGGAGATCAAGGTCCTCCATGCGGCCACGTCCGTGCAGGATGCGCTCAAACACCTGGGACAGCCAGATCGTCCCCTCGCGGCAGGGGGTGCACTTGCCGCACGACTCGTCGCGGTAGAATTCCACCGTTCGCGCCACGATCTCCACGATGCAGGTCGTCTCGTCCATCACCATCAGCGCCGCCGATCCGAGCATCGATCCAGGCACGTCCAGTTTGGCCAGCGCGTCATAGTCCATCGGCGTATCCAGATAGGCCGGGGTCAGCAGCGCCGAGGACGATCCCCCGGGGAAGCAGGCCTTGAACACCCGGCCGCCGCGCATCCCGCCGGCGGCGGCGATCGCCCCGCGGATGGTTGTCCCCAGCGGCAGCTCGTAGACACCGGGGGTCGTCACGTGGCCGCTGATTGAAACGAGGATCGGGGTCCCCTGCTCCCGGTACCACGCCGCGCCGCGCGCGAGAATCCAGGCCACGTGGCACAGCGTCTCCACGTTGTTCACCGCGGTCGGCTTCATGTACAGTCCCTTCACCGCCGGATAGAACGGCGGTTTCAACCGTGGCAGCGCGCGCCGGCCCTCCAGCGACTCCAGCAGCGCTGTCTCTTCGCCGGCGATGTAGGCGCCGGCGCCGGTGGCCAGCACGACGTCGAGATCGAACCCCGTCCCCTGAATGCCGCGGCCCAACCAGCCGGCTTCGTAGGCCTGCGCAATGGCCCGTTCCAGCAGGTCGCGGGCCCGGTAGAACTCCCGCCGCAGGTAGACAAACGCCTGGTGCGCCCCGATGGCGTAGCTGCCGATGGCGATGCCCTCGAGCAAGCGGTGCGGGTCACCCTCCAGCAGCGTGCGGTCTTTGAACGTGCCCGGCTCACCTTCGTCCGCGTTCACCACCAGGTACCTGATGACGCTCGGATCGGGAGGGATGAACTTCCACTTGCGCCCCGTCGGGAATCCCGCGCCGCCGCGGCCGCGCAGTCCGGACTTGTCGACTTCGTCGATAACCTCGGCGGGCGGCATGGCCAGCGCCTTGCGGAGACCCTCGTAGCCGCCGCGGGCGAGGTAGCCCCGCAGGTCGGCCGGGTCGGGCTCATGGATGTGTTTGAGAAGGAAGGGTTCCGGCATAACTACGGGGTCCGGGGTTCGGCGTCCGGGGTCCGGTGCTCGTGATAGCGCATCAGGAGCGCGTCAACCTTCTCAGGCGTCAGCCTGCCGTGGCGGTCTGTGCCGACCAGCATCACCGGCGCCTCTTCGCAGGCGGCCAGACACTCCGCGGTGCGCAGGGTGAAGCGGCCGTCGGCGGTGGTCCCTCCGACGTCGATGCCCAACGCTCGCCGCAGGTGGCGCAGGACCCCGCCGCATCCTTCGAGCGTGCACGAAATATTCGTGCAAACCTGGACCACGTAGCGGCCGACCGGCTTGAAGAAGAACAGGTGGTAGAACGAGGCAACGGAGGCCACCTCGCTGACCGGCAGTCCCAAGACCGCGGCCACGTCCTCGATCACCTCCGGCGGCAGGTAGCCCGCTTCGTCCTGGGCCACGAACAAGGCGCCCAGGAGGGCGGACTGGGACTGCGGAAACTGGGACATCAGGCTGCGGATTTCGGACTTTGCGTTGTCGGAGAGACGCGGCGGGGTCATCTGTCGACGTCTCCGAGCACGATGTCGATCGACGCAATCGCCACGACCACGTCGGCCACGTAACTCCTAAAGATCATCGCGGGCAGGGCCTGTAAGTTCGTGAACGACGGCGCGCGCACGCGCACCCGCAGCGGGCGGTTGCTGCCGTCGCTGACGAGATAGTACCCTTTCTCGCCCCGCGGCGATTCCACGGCCGAATATACCTCACCGGCGGGCGGATGGATGCCCTCGCTGACGAGCTTGAACTGGTGGATGACGGCCTCCATCGACCGCACCAACTCCCGGCGCGGCGGCAGGGCCACCTTGCGGTCATCGACGATGATCGGGCCGTCGGGGAGCCGGTCGAGCGCCTGCAGCACGATGCGGCGGCTCTGGCGCATCTCTTCCATGCGGATCCGGTACCGCTCGAACGCGTCGCCCCGCGTCCCCAGAGGGACGTCGAAGTCATACTCGTCGTAGCCGCCGTACGGAAACGCCCGGCGCACGTCGTAGTTCACCCCTGATCCGCGCAGCACCGGGCCGGTGCAGCCGTAGCGGATTGCATCCTCTGGCGTCAGCACCGCCACCCCCTCGGTGCGCTGGCGCCAGATCAGGTTGTCGGTCAGCAGCGCCTCGAATTCGTCGAGGTGTGCCGGCAGCGTCGCCAGAAAACCCCGAACGCGGTCGACGAATCCGGCCGGGAGGTCCCACTGCAGCCCACCGATCCGGAAGTACCCGTGCATCATGCGCTGGCCGGATACCATCTCGAAGATATCGAGGATGTTCTCGCGGTCGCGGAAGCAGTACATGAATACACTGCTGACGTTGAGGTCGATCGCCGACGTCCCCAGCCATACGAGATGGCTGGCGATCCGGGAGAGTTCCGCCAGCACGATGCGGATCACTTCCGCGCGCTTGGGAGGCGTGATCCCCAGCAGCTTTTCCACCGCCGTGACGTAGGCCTGTTCCTCGATGAACGTGGCGAGGTACTCGATGCGCGGCGGAAAGACGATGTTCTGGTGATAGGTGCGGGTTTCCATCTCTTTCTCGAAGCCGGTGTGGAGGTAGCCGATCACGGGTTCCGAGCCGACGATGACCTCGCCTTCCAGGTCGAGGATCAGGCGCAGCACGCCGTGCGTCGACGGATGCTGCGGCCCCATGTTCACGACCAGCGTTTCCCGCGTCAGGTCACTCATCGGATGATCTCAGTGGCGGCGATCCGGAACATCTCACGGCAGCGTTCAGGATTGCCGGGGTGGCGTCTTCGGAATGATCCGGCTGGGGACCTTCGGCGTGTGCCCGATGAACTGCACCGGCTCTTCGACCAGCGGGAAATCCTTGCGCAGCGGGTGGCCCTCCCAGTCGTCCGGCATCAGGATGCGCTTGAGATCGGGGTGGCCGTCGAACCGGATCCCGAACAGATCGAAGATTTCGCGCTCCAGCCAGTTCGCCGCCGGCCACACGGGCGTCGCCGATGGCACCGCGGCATCCGGAGCCGTCCGGACCTTCAGCCGCAGGCGGGTCCGTGCGTCCGGCGCCGTCAGTTGGTATACCACCTCAAAGCGGGGCTCTGCGGGATGACGATCCACCGCGGTCAGATCCGTGAGCAGGACGAATCCAGCCGCCTGCGCGAGCCGGAGGGCGTCGAGGATGCGGCCCACAGGGAGGACCAGCGTGGTCTCGCCGCGGAACTCCTGATGCTCCGCCACGTCGGGCGCAAGCGCCTCAGCCACCGTCCGCACCAGGTCGGCCGCCATCACGGGGTCCCGGGCCTCGGGATTCGGGCCTCGGGCCTCGTCAGATTGGGTTTCGCCACTTCTGTTCGGCCGCGTGCCCCGGGGCCGGCGGCGATCAACTCCTGCAGCTTCAGGTACCCGTCGAGCAGCGCCTCCGGGCGCGGCGGGCATCCGGCCACGTATACGTCCACGGGCACCAGCTTGTCGACGCCTTGGACCAGGGCGTAGTTGTTGAACACGCCGCCGCAGCTGGCGCAGTCGCCCATCGACAGAACCCACTTCGGCTCCAGCATCTGCTCGTAAATGTGCTGCAGCACCGGCGCCATCTTCTGCGACACCCGGCCGGAAACGATCAACATGTCGGCCTGCCGGGGCGACGCGCGGAACAGCTCGCTGCCGAACCGCGAGAGGTCGAACCGAGCCGCGGCAGCGGACATCATCTCGATGGCGCAGCACGCAAGGCCGAACTGGGCGGGCCAGATCGAGTTCTTGCGCGCCCACGAGACGAACCGGTCGACCGTCGTCGTCAGGAAATTCCCTTCCAGGGCCTGGAGGTCCGCTTCGGTCACATCGTGCGGGAAGCGGGCGCGGCTGATCACTGCCATTCCAGCGCTCCCCTCCGCCAAGCGTAGACGTAGCCGATGCCCAATACGCCGATGAACGTCAGCATCTCGGCGAGGCCGAATCGCCCGAGCTCCCTGGCGATGACCGCCCACGGGTACATGAACACCGCCTCGATGTCGAAGAGCAGGAACAGCATCGCGATGAGGTAGTAGCGGATCGGCACGCGCTCGCGCGCGGATCCCACCGGCCACACGCCGGATTCATACGGCGCCCCCTTTTCGGGCGTCGGCTTGCGCCCACCGAGAAGCGCGTGTGCGCCCAGCAGCAGCGCGGTCAGGGCAGCGGCCAGCGCGAAATGTACGAAGATGGGGAGATAGCCGGTCACGCTGTTTTCATTCGAGGCCGACGGTCCGAGAGCCTACTGCACATGAGGCAAGTCTTCACCTTGACGCGAAACGGCTGAAAACCCTGCACGTGAAGATTTGACCCTATCGGCCTTAGCGAACTACGGCCGACGACTTCAGCGGCTGTCGGAGGTCGGCGACGATCCCGGGGATGACCTCGAGGAGGTAGTCCGCGTCGGCGTCGGTGGTCCAGCGCCCCAGCGTGAGGCGGATGGTCCCCGCGGCGACCTCCGGCGGCAGCCCAATCGCCCGCAGCACGTGAGACGGCTCCAGGCTCCCCGACGTGCACGCCGACCCGCTGGACGCCGCCACGCCTTGGAAATCCAGCGCCATCAGCAGCGATTCGCTGTCGGTTCCTTCGAAGGAGACGTTCACCGTCCCGGGCAGGCGCTGCTCCGGATGTCCGTTGTCGTGGGTGCCGTCCAGCCGCCGCAGCCCGTCGCGTAGCCGGTCCCGCAGCTTCCGCAGGCGCGCGGCCTCCTCATCCATGCCGGCCGCGGCGATCTCAAGGGCGGCGCCGAACCCCACGATCAGCGGCACGGCTTCCGTCCCGCCACGACGGTTCCGTTCATGCGAGCCGCCGTGCTGGATGCGGCTGAGGCGCGTTCCCTTGCGGATATAGAGAGCCCCCACTCCCTTGGGGCCGTAGCGCTTGTGCGCCGACATCGACAGCAGGTCGACCGACAGGTCGTCGGCCCGCACGGGCAGCAGTCCCACCGACTGGGTGGCGTCGGTGTGCATCAGGACCCCGCGCTCCCGCACCGCGCGTCCGATCTCGGCGACGGGTTCGAGAGTCCCGATCTCGTTGTTCGCGTGCATGACCGACACCAGGATCGTATCCTCGCGCAGCGCCCGGATCACGTCGCCGGGATCGACCATCCCGAACCGGTCGACCGGCACGTAGGTCACCTCGAACCCGCGGGACTCGAGGAACCGGCATGGCTCCAGCACGGCGTGATGCTCGACGGTGGTGGTCACGATGTGGCGCCCCAGTTCCTCGTTGGCGTATGCCGCGCCGATCACCGCGAAGTTATCGGCTTCGGTCGCCCCGCTTGTAAAGACGATCTCCTGGGGTTTGGCTCCGATGGTCCGGGCCACGACGGCGCGCGCGGTATCCACGCCCTCGCGGGCATCCTGGCCGAACTGGTGGACGCTGCTCGCGTTGCCGAACCGGTCGGTGAAGTAGGGCAGCATAGCGTCGACGACCCGCGGGTCGACCGGCGTGGTGGCCGCGTAGTCGGCGTAAATGCGCCTGCTGTCCGTTCTTCGTTCCTCGTTCATGGTTCAGCGAAGGTCATGACGAACGGAGAACGACGAACGATGAACGTCAGTTGAAGGCCAGCGCAAGGGGGGCGCGTTGCCGCCTGCGGGTACCGGCCGGCATTGGCAGCACCGCAGGCGGCGTGCGCGGGGTGAGGTGCAGTCTGACGTCGCGCAGCCGGATGCGGCGGCGCGTGACCAGATAGCGGATTTCCTGGAGCCGTTCC
>DASYRL010000080.1:0-27711 GCA_036004445.1 bacterium
GAGGGCGGCAACGATTTGGCAGGCCGTCAGTTAGGGATCGTCGCAGCCAGGTAGCGAGGGAGCGGTACTTGGGATTGACGTTGCCTTCTGCGCGGCGCCAGGGCGCGTTCGGCGCGTTGCCGGAGGTATCATGATCCCCCTCGGGTGGAGTGGCTCGCCGGTGAGAGACCAGCGATCCGTAGACGGCGTCGCTCGCGGGCCGGGACACGAGTCGGTGCGGAGGTGCCCTGCCGCCGCTGGCTGGCCACGCACCGACCCTGATAGAAGGTCGCGACGCTGCCATCGAGCCGTTCGTGGACTTCGACGGTGGCTTTGGCGTAGCTGCGACCGCCCGGACCCGGCAGGATCTGGATTGTCTCCCCGCTCCACGAGATGGTGTTGGCATTGTCGACGGCGCGGAGGTACTTGAAACAGAAGACGGTCTGGGGATCGAGGCCTTGCGAACCAGGAGCGGGCGGCCGTCGACGCGCAGACCGATCAGATCTTATCCAGGCGGCCTGCGTCCGCGTCGCCGGCCCGGGGCAGCGCTGGGGCCGCGGCCGGGTTCCTCCGCTTCGATGGTGACTTCGAGGTGATCGAGACGGCCTGGCTCCGGGCGCAGCGGCGTCCCGGCAGCCACGAACGTTTTTCCCTCAGCATCCGTGACTCGCAGGAACAGGTCAGGGTGTGTGGTCAACAAGTCACGGAACTCTTCACCGCGGGCAGATACGACGAACTCGCCGCGGGCGTCGGGCGTGACCTTGCCCAATTGCTCCACGACCCTGCCGTCGCGATCCGCCAGCTCTACGGTGAGCCCCGCCTCGGCGACCTCGCGGGGCGCGGCGACGCGCCCCGTCACGACCCATTCGTCGCCTCGAACCTCCGGGCGGCGTTCGGTGCGTCCAACTGTTTCTTCCGCCCACCGGGCGATCGCCTCAGATCCATTGGCCGTGGCCTCTAGCGCGCGTACCTTCGGATGCTCGGCCCCGAGCCGGTCTCGGAACCGTGTGTGCTCCTGGCGGAGCGCCTCCGCTTCTCGCCGGGCCGCCGCCATCCCGTCTCGTAAGTAGACCGTGCGGTCATCCTCCGCGCGCTGGAGCAGCGTCACGCCGACCTGATCGACGTCTTCCTGGGTGATGTCTCTGATGGACATGGCGCCTCCTCGTGGCTATTGCGCACAGAGATGACTGGGCAGCAGCACCAGGTTATCTCGGTTCACCGTCCGGCCTGCGGGCCCGTTCACCCGGATGCAATGCGTCCCCTGGTTGTCGGCGCCCGCATTCATCGCTCCACCCATTGACAGCATCGAGAAGGCGCATCGATTGGGGGTCTCGGTGAGCCCGTTGCCGATCTGGCGGGTGGTCACGCCGAACACCGCGAGATCGAAGTAGATGAGCCCCGACGCGACGATGCATTCCGTCTGGTTCCCCGACGCCTGCACGTCATCCATCGAGATCAGCGCGACTGTCGCGAACACGATCGCATCGCGCTCCCGCCGCAGGTCCAGGGTGACCTGGTTGTTGGAGAACTGGACCTTTCCCCCCACGACCCACTGATCGCCTGTCGCCGTCGCGTGAAGACTAACGTTCCCCCGCAACGCGGTGTACCCCATTGCCGACAAGGCGGCGTAGTAGTAGGCCGGCATGCCGTGGTTGACGATGAGCACGGCACCCACCAGATCTTCGAGCTTCGGCCGATCGCCGTGGCCCCCGCCGACGAGGCTATAGGCGGTGAGCCGGTTTGCCGTGACCAGCATGGGTCCCATGCCCCGGAGGTGCAGCGCGAGCCCGCGTGAGGCAACAATCGTATTGTCCACGACCAGGGCCGCTGCCGATGCGTCCGGCGTCGCCAGCGCGTCGTCAGCTGGGGCGGTTCCGACCGGGACGGACGCATCGAGCAGGACGACGCCGCCCTGCGGCCCGTGCGCCGGGGTGTCGATGCTCCGCGGACCGTTGTTCACCACATGATTACCATGCGCCTCGAACCCCCGGCTGCGCGCCACATAGACCCCGCAGATGGGCACGGACGCTTCCAGCCCATTGTCCTCGATGCGGTTGTGGGTGAGCACGAGATGGTGCACGCTGTTCAGAACGATCCCGCCGAAGGGGGGGTTGCCCGGCGCCCACACGGCCGCGCGCCCCACACAGTGGTCGATCTCGTTCCCGGCGATCTCGAGGCCCAGGATCTGCGTCGGGAGTGCGGGGGCCGTCCCGGAGGCGGGCACGTCGTCGGCAATCCCGTTGCCGGACGCATTCCGGATTCGATTGTTCCGGAGCCTGATATCCGAGAGCACAAGCTCCTGCTCACCGGGCAGCCGCGTTCCCAGGGCGATGGCGGCGTAGCCGTGCGCGTCGACAAGATCATTGTCCTCAACGTCAACACGATCGCACCCGGCGCGCAGCCGGAGCGCACCGTGATCGATCTGGTTCCTCCAGATGCGCATTCGCTCGCCATGCACGGAGATGCCGAGCCCGCCTTCGATGATGTTCCCGAGCACGGCCAACTCCGCGGCACCGGTCGCAACGACTGCGAACCCCTCGGTGTTGCGGAGCCGGTTGCCCTCAAGGCGGCAGCGCTCACCGCGAACCTCGATCATGGGCGGGCTAACGTTGCCATCGATGAACAGGGCTTCCAATGCGACGTCACTCCCGGTGATGTGGAGCGAGGCAGGCGCCGCGGGCACCAGGCGGGCCAGCGTCCCACACCCGACGACCGTGACGCGGTCGCGCGCGATGGTGACCGGCCCCGCCAGGGAATGGTCACCGGGGAGGAGACAGATGCGCACGGGCATCCCCGCATCGGGAGCGACCGCCGGGAGTCCCGCCACCGCGCTGGCAAGATCGGCGTAATCGCCACCGGCTTCGGATCCCGCGCCCACAGTCAGCGTGCAGCAACACCCCCCACACTCAGCGGGCCACAGTGGGCGGCAGTCCTGCACCGCTCCCGGGTTGATCGCGGCCAACTGTCCGTAGTGATGGATGATGCCCCGCGGAGGAGCGTTCGTCAGAGTCTCGATGGACCCATCGACGTATCTCGCCCAGAGCACCCAGAAATTCCCGGGGCGGAACTCGCCGCTGGGGACGACGCTGAACTGGACTTCGATGCCCTTCTCCAGCGGCACCCAGGCAGGCGTCGTCGTCAGTAGGCCGTCGCCATCGACTCCTGTCTGCTCATCCCACTTCCGCAGCCTGGTGTGTCGCGACGCATCGGCCACGTTGAAGGTGCCTGCTGGTATGGGCCGATCGAGGGTGACTTTGCGGGCCGCGTCATCCGGAGGGGCGACGACGCGGGCCATGACCCCGCCTTCCTCCCGCAGTTCGCGGTGGTCGTCAAGAATCTCGACCCAATCGCCCATCTGGAAGCGGCGCACGCTGTCGTAGCCGACCCGTGACACGGTGAGCGTGCTCTGGCTGCCGCTGGTGACGATCTCCTCCACCGCGGCGACGAGTGAGGCGTTGTCGCGCGACCATTTGAACCTGGCGGTGCCCAGCGGGCCCCCGGTGTGAACCTCGACCCGGTACAACTGGTTCTCTAGGCCGCGGTACCCGGAGGTCGGCGGGAGAATGCACGGGTCAGGATCGGGCGGTGGAACCGCAGTGCGCGTGCTGAGGCGTCCGCCGGAGATGCCCGAACCCAGATCGGCGCCGCACGCGGCCGGGCCACCGGTGGCCAACGGCCGCACTTTCACCTGCCAGACCGTCTGCAGGCGCGCCGTGGTATCCGGACCCCCGAGGGCCTTCTCCAGGAGGTCGGGATCTTCGATGGCCGTGACTTCCCGATCCCACACGTCGAGGACCACGATTCCGGTCGACGGCAGCGCGGGCGGGCTGGGATAGAAAGGCTGGTTGCGGTAGGTGATCGGATTGCCCTTGTACGTTTCCCCCGCGAAGATCTCCGCGAGCAGTCCGTCGACGTAGATCCGTCCGGTACCGAGGGTGAAATCGAGCGGCGTGCCCGACGGTACCCCAACCTGGAACGCCGCCGGTGTGGTCTTCGGGACGGCGCAGCGGCCGAATGTGTCGAGCGCCTGGGTTTCCCAGCGGCGCCTGCCGATGGCGACCTTTTCGTTCCAGTCCGCGTCGAGCTGCACGCGGCCCTGCTGCATGAGGACCGCCGTGTACCGCTTCTCCGGTCTGTCCGTCACCCGCGTGTAGTCGCCCATCGTCGTCCCCTCAGGTTACGTAGAAGATCCCGGCTTCCAGGCCGAAGCGCAGGTATTCGTCCAGCCGCACGCGCAGGTTCGTCTCCCGCTGCGGCTGGTAGAGGTGGTGGAAGGCACCCATCTCGCTCTCGTCGTCCGCTCCATTGCGGATTTCAAGCGGCGCGTGCGCGGCGAGTTGCATATAGTCGGGATCGCCATACCGCCGCGACGAGAAGTGGGGGGCCACGCGCAGCGCATCCGCCGCGGTCTGGGGATGGCAGTGGTACCGCCGCGGGACGACCGCGGACAGTGGCAGGTAAGAGAATCGCACGCAGCCCTCCTGCTTGCGTTCGGCGCGCACTGGAGCGCTCCAGGGATCGCCTGAGGCGAGCCCTGCCAGGAACATCGTGTTGGACGCCAGGCGCAGCACGCGCGCGTGCACTTTCCCCACTACCGTGCTGTCGACGACGTGGAGCGCGCCGCCGGCGCCTGATCCTGCCGGATCGGCGTAGGCGACTGCGGTCTCGCTCGTGGCGTCCACGATACTGTCGGTGATGCGGACTTCCGCGCCGGAGGCGACGCGCAGCCCGCCGACGATGCAGTGATCGATCTCGACGATAACATCCTCGATCTCTACCACCAGCGTGGGCTGGTCGGGATGGACCGGATCGCCGGTCGTTGTGAGTTCCAGTCCGGGCACGATAGTACAGTGGCGCAGGCGAAGGCGGCGCAGGGTGTTGCCGGGGATCGCCGGCACGCGGAGGATCCCGCCGGTGATCAGCAGGCCATTGACCGTCACGTCGGCGTCGGCTCCTCCGGTGATCGCGAGATCACCCCCGAGCACCACGGTGGGGCGTCTGCCGTTGGCCGCCCGAAGCTCGACATGTCCCGAGGCCGTGGCGTGCACCGCGGGCGTCTCGACGTAGCGCCCGCTGCCTGGAATCTCGACGATTCCCTGCCCGCCGAGCGCGGCCAGCGCGGTCCCGATCGTCGCCGTCACCGGCTGCAATGGTCCCAGCCCGTCTTCGAAGGAATCCGCGCGCTCGTACTCGCCGCCTCCCATGTCCGCGCTGAACCCGTAATGGAAAGTGACGCGCACGCCCGCCGGCGGCGGCTGGTTCCCAGGAAAGGCGATCCGGCCGAGCACGGGGTCGACGGCGACGTCGTTGTCGGGCCGGTGGGCCCACAGTCCACCGGCGGCGTCTGACAGATCACAGACAATCACGCCGGCCACTGGCACGCCGTTGGCATGCAGCGCGAGGCTCAGGCCCGGGCCATAGTATGACGCCAGGTAGCGATCGAGCACACGACGGCTGATTGGGTCCGGTACGTTGACCGGCTGGGCCAGATGCGTGATTTCCATTTCGGGCACCGGTCTGGTAAACAACGGCGTGTTGATGCCGAGAGGGCTGAAGCAGTAGCGGCGGTCATCAACCCGGAACCCGGGTGAGTCACTGAGGGAGTAAGCGCCCAGCCGCCAGAGGAAGATGCCGATGTTGGGGATGTTGTAGCGTCCCGCGCCGGTGGCGATGCGGCGGACTTCCGCGGTGTGCGCGACCGGGTCGAATGGCGTGTTCAGGCGCTCGAGCCGCTCCCAGGACCGCAGGTCGGGCGCGTAATGGTTCGTGCGGCGCAGGTGATTCACGTGCTGTGTCGTGGCGAGCAACTGGAAGAACTCCACGACCCGCGCCGGCCAGCCGGTGACGTCTCGAGCGAGCTGCTCGAGCATCGAGGCGGTGCCTTTCCGCCGGCGGAACGCGATCGTGTGCGCCACCTCGGCGCGTGGGCTGGCCACTTTCGGCACGATCCCGTACAGGGTGCGGTACCCGATCAGATCCCCGATGTAGGGAACCACCCACGGCGCGCACGTCTCGATGAACTGGTCGTCATACAGTTGGTCGAGACTCTCCTCCAGTACGGCGGCCTGCTCGGCGATGACCGCCAGCAGCGCCCGCAGCGGTTCACCTTGCTCCGCGTCCCGGATCCGATAGATCGGCGGAAGGAGGTCGTACAGATGCGGCAGATCGGTGCTCATGCCATCACATCCAGTGCGGGTGGCTGCGGGTCCAGTGCCAGCAACTCCGCGCCCAGGTTCCCGTCGGGCATCGCGGCCAGCAATCGGGTGTTGAGCAGTGCCGGATCGCCGGTCCGGTACAGGCTGTCCAGATCGACAGCCGCGACTCCCGGCACGTGCTGGATCGCGGCAATCACCTCACTGAGCGCGACCGGTTGCCCGAAGGCCCGCTCCGTGAATGAGAACTGCTCGCGGAGAGCCGCCGTGACCGCTGCCAGGACCTTCTCAGGCTCAAGGCCGGACGCGATCTTGACGTGGCCGGTGATCTGAAATGTCGCGCTACGATGCGCGGCGACCCGGAATCGGACATGGGGATCCCCGAACGTCCGCAGCGCTGTGGTCAGATTGCTGATGAGTGCGGCATCGGGTAGCGCGCCGCCGGGGCCCGCGACGGTCAGGAACACGCTTCGCGCCCACCCTGCCCAGCTCCAGGTGGCAAGCGTTTTGGCGATGCCGGCGAACGTCCGGGCGAAGTCCTCGTAGTCCCGCAGCGAGACGACGCGCTCGAGGGTCAGGACCGCGACCGGGGCATTCTGCCGGGCATCGGTGAGTACTTCGGGGTCGTCGGCACCCGTCGCTTTCGTCGGGTTGGTCACCTCTTTGACGCCGAGCGGACGGGTCAGCAGGGTGGTGAGCTGGGCCGCTTTCACCAGCCCGTGCAAGCCGATGCCCTTGCGATACATGGCGCGCACGTTCTCCAGCCCCCTGGGAAGCCGGAGGCCGTTGCGGCCGTCGCCGAACAGCACGGTCGTCGTCCCGCTTTCCTCGGCCTGAGTGACATAGACGGGCTCATCCGGTCCGCGGCCGTAGAGGGTCGGGACTTCCTGCCAGAGGAGATCGTTTACCCGGAGCTGCAGCGTGGACTCCCGGCCCGACACGGTCGCCGCGCTCGTGTACGTCAGCGGGCCCTGTCGGAGCGGAAACCGCTGGAATGGTTGTCCGGGATCACCGGCCCCCAATACCTCCCTGACGGTCTCCCCGTGCGTGGCGAGCGCGACGTTCGCGTTGATCGACACCGTGTCGCGCAGGTAGTGGTGCTGGAGTGGATCCGCAAAGTGCAGCCGCGTCCCCCCGCTGACCGGCTGGACCTGCAGCACCTCGGCTAGCTCACTGACCATGGGCCCGTCCGCGGTCTCACGGCCGGAGACGGCGACCATGCGTGGGACGATCAGATCCGCAACTTGATCTAGCAGGTCGACGACGTTCCCCTGGACTGGATCGTCTCGTGGTCTGTCCGCACGGTCCAGTCGGTCGCTGACCGCAAACACCGTCGTCGCGCGCCGCCTGAAGTGCCCGGTGCCGGGGCCGAGTTTCTCGAGAATGTCAGGGAAGATCCGCGTGATTTTTCCGCTCAGCCCGAACTTCGTAATGGATGGCGTGGCGACACCGTTGGCTTTGTACAGTTCCGTGACGCCCATGGGATTGGTGTCCGAGGGGCGGACCAGGACCACCCAGCTCCCCGGCAGCAGGCGCGGGTAGACGGCGTCGAGGTCGATTCTCTTGTCGGGGGGATCGAAGTTCTTCCAGTTGCCGTTCGCGGCAGCCATGGCCGGCTTGACGATCAGGGGGTCGGGGGCGTTGTGCCCAAACATTGCAGCGCGCTGCCGGAGCGCATAGACGGTTTGGGTGGGAGATGCCGCGCTGCCCGTGGATGACAAGCCGTCGAACCAGGTGATCTTCGTGATCTTCAGGTCGGGGTCGGGATCGGCGGTCTGCAGGACCCTGATATCCCACCGCTGCTCCGCTGTGCTGCCCGGCGAAGCGACGTCTCGCTCGCTGCCGACGAAGAGGACCATGTCGCCTGGTTGCAGTTGGGTGTCGGTCCCTCTCAGATAGAGCGCGGTGAGCCCCGCGGTGATTGGCTGAGGCTGCATGGTCTGCGGCCGCAACGCGTTCCACGCGGGCCGGGCCTCAATACTCTCCACAGTCTCGAAGGTCTGGGGCTTTTCCTCGGGACCAGGCACGCTCTGTACCTTGAGGCCGGGGGCAAGGGTGACCGAGGTGGGCGCGCCCGGCGTGGTCTCCAGGGTGAAGGCGAGATGCGTCTGCGCGCCCACACCCGGACCCAGCTGGTACCCGATCAGCCGAGCCAGTTCCCGAACCGACAGCCGCTCGGTTGCCGTGCGCAGGTAGGATTCATTGGCCACGCGCTCCTGATAGAACGTCAGGACGTCACTGACGACGGCCCACGCGTCAAGCAACGCAATCGAGAAATCGTCGTCCTCTCGGGTGCGGAGCCCACCGAGAGGGCGAAGATCGCTTCCGGATAGCCTGGCAAGCAGCGATCGTTTGAAGGTGCCGTGCGTTCCCACGCGGTAGGCAATGGCGTTGAGGCCGGGGCGGTTCTCAACGCGCACTGGGGTCAACACGGCCGTCCCGGTGCAGCACCCGCAATCGTCCGCGTGGCGGTCGATCATTTGCCGCCCCCCATCGTGATCCGCAGGACGCCGTGCTCGGGATAGTTCCGGTCATTGTCGAGCCGCGCGATCTCCAGGCGGCCGAGCACGAGCATGCCGTCGGCCAGCGGCGCCGGATCCGGCGTGCCCTGCCGCTGGAACATCGTGATCTGCACCGACGCCACCCCCGGTACCGCCTGCGCGGCGGCATAGATCGGACTCAGGTAGATGGTCTGACCGAACGTGAAGTTGTCCGGGTGGAAGAGGCCCTGGCGACCGTCTGGGAGCGTGCCGCTGCTGAAGACGTCGAGCAAGTCGGCCTTCACATCGCTGCGGAAGTACGTGGGTTCGGCGCAGACGTGCATCTCGATCTCCAGCGAGACGAAACGTGGTGCGTCGACTTCCAGATCATAGCCGGCGATGCGGAACGGCTCGATGTGCTCCAGGATCTGGCCCTGGAAGGGTGCGTCCGCGCGCAGGCCGCCCTTGCGGTCCACCGTGACGTAGACGGTGTGCCAGCTCCCGGTCCAGCGGAAGGTGGCGGCGGCCCGCTGCACCGCGACGTGCCGCGCGGTAACGTCGGCGTAGTCAGTTTCCGTCACCGCCCGCTCTTGCCTGCGGAAGGCGACGGGCGCCTTCTGCCGGACTTCCTCCATCGTCTCCGGATCCACGCCTCCGCGGGCGGGCACCAGGTTCCTGACGCCGGTGATCGGGAGGTTGTCGGTGACGATATGGGCGAGCGCATCGGCGCCGATGTTCCCCGGACGTCCGTTCCCGATACGATAGGTGGCGGTGAACGTCAGGCCCGAATCAGGACGTTGCCCGTGGACGTCGTCGCCGAAGCGGAGAGACGCGGTGCCGTCTGCTTCCATCTCGACCACGAAGTCCCGGTCCAGCGGACCGCTGTTCAGCAGATCGTGCCGCGGTCCCCAGACATCGCCGTGCCCGTCGAGTAGCCAGATGGCCGGTACCGCGCGATCGGGCGAGGGCTGGGAGAGCGCACGTCGCGCCGCCGCCGCGGGATCGTACGCGGTCGCAGCGGTGAGGGGACGTTCGCGCAGGGCAGGACGGAACCGGGGCGGCAGCGGTACGCGCACCGCAGGCTCACAGCGATCGGCCGCAGGGTCGGGAACCTCCCAGATCCACGGAGCCGGGACGGATCCCAGTGCTTCGCCATCCAGCGTCCGGCCGTGGTCGGCCAGCACGATGTTGCCGCGGACGAGGCTGACGCCGTCAAGGAAATCCCCGGCATCGGTGACCGCGGACACGCACACGGGAGCGGGTAGGGCATCGCCCTCGTGCCAGCGGATCTCCGTGATCGCCTGCCCGGTCAGCGGATCGGCCAATGGCCCGCCCCCCGCGTCCGCCGCCTGCACGGACGTGAGGCGCACGGCGTAGCGGTGCGACGGATCGCGGTCACCGGGCAGGCCCGTGCGTGGCCCCAGGACCTCCTCGAAGATTATTACGGCGCCCGCCAACAGGCCGGGCAGATGGCCCAGCAGCGTGGCCCGGGTTGCGCCTTTCGGCAGGCAGCAGCGCGCGTCGCCCCAGGTGTAGAGGTGCATCGCATTGTGCGCCTGGTGGAGTGTTCTGTCTTCCATCAACTCGAAGACCACGGGGCCGGCGGCGAGGGCCTCCCGGTGCGCCGGCGAGCCGGGCTCGATGCGCACGCTCTGCCCGGGAATCTGCGTGAGAAGTTGCGTGATTCCCCCCGCGGCCGTGTGGCGGTTGAGGGACACTCCGTCTCCGCTCACCTGCACCTGCACCCACGTGCGGCCATTGCAGCCGTCGTGCATGAGATAGTCCACCAGCCGCGCGTGCCGCCGGAGCGAGACGCGGCGCCGGGCCGTGTGCAGGTAGGCCTCCGTGGCCACTGCATCCTGCCGGTAGCTCAGGTGATCGGCGGCGTATGCCAGGGCCTCGACCAAGGCTATGCCGAGGTCCGCCGGATTCCGCTCGGTCCAGTTCGGCGCCAGCGCGGCCATTCGGTCAAGCATCAGGCGCCGGAAGCTCCCGTAGTCTTTGGCCAGATAGTCGATCGGCGGTTCGGGCGGCGCCTCCGGCGGACAGATCCGCTCCGGCGCGCAGTCGAACTCGGTCGGGCACTCCACCTTGAAGCTGAACTCCACGGCCGACGCCAGCGGATCGAAGCCGGCCGGGGGCGTATCGTCGATCGCGCTGGTGACCAGCCGCAGCGTGTACGGCGAGTAGTCGCCGGGCTGGTTCACCCGGACCGCGATCACATCCGGCGCCGGCTGACTCACGCCGGTTACGACAATGGGGTGGATGCGCTCGCCGCCCTCGACGCGCACCTGGGGCACTCCCAGCGGCGCGACAAGGGCGTTGATGAAGTGCACGAACAGCGTCCGCTGGCGGTCCGCGGGCGCCGGGGCGTCATGATCGAGGACCTCGAGGTAATCGATCCCGTTGAGGGCAGATCCGCGCAGCGCGTTGCGGCGGCGCTCGTCGCAGCAGGTGTAGATCATCTGACGCCCCCGCGCACAAACTCCGCGGTCTGCCGGGTCTGGGTCCGGCGCACCAGGTACTGCACCGTCACGCGGAGCGTCGCCTCGACGCTGTCGACGGTCACCGATTCCACCGCGATGAGATCACCCAGCCAATGCTGCAGCGCGCTCTGCACGACGAACTGGGTCGCCGCGGCCAGCTCGTCGCTGTTGGGAGCAAAGACCATTTGCAGCAGACCGCTGCCGAAGTCCGGACGGTTCACGCGCTCGCCGGGCGAGGTGAACAGCACCTGCTCGATGAGATCGCGCAGGTGTTCGTCGGGCGCGGTTCGAGCCGTCAGGCCGCGGGCGTCGAAGTGCAGAGGGTAATCGATCGCCATCACATGCCTCGGACGCGGGGTTGCGTCACGATCACGGTGAGGCCCGTCCCGGTCGGCACGCAGACCGCCTGGCTGTCCTGCAACAGTACCGGTGCGCCCCCGGCCAGCACGCGCACGGCGCCGACGACGTATTGGGCGGTCACACATGGGGGGCTGGGGACTGCGGCCAGGCTGCAGCCGGCGATGGCATACGGACTGGCCAGCGTCACGACCGGCTGGCCGCTGACCAGCACGCGCGGGAATGGGGCCAGCGGTTGCGCCTGGCCCCCGTGGAAGCAGATCACCGTCGACCCCAGGTGCACGACGAATCCCGGCATCGCACTGCGCCTCAGGTGATCATCAGCGCGCCGGTGTTGATGTTGACCACCGGGCCGATCATCATGATCGACGCGCCCTTGCCGTTCTGAATGTAGATCCCGCTGTCGTTGACCACGATCATCGCGCCGGTCGTGCTGCGCAGGACGATGCCGCCGGTGATGGGCGTAGGCGGGGCGTCACTGATCAGCACGGTATTCTGCAGCGTCGTCTGCAGCGCGATGTTCTGCCCCGGAGGGATCGCCGGGGGCACGAGCGCCAGAGCCGGGACCTCGGCCGCCAGGCCCCAGAAGCCGCCGACCCAGATGGGATAGTCGGGGTCGCCCTGCTCGAATTCCACCCACACCCCGGCGCCGATCTGCGGGACGAAGAACGTGCCCTCTTGCTTGCCGGCGATCGGCACGCAGGGCATCGCCCAACTCGACAGCGCGATGGTGGACACGTCGGGTACCATGACCTGAATCCGCCCGATCTGCATCGGATCGATGTTGTTGATGACCGTGCCCCGATACTTCCCCAGGAACTTCTGTCCCGGACTCATGCGGGTACCCTCGGCACCGTGGAGAGCAAACCGTTCCGCGACAATTGGAAGCTCTGCTTGTACTCGCCGCGGCTGATGCTGTGCGTGACGCTCTTCACGTAGTAGAGACCATCGAAGGCCGGTCCGGCGCCGCGGACGCCGACCAGCCGGCGCGCCTTCAGCAGCCGGCCGTAGCGCAGCACGTTCAGGGTCCCCCGACCGGAGACGGCGTCGGCGAACCGGCTGGCCTTGGCGATCCCGATCAGGGCGGCGCGGAGCGGCGAGTACTTCGCGGTTTCGGGGATCGGCGCCAACCCCTTGGGGAACGGCCCGATGATGCCCAACGGGGGATTCAGCGGCGTGATGTCCGGAATCGGGATCGGGATAGGGATCTTCGTCGTCTGCTCCTGGATGAAGATGAGGGGGATCTTGCGCTGCTCGCTGTTATAGGTGAAGCTCAGCGACTCGACGTTGGTGTGGGCATCCATGTTGATGTTCAGCGCGGGCTGCGGGACGCCGAACTTGATCTCCGGCCCCCAGTACGCCACGTTCAGCCCCGGCGCCGGGCCGGAGTCGATGTAGAAGACATAGCCTACCTCATCCGCCAGTTGACGGATGTAGGCGAGGTCGGTGCCCTGCTGCCGGGGAATGCGATCAGTGGGGATCGGGACGTCGATGAGCACGCTGGGCAGGACGAGGGGCGCGATGCCGAACGCCGCATACTTTGCAAGCATCAGCAGCACGCGCACTTCCGGCGGCATCGCGGGAAAGGGAAAGCCGTCGAACGGGATGTAGTCCATCACCCGCGTGAGGTCCTCGCCGGTTACCGTCAGCGTGGCGTGTCCCGCGTCACCGCCGGGACTGACCTCGTGGTTGGTCATGACCCCATCGATCAAGACCTCGGCTGTTCCCTTGACCGTGGCGACCAGGAGGACGCGCACCAGCGGAATCGGCGCGCCCCCCGTGACCAGAAAGAGGGTGTGCAGCGGGGAGTGGGTGCTGAGGGTGAACGTGAGTTGAAAGACGCTCGGCCCGTCCGTGGACGTGGTCACCTGGACGGTCGTCAGTGCGTCGAGGATCGACCGCGAAACGGGCAGGGGCACCGCCGGTCCAATCATCAGCGTGAGCTGGATCCCGTCAACCACCGGCGACTCCCGGGATGCCTTCGGGCAGCGTGATGCGCACGACCCGGCCCGGCGTCGCGACGAGCTCGTCCGGCCGCATCGCGCCGTTGGCATCGCAGAGTCGCCAGAACTGCTCGGGATCGCCGATGTAGCGGGCGGCCAGGTTGTCCAGCCGATCGCCCTGTGCAACGGTGTGCTCGAGCAGCAGGGCGAAGCGTTCAGGCGGCGGGATGAACCGGCGGCGGAGGTACGCGACCACCGTGCCGTCGGCCCGGGTCCAGGAGACAATCTCGATCCCGTGGTAGCGGCTCGTGGGCGGAAACGCCGTCGCGCGCAGCGAGGCCGGCTCGATGAACTGCTGCAGCGGATCCGTCATGGAATCCCCCCGATGCCGACCGCCCCGAGCGCGCCCGCACCGCCCAGGGCCGCCAGTCGCTCCTTCTGCTGCTGGTAGGCCAGGTAGAGGCTGCCGCCTTTTTGCTGAAAGCCCAGGTCCTGCACGCTGAGCACGCGCAGGCCCAGGCTGACTTTGGCGCGGATCGGATTGAGGGCAGGATCGAAGGCTTCTTCTGTCACGCTGAAGTCGGTGATCCGCACCGGCACGATGCGCGTCTTGCTCCAGACGAACAGGATCAGCGGAGCCTGCACGGGCGCAATCTCCAGCGTGCCGGACTCCGCCATCCGGTTGCCGGCGAGGAGCTGACTGCTCGGCGGATAGACGATCGTTTCCAGGGCCGCGAGTTGCGGATGGATGCCCAGGCTGGTGGCGGTAGGCTCGGCGGCCTCCAGCTGGTCGGTCGCGTCGATTTCCGCCTCGACTTTGATCGTTTCGATCGGGGGCGCCTTCAGCCGCAGCGCCTCGGATCGATCGCCGCCGTCGGCGCTCACCGCCTGGACCTGCAGCGTGCGGCTGACCGAGTCGGGATTGTACTGCAGCACGATGATCCGCTGCACGGCCGCGCTGCCGGGATCGAGCAGCACCAGCCCGCCTTTGAGCAACCGTGGGGAACCAGCCATCACTTCGGCTCCTCGGAGGTCCCCGGAGGGGACGAACTCGCTGCTGGTGCGACCAGGGGGCACTCGCTGTCGGAGCACGAGCTCGAGAGCATGCTGACGGGTTTGACCGATTTGTCGAGTGGCTGCGGCCCGACGACCCCCGGCGCAAACTTCGCGCCGAGCTTGTCCCCTTTGCCCGAGATCGCCCACCCGGTGCAGTCGGCCTGCGTACTTGCTGGCGGGCACTTGCCGGTGTCCCGGATGAGCCGCGCCGAATACTTCCAGTTCATCCAGCCCAGCGGTGTCAACCCACCTCCGGCGTCTTCGAAGACGAGATAGGTGACGAACTCTTCGTCGGCGACACAGATGCGGACGAACCCGACGGCAGGGTTGGAAATGTTCCGCTGGCCCGGGCTGTCGCGCGTGGTGGTGTCCACGGTGGTGCCGGCAGCGGCTACTGTATCCGTGACCGATCCAAACGCGTACGGCCATGCTCCGTCTCTGCCCCAGCCGGGACGGATACACTCGGCGAACGGCTTGCTGTCAATGCATCCGACAACCGCGCGGTTTGGCCTGGTGTACTGAACGTAGTAGACTTTGCCGGGACACGCCGCAGGGATCTCCAGTTTTCCCTTAAACTCCATGCCGTCGAGTCCGAACTTGGCCCCGGTCGGCGCGAGCTTCTTGCCGAGTTGGAAATGGCATGCCGACCCCTTGAACGACATGAGGATCGGGCCCGGCGCGATGTCCCAGTCCGGATTCTTCAGGACCGGCAGACAGGCGGGCAGTGTCGCAGTGGCGGCGGGCGCGCCCGGGCTCCTGTACTTGGTCCCGAACGCGATCGACGCCTCCTCGCTCGGACTCACCTGTTCACCAGGGAGCAGACCCATGGATTCGCGCGCGCGTTCGATCAGAGGGCGGTGAATTCTGTCGTCATCAACGGGCTTCCGCTGGATGGACGGCGCGGCACGTCCCGACGCCTGCTGCGCGACGTGCGCCAGTTCGTGAGCCAGCAGGATTCCTCCAGCGGCTGTGTCGGGCGCGTACGCTCCCTCTGCGAACACGATGTCGCCGCCCACGGCGTACGCACGGGCGCTCACCGCGCGGGCCGACGCCGCGGCGGCCGCATCCGCATGGATGCGGACGTGGCTGAAGTCATGGCCGAAGCGCGCCTCCATGCCCGCGCGCGTCTTCGCATCCAAGGGTTGGCCGCTCCGGCCGAGCGCGGGCGCACGTGCAGGCGGCGCCTTCGAGACCGCCGGGGCCCGCAGGTGTCTTCCGCCGACGACCGCTACCGCATCCTCGTCGGCCTGCTGTTCCAGCCGATCGTCCAGCCCGAATAGGAGTGTTGGCGGGCGGAGACGGGCCGAGAATGGCGCCGGATGGACGTCGGGCCGGGAGGCGAGTACGGCGGAAAGTGCGACGTGTGTATTCATGAATCCGTGGGTCACAGCGCCCCCGCCAGCGCGAGGCCGCCCAAGACGAGGAGCCCGACGCCGGTGAGCGCGATGAGGAGGATCGCCCACCAGGGCAGGCCGCCTTCCTTCTTGACCTGCCAGGTGCAGCGGTTGAACAGCCCCAGGGCGTGGGCGAACGGGGCGTAGTCTGCCGCTTCGACTTTGCCGCCGCGGCCCATGATGTTGGCCATCTGGTCTTCCGTCTCGCCATAGCACTTTGGATCGTCAGGCTTTGGCCCGCACCGGGCCGCGTTCACGTGCGGCCGTCCCAACATGTGACCGAATTCGTGCTCGGCAGGAACCTGCGTGAGACCAATGCCACTCTTCGCGGGCTGGACATCGGTCCGGGAAATGTGCGCCTGGGTGCTCCCGGTGGTGGCCTTTCTGGCCGGAAACTCTCCCGTGTTGTAGCCGACATCCATGACCAGGTGCTCACCCGCGTCCACCGGCACGACCTGGACGGCGGCCTTGACCTCCTTGCACGGCTCGGCCGCGCAGGGCTCCGTGGGCACGAGCGTGTGCTGAATACTCCATCGCTTCGTAACGGTGTTGATGAAATCGCGCTGGAACTTCTGCGGTTCGCCGGGCGGCCACGGGCCGTAGCCGGCGCCCCACGTACGCGGGTCGGGATCATTGACGAAGCTGAACCGGATCTTCTTCCGCAGCGTGATCAGGCACTGGCTGCGGTCGAGAAGTGCATCGAACAGCGACATATTGAACCCGAACACGATGCCCTCGATTGGCGGGGGATTCGCCGGGACTGCCGCGGGGCGGCTGCGGGCGGCTTCCGTTCCTGTCACGGATGTCGCGGGTGTGGGACTGGTGGTCTCTTCCTTCCGCTGCACTACCCCAGGAGGTACCGTGGGCTGCGCCCGATCGGGTATCCCGCCGGAGGTGACCGCCTGCGCCGCTGCGGCCGCGTGCCGTTCGCTTGGATCGTGGGGCGGGATGAGGCGAGGTCGGCCCGGGACTGCGCCGGATCCGGCCCCGCGTTCTTGCTGGACGACATGGGCGAGTTCATGGGCGAGCAGATAGAGGCCCGCCGGCGTGCCCGGCTGGTAGCGATTCGGGCCGAAGATGACGTGGTTTCCGACGGTGAAGGCCTGCGCGTTGACGACCCGCGCCGATTCCGCAGCGTGCGCATCTGTGTGCACCCGCACGCGGCTGAGATCGTGGCCGAAGCGTGATTCCATGAACGCGCGGGTCGGACGGTCGAGGGGATGACCGGCCAGCCTCTTCCGCTGGCAGGACTCACATTCGCCGCTGGGTCCGGCGACGCCACCGCAGGCGCACCGGCGTCGCGCGGAATGGACTGGCGGGGCGGTGGATCGGCTGGCCACACGCAGCTGAGTGCTCATGCGCTAGGGCGCGCTTAGCGTCGCGACTGGCTGCGTCAGCAGCTCCATCGGGACGCGGATCTTGTCCGTGGGTTGCAGGACCGGTTCTTTGATGTGCGGGTTGGCCGCCCACACTTTCGGCCAGAGGTAGGCGTTTCCAAGGTAGGCCTTGCAGAAATCGGACAGGTTGGTGTGCACTCCGGCGGGGACGACCTGCCGCTGGACCAGCCACAGTTCGTCGCCCGTGTGAAGGCTGGTAGGGTCAGCGACCTCCGGGTTGAGCTTCAAGAGGCATCGGGCGTCGTATCCTGCACGCTCGGCGAACTCCGTCAGACTCGTATTCTTGTCCACCTGCACCGTTTCCGTGCCGGCCCCGCCCGTTCTCCCCGCAGGAGTACTCCGGGTAGGAGCCGCAGGAGCCTGTGCCTGTCCAGGTTTTGCAGGGGCGCGGAACTGTGTCGGCGGCGCCCACGTCGACGGATCGAAGGGCTGCTGTGTTTCCTCAAACACCTTTCGGATCGACGTTCGGACATCGTCGCGCAATATTGCGGCGCTGTGCACGTTGACCTGACAGAGGCGGCCGACAATGTTGCCCAACTCGGCCTGCCGGCGATAGGCCCAGTACTCGGTCCAGGCCTTGTACTTGAGGAGCAACACGCCCAGGCCCTTGTCCTTGGTTCCGCCCGCCTTGAGGACTTGAGCGTACAACTGGCGCAGGCGGGGATAACGCTCCGCGTGCACGGCGTGAATGGCTTCATGCATGATCGTGACCGCAGACTCTGTCGCTCTGCCGACGTTGCTGTGGATACGGAGCTCGTCTGTCCCCGGATCATAACTGGCAAAGGCGATGTCCCGGCCTGTCATGGCCACTTCCCACAGCGTGACTTTGCCGGCCGCTCTCATCGCGCGGACCCGGGCCATTGCCGCGCGAAAGTCATCGCCTTCCTGTCCGCCTACCCCGGCGACTTGGGGATCCATGCTGGCGACGGTCTCATCGAACTCCTTGAGGAATGGGGCAGCTTCGGCCGGCGTCAGCTGCCGCACATAGTTGAGCGCACGCTGCACGATTCCGGTTCCTGCCCCGGGGCCACGACCATCGGCTTGCTGGATAACGTGTGCGAGCTCATGCGCCAGCAGCAGTCTTCCAGCGGTGGTGTGGGGCGCATACTCCCCATCTGCGAACACAACGTCTTGGCCTACGGTGTATGCGCGGGCTCCTACTGATCGCGCCGACCCCGTCGCAGCCGCATCCGCATGAACGCGGACGTGGCCGAAGTCGTAACCAAAACGTCGCTCCATGAATTCGCGCGCGGCGGTGTCCAGCGGCCGACCGTGCTGCGCCAATGCTTCGTCCACCGCTTGTGGCGCTTCGGTGGTCGGGGAGGTTCCAGTAGCGCCCGATGACGCGCTACTGTCACGCCTCAACACTGAGCCGGAGTTCAGCCCTAGCGCATCGGGCAGAGGCCTTCCACTGACGACAGCAGCTGCGGCCTGGTCGGCTTCCTGCTCGAACCGGTCACCGGGAGGGCCAACCGCCAGCTTTGGCTGCATGCGGAGCGATGATGCCAGCCGCTTCTTCCGACACTGCGCACATTCGCCCGTCGGGCCCGGCGTGCCGCCGCAGGCACACTTGCGCTGGAGGTGCTGGACCGCCATCATCGGGACAATCCTCCGTGGATCATCCGCGCGGCCTGCGTCCCGGTGTGCTTCGGGCGGGCATCCCGTGCCGCGGTGAACGCGCCGGCATCGAGGGACGGGATGTGGGAGGGGTGCAAGAGCGACCGGGGCATCCGATCGGCGAGCAGGAGGCCCAGCTCGCGTTGCAGCGACGCGGCGATATCGTGCCGATCCGCGTGAGCGTACCCATGCAAGATGAGGCGCTCGATGTGCAGCTCGACAACCCGGGGCGTCATACCCAGCCCCCGACCTCGGCGTCGGTGAGCGGTTTCTCGAGCTTGGCGTACTCGGTGCGGGCAGCCCGCAAGATGTGCGCCATTCGTACCGGCTGACCTTCATCCGCGGCCAGGAACGCCGCGTGCAGCGCGATGTTGCGGATATGGCCGCCGGCCACGTTCAGCCGGGCCAGCCGGCCTAGGTCCAGGCCTTCGGTGGGCGTTGCGGGCGGGAAGATCCGACGCCAGATCTCCAGGCGCTGCGAGGCGTCCGGGTAGGGGAATTCGACCACAAACCGCAGCCGCCGCAGGAACGCCGCATCGAGTGCACCCTTCATGTTCGTCGTCAGAATCGCCAGCCCGCGATAGGCCTCCATGCGTTGCAGCAGGTAGCTGACCTCGATGTTGGCATACCGGTCGTGACTGTCTCTGACCTCGCTGCGCTTTCCGAACAGGGCGTCCGCCTCGTCGAACAGCAATACCGCGCCGCCTTCCTCCGCGGCGTCGAAGACCCGGCGCAGGTTCTTCTCCGTCTCGCCGATGTATTTGCTGACCACCTGGCTGAGGTCGATGCGGTAGAGATCCAGCCGAAGGTCATTCGCCAGGACCTCCGCCGCCATCGTCTTGCCGGTCCCGCTGGCACCGGCAAACAGCGCGCTGATCCCGAGTCCGCGGGCGCTGAGGTGGGCAAACCCCCACGTCTCGTACACGGTGGTCCGGTGGCCGACATGTGCGGCGATTTCGTGGAGCGTGCGCAGTTGCGCGGGCGGGAGCACCAGACTGTCCCACCCGGCGGCCGGGTCAATGTGCTGCGCGAGCTCGGCCATGCGCGGCCGTGCCTGACTGCGGCATGCCTCCCACAGTAGCGAGGCGGGGCCGGGCGATTCTCCGTGCATCTCTGCGAGCACCTGGGTGCTCGCGGCCTGGATGCCATCCACACCCAGGTGGAACTGCGCGACCACGGCATCAACCTGGCCGTTCAAGGCACCGACGGCCTGCCCCAGCGCCTGTGTCCACAGCCCCCGCTGCTCAGCCGCGGGTGGTCTGGGGACATCAAACCGAGTGATCGGACGCCTCCGAAGCCGCAGCGGCTGCCTGCCACTAACGATGGCCAGGCTCTGCAGAGTCTCCAGGAACGCCGCAGCGGAGCCGCCTGTCGATGGGTCCGTGTCCTCGCTTTCCACGAGCAGGGCGCTTGCCGAGAGGACCGCTTCTCGTTCCCACAGGCGCGCCAGCAGTTCCCGATCTGCCGCGGATGCGGGCACGTCGACAGCCTGGAGCGCATACAAACGGAGCCCGGCCTGGGCGCACGCCCACGCCGCGATCGCCCTGCGCCCGGCTGGATCCTCGCCGCGAAGCTCAATCACCGGAGCAGCCGCAGCGTGGGACCACACCGCCGCTACCCGGATCGCCACGCTCCGATATGAGAGCGGCAAGTCGTCCGGTGCAGGAATGGGGAGGGCCACTCCTTCAAAGCGCTGATCCAGGTGCGAGACTCCGGCCAGGTAATGCAGCACCCGTTCATCGATGCGCAGCGGGCTCTGGGTCAGGGCGTCACCCGGCATGATTTCGATGAGATGCCAGCGGCGCAGGGGGCCGGCCGGCGTCAGCGCGCTCCAATGCGCCTCGGGGAGTGCGGCCAGCGCGAGCCCAAAAGTGGGAAACGGACGGCGGGGATCGCCGTGCGCCGCGGCGCAGGTCCCGGCGAAAGCGCTGTCGAGCTCCATCCCCGCGCAAAGCAGCAGCACGTCGTGCTCGAATCCCGACAGACCGAGGGCCGTGCACAGGAGGTCGAGCGGCCAGCGCGCCGGTGACGCCGGTGGCTCCTGCGCTGCATTGCCGACCGCCGCAATCCGGCCTGGCGAGGGGTGGCGTTCCAGCATCTCCCGTACGCGCCGCAAAGCGCTTACCAGGTACTGCCGGTTCGCTTCGGTCCAGGCGTCGGCGGGGTTCATGGGACCGTCACGGTCGGCAGGATGTAGCGATGCGTGGCTGCATCCACGTCCAGTGCAGACTCGGCGCCATCGACCTGGACGCGCAGGAGGTACGTCGCCGGCATCACCCGGCCGATCTGGAATTCCATCTGGTCCGTGTCGATGGTTCGCGGTTCGGCGTCGAACGTGTAGGCTCGGGTCATCGCCGGGCCCGGGTCGCGTTCATTGAGCGCGAGGACGACGCGCTGATGGATGCCAACGACGGGAGTGAGGCGCACGGTAACGCGCGCCTTCGTCGTCCCGCCGGTGTCGGGCTGGACGTTGGTGATCTGGACCTCGTAGTTGTTGGCGGCGTCTTTGGTCACCACGGGGTGGACGACGAACGCCACGACGTTTGATTCCGTCCCCCGATGCTCGGTGGCCGGCGTGCCCATGGGGATGCGGTGGATGACCTGGATCCCCTGGACTCCGGCGCGCAACCGGTCGGCGGGGATCGGCGGCGCGGAGATCGGGACGGTGATGCGGTCGTCGCTGACGGTGGACGGCGCGACGTCCGCGCCGCCGAAGAGAATTCGGGTCGTATCGCCACGCAATCCCCGGCCCAGGATCGCGAGCGTCGTCCCTATCACGATGACCTCGTCGGCGCCGGCGGTCGACTGCACCGCGTCGATGATCGGCCGGCGGAATGGCACAACGTAGACGTTGCGACCCGCAACCGGCAGCGCCGCGCGGGTCGAACGCCGGCTCTCCAGGAGGACGACGGACGCGGCATACGCGGCGGTCGGGCGATAATGGGCCTGCAGGGCTGACCACAGCCTGGACATTTCCTCGGTGCCGATGGGCTGAGGGGTGACCTTGATCAACTCCACCTGGTCGGCGAGGTCGGAGGCGACAAGCGGCCCGTCCGGCAACGGCGTGCCGGGCAGCGGCGAGGGCGGCGCCAGGGCCTGGCGGATGGCCTCTCGTCTGAGCACCGGCGACTCGTGCAGGACCTGCATCCCATAGCCCAGCAGAATCTCGGCCTCGAGGTCGCGCTTCCCATAGGCGGTCAGCAGGTAATGCAGATCCAGCGCCAGCGGCGGATTGGTCAATGACTCGCCCCGCGCGTCCGCTGAAGGCAATCCCACGTTGCGCCAGCCTGAATTTGGGCTGACCTGATACATGAACAGGTTGAGCTGGGGTTTCTCGTCCTCCCCAAGCTTGATCCGGTCAGGCGGCAGGGCGGTGACACTCACCGGCCCTCCCACGGCGCTGGTCAGCGAGTGGTCGATCATGGCGTTGTCCAGCAGGTCTTTGAGGACCGCGGTCACGGAGGCAATTGCCAGGGCATTGCTCATCGCCGGCCCTCCCGCCGTTGGGCCAGATAGTCAGCCAGCGTGAGCACTGGTCCCGGGGGTGCAGTCCGGGAACGGGGAGATTCGGGTGGAGCGTGCACGGCGCGAATTTCGATCTGCCCGATCGTAACACGCACCACCGGAGCGGGTACCGGGCCGGTCGTGACGAGAGGCGAACTCGCGGCCCATGATTCTTCGGAGGGGCGGGGGCGGACCCCGCTCACTGTTGCGGGCTGCGGGCGCTGCCGGTTCTCTCCTGGTTCATCACCGTTCCACCGCACCTGACTGGGTACTGCCGGCGATGACTGCGCGGACCGGGGCGCCCCGTCCATCTCGGAAAGACGCCCTGCGGATTCGAAGTCGCGTGGACTGTGCGGGCCGACCTGCGCCAGCTCATTCGGGCCCCGTGGATGTCCGGGGCCGGCACGAACATCTGCCTCCGGACGTGGCCGCGGAGGGGAGAGCCGCCGGCGATCGCCGGCGATGCCGTCATCCTGGGGTCGCGGGGGGAAGCGCCCAGAGGGCAGTATCTCGAGTGCCTGCGATCGGTCGCCGCCGACCGCGATCTCGCTGTGCTCCTCCTGGAGACCCTGGTCCCGCCGGACCGGGTCCGGCAGCGGGGCGAACATCGAGGGCATCCGCGGCTGGACCGCAGCCGACATACCCCGCGACCGCTCGATGAGGCGGGTCAGAAAGTCCGTCATCCTGCCACCAACTGGAGGTAGCGCCGGCGGCGCAGATCGCTGAGGGCGAGGATGTCCTGCTCTCCCCACCCGTAGGCTGAGGCGAGGACATGGACCTCACGGATCAGTCGCCCTGCCGCTGAGGCGATCTCCTGCCAGAGAAATGCCGCGATGTCGAGGAGTGCCTGCCAGCGGTGTCCGCACGCTGCACATTCGAGATCGAGCATGACCTCGGCGTCCGGCTGCACGTCCACCATCCGCCGGCAGAGATCCATCACAATTTCATCGGGAAGGTCCGCGGGATCGAGGAGCCGTCCGTTGCGGCTTGCCGTGAGGACGCATCGTGACAGCACCAGCGCGCGTGCGGCGCCGGGATCCGAAACCGCCGCGGCGGCGAGGAGGTCGGCACTATTGGGGACGCGGAAGCGGAGGTCGAAGCTGCCCGAGTGCAGGGTGTGCTCATGGACCCGATCTTCGGGTTCCCCCAGCCGGCGGGTTTCCAGCTCGAACAACACCCCGCTGGCGCAGGCCGGGCAGTCCGCGTGTCCTTCGAGGGTCGGCCCGAATGTCATCTCCCGCATCCGGATCAGATACGCGTCCCGCTCGCCGACGGGCATCGTCAGGCTTTCCTCCATCGAAAGTGTCGCATCGGCCGCGCGTACCAGGAGCAACGCCCGATGGACCGGGTCCAGCGCGCGGCCGGCTTCCCACAGCCGGACGATGTCCGCGCTCGAGAGTGCATCCATCATCAGGCGGGTTCGGTGAAGGCCGGTTCCTGAGGTTCGGTCACCGCCGTGTCGCGCTCCCAGCCCTCGTTCTCCAGCTTGATGTGCTGGATGGCGACCGCATTGGCGTTGGCGTCGAGGTCGGGGAGCGCCTGAAACTCTGAGACCCAACAACGGAAGACCTTGTAGGCGAGCGCGAGCTGGCCGGCTTCGTTGTAGACTTCGAGAATGATGTCCTTCCGAAAGTCCTGCAGCGAGACTTCCGCGCCGAGACCCGCGCCAAAGTTCCAGACCTTGTTTGCCCACCGCTCGAACTCGGGATCGTGCGTGACGCCCCGCTCCAAGGTGATGGCTTCGTACTTGGTGCGGCCCGGGGACTTGCGGCCGGTGCTGGGGTCCCCGCCCTCACGGTGTTCGACGACTTCCGTGCTGCGTTTCAGCGAGCCCACTTTGCTCACGCCGGCCACGTAGCGGCCGTCCCACTTCACGCGGAACTTGAAGTTCTTGTAGGGATCGAACCGCTGGGTATTGACACTGAACTGTGCCATCGTCGCCCTCCCTCGTTCTCAGCTCGATTCAGGCCGGTCCGCGTCAGGTCTGGATCTGTCCCGCCATCTGCTGGATCTTGATGATGACGAACTCCGCCGGCTTGAGCGGGGCGAATCCGACCAGGATATTGACGATGCCGCGGTTGACGTCGTCCTGCGTTGTCGTCTCGCGGTCGCACTTTACAAAGTAGGCCTCCCGCGGCGTGCGTCCGGCGAAGGCGCCCTGGCGGAAGAGGCTCTGCATGAACGCGCCGATGTTCAGACGGATCTGCGCCCAGAGCGGCTCGTCGTTGGGCTCGAAGACGACCCACTTTGTGCCACGGTAGAGGCTTTCTTCGAGGAACAACGCCACGCGGCGGACGGGGATGTACTTCCATTCCGATCCCCGCTCGTCGTTGCCGTTTATGGTGCGAGCTCCCCAGACCACTGTCCCGTACACCGCGAACTGGCGGACGCAGTTGATACCCAGCGGGTTCAGCGTTCCGTTTTCCCGATCGGTCAGCGGCCGCCGGACGCCGTTGGCTCCGGTGAGACTCGCGTCGATGCCCGCCGGGGCTTTGAAGACGCCCCGGGTGGCGTCAGTACGGGCGTAGAGGCCGGCGACAAAACCGCTGGGGGGGAATGCGCGCAGACGGTTTTCCTGCAGTGGATCCGGCGCCATGATCCACGGGAAATAGAAGGCGGCATTGGTCGAGTCCGCGCCGGTGAGCGCGCCGGGCGGCCCCGGCTGCAGGGAACTGAGCGTCGCTCCTTCCTCGCAGTCCACGATCAGGAACGCCCGCTTCTCCCGGCAGTAGGCCTGCAGCAGCGCGAGGGGCGCGACGTTGGTCTGCCCGGCGATGATCACGAGGTTGAAGAGATCCACGCGATCCAACAGCCGGATGGCCGCGGTGGCCGTTGCCGGATTCAGGTCCGACTCGAACCCGGCGGTATTGGGTTCGAGGATGGTGCCGTCCGCGCCGCCGGCCAGTTGCGGGGATGGCGCGCCGGTATCGTTGGGCGGCGTTGTAGCCCCGCCGACCACCGCGGCGTTGACGAACGCCGACTCTGTGTTCACGACCGATTCGACGGCACGCCGATCGCCGGGCAGCATGGAGAGGTTCTCGAAGCTCTCCACGGTGATCTCAGCGGTTGGGGTTTCAAAGAAGACCACCTGCAACCGAAACCGCGTGGCATCGTCGCTGCGGCGGCGTGTCGCAATCCCGTAGCGACCGGACCAGGCGCCGGGGTTCTTTGCGGTGAGTGTGAGGACGCCATCCAGCGTGATGGCTCCAGGGGTCGCCGGACTGGGGTCCGGGGTTTTCGCGGCCAGCCGGACGACGTATGCGTCTTGGCCGCCATTGGCGAAGAAGTGGTTGACCGCGTAACTGAGCGCGCTTTGCCGGTGCAGCCCACCATAGTGGCGTTCGTAGTCCTGCCAGCTCAGAATCCGCTGCGCGCGATCGATGGGGCCCCTGGTAGCCCAGCCCACAAAGACCGCGATCGAGGTGCTCACGCCCGTAATCGTGCGGACCCCGCTCGGGATCTCCTCGATGTACACGCCTGGATACGTCGGTGTGATAGGCATCAGAAAGCCTCCCTGTAGCGGTCCTGTGCCGCTTATGCTGTTGCCTTCCGTCCAACGAGGATCTCAACGGCCGCGGGTTTGTCGACGCCTACCATGTTGGTGAAGACGAATGCGTTCTGGGTCGTGCCAAGTAGCCCGACCGCGCCCGTGCCAATGAACAAGTGGAGCGCGTCGAGTTTCACCGCGCTACCGCCGTCGACGGCGTAGGTGAGGTTGCCGTCGTAGAGGCTGGATTTGACGAGCAGGAAGGCCACCTGACCGGACCCACCAGGCTGGACCTGGACCGTGGCCGTCCCCGGAGTGGTGGTGTCGCCGCCCGGCACCGTCACCGTGATGACGTCATACGCCTCCACGTCCAGCGATTGCGAGGCCCCTTCGCCCGGGCCACCAGCGACTTGAATGGTCAGGCTCCAGTTGAGCTTCTCCGGCATGGCCGTCCCTCCGCGCCACAGAGATTCGCACGCCTGTTACAGCGCGCGAGTTCGGATCGCCGCACGGATCGCATCGAGCAGCCCCGCGGGAGAGGCTTCCCCCAGCGGGAGCCGATGAGGCCGCAGTTCGTGCAGAAAGGCCTGGCGGCCGTCGACGGTGACACCAAGGATCTTCAGATGCGGGTACTCGCTGAGGAGGTGCGTGCCGATGCCAGGGAACTCGGGATCGTGCAGCCCGAGGATGACGACATCGGCGTGGCTCTGACCCGCCGCCATGAGCAGCCCGACTGCGCCCGTCAATTCGCCAACCACTTCCATGTCGGGCTGATCCGTGATCACTTGCCTGAAGACGTCGCGCAGCAACGGCGGCATCTCCGCCAACAGAATCCGGATCCGCTGCAATGCGGACTCCACGGTGAGACTTGCGACCAGTTTAGGAACCGCGCCGACAAACGAGAATGGACCGTGAGGTACAAAAGAGGTCCAGCGGAGGATCTAGACTTGCTGGGGATCCTGGATCTAGTCTCGGGGAACCGTCTCGAGGGCAGATGCGGGGAAGGCACCGGGCCGGGCATGTCGGACCAGTGTTGCCGCCTCACCGCGCCGGCGCACCCGCAGCTTCTCCAGGATATTGTGCACGTGGTTCTTGACAGTCCGGGTTTCGATCAGCAGGTGTTTGGCAATTTCCTTGTTGGAGAGCCCCCGGTCGATGAGTCCGACGACCTCTCGTTCCCGAGGAGTCAAGTGCGCCGCGGCGATGCCGGACGTGTTGGACGGCGCCAGAGCCGCGACCCGCCGCAAGAGCGTTGCCGCGATGCGCGGAGAACAATGCGCCTGGCCATTGGCGGCGCCGTGAATGGCGTTGATCAGATCCTCCACAGATCCATCGCGGGGAACGTACCCGGCCGCGCCTGCCTCCGCGCAGGCCACGACCTCGTCTTCCGTCTCGAGCACGCCGAGTGCGATGAGTTTCGCGTGAGGCGCTGCCATGGCCATCGCCCGCAGGCTGACCAGGCCGCGGGGCGCGGCTATGTGAAAGAGAATGATGTCGGCGTCCACCGCACAGGCAGCCCGCAGCGATTCCTGCGAATCATCCGTGGTCCCGACCACCTGCACGTCGTGCTGTCGCGAGAGGATGTAGGCGAGTCCCTCCCGGTACAAACGCGTATCGTCGACGATAAGCACCCGCAGCACTGGCCGACCCCCCGAGCGTTGTGAGATGCGGTCGCTGGCGACGGGACAGTAGAATTTGAATTCTCTGCTGTTCGTGACACCTGTGAAAAATCCTGCTAGGCAAAACCAAACATCAGTTTGGTAATGACCCGGCTGCGGGGAAATGAGCCACGCGCCCAGGGCGGCCGAAACGCCGCGGTCGAATCCACCGCCGGCTGCGCGAAGCGGGCAGTGAAGCGT
>DASYRL010000081.1:0-3335 GCA_036004445.1 bacterium
CCGCAGCGGCTGACGTACGTCCGCCAAAAGGTCACGGTGCAGGTGGTCCAGGGCGCGGACGGGGACCAGGCGGTGCTCTCCCACGGGCCGCCGGCCGGTACGACGATCGTGTCCACCGGCGTGGTCGAGCTGTACGGGACCGAAATCGGCCTGGGCGAAGTCAGCGAGTAGCGGACGTCACTGGTGCCGAGAGTGGAGGACGGTACGCCGTGATGCGCTGGATCATTGGAACAAGCCTGAAGCTGCGGTACCTCGTGGTCGTCGGGGCCTCCATGTTGATGTTCTTCGGCGTCTTGCAGATCAGGAACATGCCCGTCGACGCCTACCCTGAGTTCGCGCCGCCGCAGGTCGAGGTGCAGACACTATGCAGCGGCATGTCCGCACGCGACGTCGAAGAGCTCGTCACGGTACCGATGGAGCAGGGCCTCGCCGGGGTCGAGGGACTCCAGGACATGCGGTCCAAGTCGGTGTCCCAGCTCTCCTCGATCGTCTTGATCTTCAAGTCGGGTACCAACCTGATGAACGCCCGGCTGCTGGTGCAGGAGCGGCTGACGGCCATCTCGGCGCGACTGCCGCGCTGGGCCAACGCTCCGTTTATGATCCAGCCGTTGTCCGCCACCAGTCGGGTCATGAAGATCGGAATATCCCGGACGGACCAGTCCGATGCCGCGGCCATCCAGATGGCTTTGTTCGCCTACTGGACGCTGCGCCCCCGGCTGATGCGGGTACCCGGGGTTGCGAACGTGGCCATCTGGGGCGACCGGTGGGCTACCAAACAGATCCAGGTGGACCCGGTGCTCATGAAACAGCACAACGTCACGCTGGCCCAGGTGCTGGACGCCGCCGGGGACGCGGTGGACGTGGGAATGCTGAAGTCCCGGGGCGGGTTCGAGATCGGTACCGGGGGTTGGGTGGACACCCCCAACCAGCGGTTTCAGGTGCAGCACCAGCTGCCCAACCTGAACCCCGAGCAACTGGCGATGATCCCCATTCCGGTGCCGGAGGGTGCCCGGCCGGTCAATCTCAAGGACGTCGCCCGGATCTCGGAGGGGTTGATGCCCTCGTCGTTGCTCGGCGGTGATGCCGTGGTCAACGACGGACCCGGTCTGATCCTGATCGTGGAGAAGCTGCCTTGGGGCAACACCCTGCAGGTGACCAGGGACGTCGAGGCGGCGATCAAGGACTTCGGGCCGGGCATGCGCGGGTACATGGTGACCACGCAGATCTTCCGGCCGGCGACGTTCATCCAGGCGGCCGTCGACAACCTCGCCCGGTCCATGGTCGTCGGCTTCCTCTTGATCGTGTTGATTCTGGTCCTCTTCCTGTTCGAGTGGCGGGTCGCGCTGATGAGCACGATCACGATTCCGCTGTCCCTGGTCACGGCCGGGCTCGTGCTCTACTACGCCAAGGCAACGATAAATACCATGATCCTGGCCGGTCTGGTGATTTCGCTGGGGGTCCTGGTCGACGACGCCATCATCGACATCGAGAACATCGTGCGCCGCATCCGGCAGCACCGGCTTGAGGGGAGCACGAAGTCGACCGCATCGATCATTTTCGACGCTTCGATCGAGGTTCGCGGTCCCATCGTGCACGCCACGATGATCATCCTGGTCTCCATCACACCGGTGTTCCTACTCGGCGGCCTGACCGGCGCGTTCTTCCGCCCCCTGGCGCTGGCGTACGCCCTGGCAATCCTCGCCTCGCTGCTGGTCGCGCTGACCGTCATCCCGGCGCTCGGGCTCCTGCTCCTGAGCCGGGCGCGGATCGAGCGGCACGGCTCGCCGCTGGTGCGGGTACTGCAGCGGGTGTACACGCTGTTCCTGGCACGCATCGTCCCGCGGCCGGCGGCCGTCTACGCCACCGTGGCGCTGGTCATGGCCGGTGGCATCGCGGTCACGCCGCTGCTGGGCCAGAACCTGTTCCCCGCGTTCAAGGAACGCGACTTCCTGATCCACTGGATCACCCCGCCCGGTACGTCCCGGGAGGAGATGCTGCGCATCACCGAGCAGGTCAGCCGGGAACTGCGGACGATACCGGGGGTGCGGACCTTCGGCTCGCACATCGGGCAGGGCACCCTCGCAGATGAAATCGTCGGTATGAACGCTGGCGAGAACTGGATCAGCATCGCTCCCTCGGCCGACTACGACAAGACGGTTGCGCGGATCAAGAAGGTGGTCGCGGGCTACCCCGGTCTGCAGCGCGACGTGCAAACCTACCTCAAGGAGCGCACCGAGGAGGTGCTGACCGGTTCCAGCGAGGCAATCGTCATCCGGATCTATGGCGACGATCTCGACGTGCTACGCCGTAAAGGTGACGAGATCGTCAACCTGCTCCCCGGCATCGACGGTGTCATCGAGCAGCACGAGACGCTGCAGACCAACATTCCCCAGGTACAGGTCGAGGTCGACCTCACCAAGGCGTCCAAGTACGGGATCAAACCCGGCGACGTGCGCCGTACGGCAGCGGCCTTCATCGCCAGCGAAGAGGCGGGCGACATCTGGCGCAATGGCAAGAACACCGAGGTCCACGTGTGGAGCGTGCCGGCGGTGCGCAACAGCATCGGGGCCGTCCGCAGCCTGCTTCTGGACGCTGCGGACGGCACCAAGGTCCCGCTGCAGGAGGTCGCCGACGTGAAGATGGTCTCCACGCCCAACCAGGTGCTGCGTGAGAACGGATCGCGCCGGATCGACGTGGCAGCCAACGTGGCCAAGGGCAAGGCTTTGGATGCCGTGGCCGCGGAGGTCAAGCGCAAGCTCGCGACTGTACGGTTCGCGGCCGGCTACCACGCGGAACTGATCGGCGAGTACAAGGAGGCGCAGGCCGCGCATGGGCGGCTGCGGCTGTTGGCGATCGTCGTGCTCCTGGGCGTCTTCCTCCTCCTGGTCAATGCGTTCAACAGTTGGCGGTTGGCCGTCCTCGTCCTGCTCACGCTGCCCATGGCGCTGGTCGGCGGCGTCCTGGCCGCGTTCCTCTCCGGGGGCATCCTGTCGATCGGTTCCCTCGTGGGCTTCTTCACCGTGCTCGGCATCGCCACGCGCAACGCCATTCTCATGATCAACCATTTCCAGCACCTGGAACGGGAGGAGGGCGAGACGTTCGGCAGGGAACTGGTGCTGCGCGGTGCCCGGGAACGGCTCTCGCCGATCCTGATGACGTCGCTGGCTGCCGGTCTGGCGCTGGTACCGCTAGCGATCTCCGGGAACATTCCCGGTCACGAGATTGAGCATCCGATGGCTTTGGTGATCATCGGTGGGCTGTTCACTTCCACGTTGCTCAACCTCTTCGTCACCCCGTCCCTGTACCTGCGCTTCGGCGGCCCGCGCCAGCACGAC
>DASYRL010000082.1:0-33341 GCA_036004445.1 bacterium
TGCCTCCCGCCGGCACTCCCGCGCCCCGGATCTTCATCCGGTAGGTCCGCAGCGTGGAGAGGCGTTGGTACGCGGCGGTCACTTCTTGCCACGCGGCCTGCGGACCGTTCACCGTCAGTTGCGCCGCCGCCGGCTGCGCCACCGCCAGGACGCACACGACTACGAACCAGCGTCTCATGGACCCTCTCTGCCTCGTTGTCATTGCCTCGTTCCCGCGTTCCCGCGTTCCCGCGTTCCCGTCGCTTCGATCCAAAACGGCTGCGACCATAATTGTCCCGCCGCGGTGTCAGCCTCGATCCGGACAAAGAGCTCTCCACCCGACGCGGTGTAGCGGCCCGACTCTCCCATTGTCTCAAAGCACACGCGATCAGTCCCATCGGCAAACTGGATGCGGCCAGGATGAGTGAGCCTCACCCCGATCGTGTTCCCATCCACGACAAAATCAGCCGCCGGCCCCGTCGTGGCATAGTGGGCGCCGCCGAGCAATGCAGATCGGAGCGCCGCCGCGGAGACATCGCGCACGCCGACCATGATCCATCCGCGGTTAAACTGCTCCGGACGGTGGCAGTCGTCCACCGCGACGCCCCAGATCGGCGAACTCGGGCCGTGCGCCCGCAGCGCCGCGGTCCACCGACGGACATCGGCCTCGGGACTCGAGTGCGGGTTCCTAATCTCCATGAGATGGAATCCCTGCAGCCTACAGACGTCTGCCTCGCTCCACGCCCCGGTCCAGAGGTTGCCGGTCCAGGTCGGATGGACCAGCGACACGACTCCGCCGGCCGCACGCGTCTGGTCAATCCGTTCCTGGGCGCTGCCCGATCGCAGCGCCGCGTCCACGAACAAACGGCCCATGTGGGCGCCGAGGACGGGGAGACCGAACCCCACCTCATCTTCAACGCCGGGGATCGCCGTGAAGTTCGGTCCGTCCAGCCCCTCGTACCTGGTCACGCGATTGTGATCGGTAATGCACACAAACGCGTAGCCGGCGTCGCGGTACATGCGGAGCAGATCGGGCGGAGGGATGCGGCCGTCGGACTCGGTCGTGTGGCAGTGCAGCTGCGCTTTCCGGAAGACCCCGGCCCCCGCATAGGGATTGCTGATTCTCATCCGCCTTCTGATAGAATTCCGTGTGTGATGGAGATTTCCATTCGCGCGTTCGCCTCATATCGGGAGGCCATCGGCAGTCCTCGGGTGCTGGTCGAGGTACCGGCGGACGCGACGCCAGATGTCGTCTGGCAACACCTGGCCGACCGGTTCCCGCGCCTGCAGAGGCTCCCGCGCCCGTTCGCGTTTGCGATCAACGACGAATACGTGGATGCGGCCACGCCCCTGCGGGCACGCGACGAACTCGTGCTCATCCCCCCGGTCAGCGGCGGCTCGGACGAACCTACACGACCTACACAACCGACACAACCCACACAACCGAAACAGCCTGCAGAACCTCCACAACTAATACCGTGGGTCGCCTTGATAGAGAAGCCCATCGATGTGAATGGGCTCCTGGAGCGGGTGCGGCATCGAGATGCCGGCGCGGTGGTGCTGTTTCTGGGCACCGTGCGGGATCACAACTACGGACGGTCGGTCCGGTTTCTGGAGTACGAGGCCTACGAGCGCAAGGCCGTCGAGGAGATGACCCGCGTGGTCGAAGCCGCCACCCGACGGTGGCCGCTGCTGAACATCGCGATGGAGCACCGTCTCGGCCATCTGGACGTCGGGGACATCAGCGTCGCGATCGCCGTAGCCGCCGCCCACCGCCGTGAGGCCTTCGAGGCCGGCCGCTTCGCCATCGACACGCTTAAGCAGACGGTGCCGATCTGGAAGAAGGAAGTCTGGGAAGGCGGCGAGGTCTGGGTGGGATCCGAACGGGATCCCACTGGCGCCGAGTGACCCGCCGCGCGGGTCAGCTTCCCGTTGCGATGCGGGAGAAGAAGAGGTAGAGCACGAGAATCAGCAGGATGACCCAGACTTCCATGATTCCATCACCTCCTTGTCGGCTTCACCATCTCCAGAGAAACTCTACCCCGAACAGCAGCTCGGTTAGGTTCTGGCCCGGCTTGTTGTTGCGGTTCTGGATCGAGGCAAGTTCGCCCCAATACCGGATCGTCTGATCCCCCGCGCGCGTTTCGTAGAGAGCGCCGCCGGCCCACCGGTTCTCCACGACGCCTGAGAGGAACGAGTTCTTGAAGTGCACCGGGGCGGGGACGCCGACGCGGCCTTCACCGTGACGGGTGCGGGCCACCCAGCCCGCGAGGGTCGCGTCCGGGCCGAGCACGTGCCGGAGCTGCACGACGAGATCATCGGCGTCGTTGCCCAGCCAGGATCCCAGGTATCGACCGCTGGGCAGGATGTAGCTGAACAGCGGGAGTTTGTTTTCGGTGTAGGTGCCGTTGAGCACCGCGGAGTACTCGACCAGCAGGCTCGTGCGACCGTTATGGAAGGGATCGGCCGCCGTGAACAGCAGCAGTCCGCCGATGCGGTGCGGCGACTTCGCGTCCGCCGACCAGTCATCCACCAGCAGCTGGCCGGACAGGGTGAATCCGGGGCTGATCAGCCAGTCAAAATCGACGGCGTCGACAAATTGCGCGTTCTCCCGCAGGTACCGGAACTGCAGTCGGGTCGGATCGAGCGCCTGCGTGAGGAGGACCGGGAAGGGATTGACCAGCGCGTAGAGCAGCGCTCGTCCCGAGAACATGATCATCGACTCGCTGAACCCGACGCGGAAGCGGTTGGTGGCCTGCCAGTCCAGCCGCGTGCCGACGAGGTACACGGTGCGGGGACCCAACACGATGGGCGACACAAACTTGCCAAACCGGAAGCGGCCGGAATCGAACACGAGACGGAGCTGATCCAGTCCCCCGGCCCACTCGCTGAGGATGAGGCTGCTCCTGGCGCTGGGACCCCACTGCTGGATCTCCCGCCCGGCCTGCAGGTAGAACCGTCCGAACCGCGTGATGCCGTACGCGCGGATGAGTTGCGGCACCGCCGGCGTGGCAGACGAAAACGCCCCTTCGGCCCATACGACGCCCGCGGGGCCGCCGGCGCCAACTCCGACGCCGATCCAGGCGCCCGGCGCGAGGGCCGGATAGGTGGTCAGGGAGGTGGCGTTGGCCGCGGCGCCGCGCGCGGTGGCCTGGGACCGCACACGATCGTCATCACGGAGAAACTCCGTGCGCAGGGCCGCCAGCAGGTCCCGGGCACCTGGGGGCAGGGCCCGCGCGCCCGCCGACTGCTCGGCGCTCCTGACCAGATCGGCGATCTCTCCCCGCGTCAGGGGCAGCTGCGCGAGCGTGCGGAACTGGATGAGCCCGAGACCGGCGAGGTGGCGCAGGGCCGAATAGGCCCAATGCGACGGCGGCACCGTTTCCATCGGATGCCCAACAGCGACACTGCACGCGATGAGGAGCAGGACAGTAGCTATGATGAGAGTGTTCCGAGTCATAGGCGAATCATTCGCTGTTTACGCCGACCTCCCTACAAGGCTCGGTCAGTGAGGGAGAGTTGTGTCAGTCGCATGAGTTGTGTAGGTTGTAGTCGTGGGCAGAGCGCCGGATTTCATCGGGTTAGGTGCACAAAGGTCCGGGACGTCTTGGATCTACGCCTGCCTCTACGACCACCCCCAACTCTGCCCCCCCACGAAAGAGATCCATTTCTTCAGCCGGGAGGCGAACTGGTCCCGCGGCCAGGCGTGGTATGAGCGCCATTTCGACGTGTGCGGAGCGGAGACCAAGACCGGTGAGTTCTCCTCTTCCTACCTGCCTTCGGGCGCGGCCGCGGACCGGATCGCGGCGCTCTACCCGCGGGCCCAACTGCTGGTCTCCCTGCGCCATCCGATTGAGCGCCTGATCTCGAGCTATCTGAACGACGTGGCCGCCGGCGTCGTGCCCGCCGCCACGCCGCTGCTGGATGCCATGGGTAAGCGGCCCGACTACATCGAGCAGGGCCGCTACGCGTCCCATCTCAGCCGGTACTTCGCGCGGTTTCCACGATCGCAGATGCTCGTGCTGATCTATGAGGATGCGCTCGCTGACCCCGCCGCGTTCATCGGGCGGATCTATGCGTTTCTCGGGGTCGACCCGGCGTTCCACTCGAGCATGCTGGCCGCCCGCGTCGGCGAGGGGCGCGTGCCCCGCAGCGTGGCGCTGGAACGCGCGCTCACGCGCGGAACCTGGCGACTCCGCGGGCGCCTGACACGGGGAATCTGGTGGGCGGCCAAACGGGCGGGCGTGGGCCGGGCGCTGCGCCGCGCCAACACAACCGCGGTATCGCGACCAGCCCTCTCCCCGGAGGAGCGCCGGCACCTGGCCGACCTGTTCTCGGACGAGATCAGCGCCCTGGAACGGCTCCTGAATCGGGACCTCACGCCCTGGCGGCAATGAAGCTGGCGTTCGTCTGTCTGAACGCGGATGCGTCAGATCCCGTCCATGCCACGACCGCGCGCTGGATCGACGCCTTCGCGGCCCGGCCCGAGATCGACCACCTCACCGTGCTCGCACTGCGGGCCGGTCCCGTCCCGCCGCGGGCAAATCTCACCGTCCGCACGTTCCGCGGGCAGAATCGGATCGGGACGCTGTGGAACTTCTATCGTGAGGTGGTGCGGGCGCTCCGGACGGGCGTCGGCGCAATCTTCGTCTATCAGACCGGTCCCTACCCCGTGCTGCTGTGGCCTGTCAAGCTGTTGGCCGGTGTGCCTGTCTATTACTGGAAGGCCCATCCGCACATCAGCACCTGGACCCGTCTGGGCGCGAAGTTCGTGGCGAGAAAAGTGTTCACGTCCACCCCGGCGGCCTTCCCCCTGGCGCTGCCCAACGTGGTGGTCGTGGGACAGGGTGTAGACGTCGCGCGGTTCGTCCCCCGTCCCAGCATACCGCTGGGCGATCTGGTAACCGTGGGACGGGTCGCCCCGGTGAAGGGACTAGAGGAGATGATCCGCGCTGTGGCGCGATGCAACGAGCGATTCGGCTCCCGTCTCCGGCTGGACGTCTACGGTCCCACCTTGTCGGAAGACGGCGCTCACGCCCAACAGCTGGCGGAGCTGGCCGGCAGTTTCGGCCGGCTGGCGCCGGTCACCTTTCACGGGCCGGTTGTCCAGGACGAACTGCCCGGGCTGCTGGGCGGCTACCGGGCGTTCTTGAACTTCAGCAAGACGGCGCTGGACCGGTCGGTCGTGGAGGCGATGGCCTGCGGCGTACCGGTGCTGTCGACGAATCCGGCCGTTGCCGAGATCCTCCCGCCAGATCTGCGGGGAGACCTCACCGCTCCCGCAGACAATCTCGATGCCCAGGCCGAGGCGATCCACCGGCTCCTCGACCTCGACGACCAGCGGCGCGCGGACATCTCCGCCGCGCTGCGCCGCCTCGTCGTTGAAGAGCACAATCTGGACGCTCTCGTCGCCCGCATCGTCGGGGAGTTGGATCATGTCCGGGCGGAGTGAGATTCGGGACATCGCGGCCGCGGCCGTCGCCCGCGTGCGGCCGCGGCGGGGGAAGCGGATCATCGTCCTCCATGAGGTCAAACAGCCAGGGGCGCTGCGTGAAAAGCTGGCGTGGCTTGCCGAAAGCTGTGACATCGCCACGCTCTCCACGTTGCTCGACGGCGTCCGCGGCGACAAGACTCAAGTGGCGCTGACATTCGATGATGGATACCGGTCCTGGATCGATGACGCCGCTCCTCTCCTCGAGGAATTCTCAATCCCGGCGGTGTTCTTCGTGTGTTCCGGATTCATCGGGCTGAGCGGTCCCGCCACCGAGGCGTTCTGCCGGCAGCGGTTGCGCCGGAAGGCGATCCTGGAACCGATGGACGCCGGGCAGCTGCGCGAGCTGGCCGGTCATCCCCTGTTCGAAATCGGCAGCCATACGGTCAACCACCCCGATCTCGGCACGATCACCGATCCGGCCGTCCTCGAGGCTGAGATCGGCGCCGACCGCCGGCGAATTGAAGACTGGACCGGCGCTCCGGTCCGGTGGTTTGCCTTCCCGTTTGGACAACCGGAAAACACCTCGCCCGCGACGCGGACGTACCTGGAAGCACACGGATTCGGCGCGGCGTTCACGCTGGTCCCTTCGTTCGCCGGGGGCGCCGACCGGTACGCCGTTGGGCGCGACAGCCTGGACATGACTGCGCCGGAGTGGGTATGGCGGGGGCGCCTGGCCGGGGGATACGATGGCTTGTACCGGCTCAAACGCCGGTTGCAGCGAAACTCTTGATTATCACTGGTCATTGCGAGGAGCAGCGCGACGAAGCAATCTCGAGATTGCTTCGGGCCTTCGGCCTCGCAATGACCAACTGTTGTTAGGGGGTTTCTTGAATCAGAATCCTGGTTTGTCCCTCGGCAACCAACCGATCATCCTCGTAGTAGAACGTCACGGTATCGGCGAGGAGCACGCGTCCCGGCCTGGCAATCCTCACCTTCCCGCGGAACACAATCTTCTTCTCACGTTCGTATACCGTCGCGGCCTCGGATGTCAGCCGCGTCGTCCCGAACGTCCCCGAGACGTGGCCGCGCAGGACTCCCTGCCGGCCCGTGTTGTCGACATCGAGGCGGTCGCCGGAGATCGTTCCCTCCTTGCTCCTGATCTGCGCCGGGGTGAGCGTGCCCGTGTTGACGCGCAAATCGGCGACCAGCGAGCGGCCGGTGGCCATTCCGGTCGGCACGGCCAGGCGCACGGTTCCCGTGGCGGTGAGCCGCTCGGTCGAAAGGACGTAGACAAGACGGTCGGCCGTCAGGGCCCGCGGCCCGGAGCGGACGACGACGCCGCCCTGGGCATCGAGGCGATCCAGCGTATTCAGCGGTCCGAGAAAGACGGTGGCGGTCCGGCTGCGCAGCGTTCCGTCGGGCGCCGTCATGCTGACGCCGGATGAGATGACGACGCGACGCTCGCGGATGAAGTAGGTCGCCTGCGGCGCGGTCACGACCACGCGGCCGTCAGTGATCCGGACGCTGCCGCGAGCCACGATGGTCTGCGCGCTCGAGTTGACGGTGAGCGCGTCCGCGCGGAGTTCGAGCCGACCGGCCGGCTGGGCGGGCGCTGCGGTGGGATGGCCGAGGAGCAGCCCGATGACAATGGGCAGCACCGCGAGCCCTGAGCGGTTCCTAGGACTCATCGACATAGCGCCGCAGCCAGGGGACCGCCTTCGCTTGTGTCGTCACCGTGTCGAGCAGTTCTGTGGGCCACTCGATGTCTCCACGAGTCTGCTTCGGCTCAGGAAACACGATCGCCGCGCAGTCGCGGACGTAGTCGGGGTGGGGCTCCAGACCAAGGAACTGACAGATCGCGCGAATCCCTGCGTCAGGTTGTGCGATCAGCGGCTCGTGCCAGACGTCGAGGATGGCGTCGGGGGCAATCTGGGTCCGCAGGTCGGCCACGGACGCGCAGAGCCCAAAATAGTAATCGACCGCCTTCCGCAACGGCCACCCATGCCGCCGGCAGATCGTGCTGATGTTGTCATATGGATTCCGCACGACGTGGATCCACCGGATGTTCGTGGCAATCGTCGACTGCAGGCGGTCGAGCAGCCCCCGGTTGGTGCGAAGCTGCCTCACCGTTCCGGCCCCCCGCTTGTCGCCGATCACTTCCAGAGTGGTAAAGCGGCCCTGCCACTGGTTGGGCACCGCGTAGGAGTATCCGGTCCATTGCCTGGCGGACCGGGCAAACCCGCGGGAGTTGGCGAGGATGAGCGCGTAGATCTGGGCCCGGGAGAATCCCCGTTTGACGTGCCCGACGACGTTCAGCTCGTTGGCGACGATGGCGTTGGGATGCGCATCCACAATCGATCCCACGAGCGTATGTCCGCTCCGCGGATAGCCGATGAAGATGCAGAATGCACGCACGTGCGCAAACGCGTCCGGCGTCCGGCGGCTGGGAAGATAGGAGGTGACGTACTGCCAGGCCTTGCGGAGGCGGCGCCTGACTTTCAGAGGGAACCGCGTCTTCGCCGTCTCCTCAGTCTCCTCTGTCACTCCGTCCCTACCAATTCGTTCGGTACCAGTATTCATCAGACTGAGTAGACGGAGAAGACTGTGAAGACTGAGCAGACGCCTCTAGTCCTTGTCGATCTGCGCCCGCTGGAGGCGACCGCTGTAGTCGATGTAGACGGCCTTCCACTCTGAGAAGACGTCCAGCGCCTGCAGGCCCCCCTCGCGGTGTCCGTTTCCGGTGTTCTTGGTTCCGCCGAACGGCAGGTGCACTTCCGCCCCGATCGTCCCGTGGTTGATGTAGACGATTCCCGTGAAGATGTCGTCGATGGCCCGCATCGCGGTGTTCACGTCGGCGGTGAAGACCGACGCGGACAGACCGTAGTCAACGTCGTTGAGGATGCGGACGGCGTCGTCAAGATCCCGGGCCTCGATGATGTCGGTGACCGGTCCGAAGATCTCCTCACGCGCGATACGCATCTGCGGCGTGACGTTGTCGAAGATCGTCGGCGTGTAGAAGGACCCCCGGGCGAGACTGCCATCACGCGCCGGTCCGCCCCCGACCAGCACGCGCGCGCCTTCGGCCTTCCCCACCCGCGTGTAGCCGTCGATCGTCTCCAGCTGGGCGCCGCTGACGACCGGGCCGACGTCGGTGGTCGGCTCGAGCCCGTCTCCGAGACGGAGGCGCTTGGTCCGGTCCACCAGGCGTGCGGTGACGTCATCTCTGATGGCCCGATGCGTGATGACCCGGCTGCAGGCGGTGCAGCGCTGCCCGGAGGTGCCGAACGCGCTCCAGATGAGCGCGTCGGTCACCAGGTCCAGATCGGCATCGTCCATGACGATCGCCGCGTTCTTCCCGCCCATCTCCAGCGACACGCGCTTGCCCGTGCGGGCGCACTTCTCGGCGATCGCCCGTCCCGTTGCCGTCGACCCCGTGAAGGAGACAAGGGCGACGCCGGGGTGGTCCACGAGGGTGTCTCCCACGGTGCCGCCGCTGCCCGTCACCACGTTCAGCACGCCCGGCGGCAGGCCGGCGTCGTGGAGGACCTCCGCGAACGCCAGGGCGACCAGCGGCGTGTACGTCGCAGGTTTGAACACGACGGTATTGCCGCACACCAGGGCGGGAATAATCTTCCAGCTGGGGATCGCCATCGGGAAGTTCCAGGGAGTGATGACGCCCACGACGCCGAGCGGCACGCGCAGGCAGTAGGCGGCCTTGTGCGGCATCTCGCTCGGCGACGTGTAGCCGTGCAGCCGCCGGCCCTCCCCAGCGACGAAGTACGTCATGTCGATAGCTTCCTGGACGTCCCCGCGCGCTTCGGGGAGGACCTTGCCCATCTCCTGAGTCATCAACCGCGCCAGGTCCTCTTTCTTCGCAACGAGCATCTCGGCGGCGCGATAGAGGATTTCCGCGCGCCGGGGGGCCGGGAATCGCCGCCAGCTCTCGTAGGCGCCGCGTGCGGCTTCCACCGCGGCGGCGACGTCTTCCGGGCCCGACTTCGGCACCACGCCGAGGACCTCGCCGGTCGCCGGGTTAGTCGAAGGCATCGTCTCGCGGCTGCGGGCTTCAACCCAGTTGCCGCCGACCAGGTTCTTGCGGAGTTCAGGAGCAACGGTAGCCATTCCGAGCCTCCTACGAGGTCACCGCGGCGGCGGGAAGCGGAACGGCTCGGGCGAGGCGCTCTGCTGTCTCGCGAAACGCCGCAGCCGCCGCCGAGTGTGGGCGGCTGAGGACGACGGGCCGGCCGGCGTCGCTTCCTTCGCGGATCGACTGATCCAACGGAATTTCGCCGAGCAGCGGCACCTCGAGTTGACGCGCTAATTCCGCTCCTCCGCCCCGGCCAAAGATGTACACGCGCTCAGCACCCGGGGCGGGCAGATAGAACGACATGTTCTCGACCACGCCGATAAGCTCCATGTTGACCTTTTCGGCCATCCTCGCCGCCCGGCGGGCGACCTGGGCCGCGGCGTCCTGTGGCGTCGTCACCAGGAGCATGTAGCTCTGTGGCAGCGTCTGCGCGATCGTGATCGACACGTCGCCCGTCCCCGGCGGCAGATCGAGCAGGAGGTACTGGAGGTCGTCACCCCACGCCACCTCGCCGATGAATGTGGTCAGCGTCTTGTGAAGCAGCGGACCGCGCCAGATGACGGCCTCGTTCTCATCAGGCAGCAGGAAGCCGATCGAGATCACGCGGATGCCGTCTTTCTCCAGCGGAATGATCATCTGGTCGACCATCGTCGGACGGCCTGCCACGCCCAGCATCTTGGGAATGCTGAAGCCGTAGACGTCCGCGTCGAGGATGCCGACCGTGTGCCCCATCGCCGCGAGGGCGGCGGCCAGGTTCACCGTCACCGTGGACTTGCCCACGCCGCCCTTGCCGCTGGCGACGGCGATTACCCGGGTCGCCGACTCCGGACCCAAAAACGTCGACCGCCCTTGGGAGCTGGTTTCCCCGCCCCGCAGCTTCTGGATCAAGGCCTGCCGCTGGTCCTGGCTCATGACGCCCAGGTTCACGTCGACTTCCCCTACTCCCGGGAGCTCGCGGACCTTCGCTTTGATCGAGTCGACGATGGACTCGCGCAGCGGACATGCGCCGATGGTCAGCAGCGCCTCGACGGTGACGCGTCCATCCTGAATGGATACGTCCTTGACCATATCGAGCTCGACGATGCTTTGATGCAATTCGGGGTCTTTGACATCCTTGAGCGCTTCGAGGACTGCCTCGCGGGTAAGCATCACTGCCATCATACGTCTCCTCCGTGTTCTCAGTCTACTCAGTCTTCTCTGTCTACTGCTTGGGACTGAGAAGACGGTGGAGACGGGGAAGACTGAGAAGGCGCTCTGCACTGCGCGCACTCACACAGTTCGAAGCGCAAGAGGTTGAAGGGGTAAATGCCGGTGTCGTGGTGATCGGACCAGGAGAATCGCAGGGCATAGGCACCGACACGCTGGTAGGCCATCGCTCGGATGTCCGCAGGAATGTCGGCCGCGGTCAGCGGCGCGGGCCGGTGCCTCCACTCACCTTTGCAGCGGGCGCACGGGCAGTGGATGCGGAGCTGCTGCCAGGAATAGATGGACTCATGGCCGTCGGACCACTTGATCCGCAACTGCTTTTCGGTAACGCTGCCGATTTCAACCGGCGTCGGCATTCGGGGAGACATCGTCTACACCGTCTACTCAGTCTTCTCAGTCTTCACCGTCTACCCCATAGTCAATCAGACGGAGGAGACGGAGAAGACGTTCTTCGTCGTCCGCGGCGCCTCCGCCGTCGCCGCTTCCGTTCCGTCGGGACCAGGGCGGGGGCTTCCGGCACCGGCGGCGGCACTGCTGAGAGAGCGGCTTCCGCTTCGGCAGGTTCGACCCGAACAACGGCTTCTTCGGCAGCGGCGGCGGCGGCCGCATCCGCGGGCTGAGCCGCCGGCTCCTCCTTCGGACGCCGCACGACCCGCGGCAGCTCGCGCTCTGCGGTCAGCTTGATCTTGTCGAGCGTCCGCTCGACGTAGCCGCGCAGCACGCGCGCCGCGGCGGCATCGGGAATCAACGGAATGCCGATGTCGGCCTCGACGGTCATCGTCAGCTCGGTCTCCCCCTCGACGGGCTGCAGGGAGTACAGTCCCTGAAGCGCGCGCAGCCCGCCGCGGGTCTGCCGGAACTCGACGCGGTGTGGAGGTTGGAGCGTGACGCGCTGGACGGATTCGAGCGGCACGCCGGCAAAATACCCGCGGTAGTGCACCGTCAACTGTCCGGGCCGGCGGTCGAGCACGTCCGCCGACAGCCAGAGTCCGGTCACGCGCGGCTGGCCTTCCAGGTGGCCGACGATCGGGAACACTTTCTGCGCAAGAGCCCTGATCATGCGGCGGGAATCGACCTTGATGGGCAAACTGCCAGAAACGGGGAAGCGGGGAAGCGGGGAAACGCGGGCAGGTTCTTCGGGTTCCCCTTTCGGGCGGCTCGGACGTCTTCTTCTAGTTCTCACCACGGATTAGGCTCGTGTTTCCGCGGTTCCGCGTTTCCGCGATTCCGTAAGTTCGCCTCTCACGACCTTGGCAGCTTCCACCATGACACGGAGTTTGCCGGTAGTCTCATCGATCGTGCGGGTCTTGAGGCCACAATCCGGAGACAACTGGACCTGTTGGGCAGGGATCACCTCGAGCGTGCGGCGGATGCCGTCGGCGACCTCCTCAACGGTCTCGATCCGGTGGGAATGAGCGTCGACGACGCCCAAGCCGATGTCTTTGGTGAACGTACTCCGGCGGAAAGTGTCCAGCAGGGCGAACTCCTCATTCTTCAGGGCGAGGTCCAGCTGGTCGACCGCCAGACGCAGCATGGCAGGATAGATCTTGGGCACGTCGCCGTAGCAGATGTGCGAGATCGTGTACGCGGACACCCCCGCCGTGACGATCTCCATTGCCTCGAGCGCGAGCTCGAAGTCCTCCTCCGGCCGGGTGTGGATCGCCGGCTCATCGATCTGGATGTAGCGGGCGCCCGCCCGCTCCAGATCGACAACCTCATCGTGGATCGCCCGGGCCAGCTCCAGCACAAGCTCCCGGCGCGTCGGATAGTACTCGTTGAACGACCATTCAGCAATCGTGTACGGGCCGGTCAGCATCCCCTTGACCGGCCGGCGTGTCAGCGACTGAGCATAGGTGAACCACTCCACCGTCACCGGCGATTTCCGGCCCACCGGGCCGACGACGACGGGCTTCGGATAGAAGCGGTTGCCGTAGGACCGGACGAGGCCCGCGATGGCGAACCCATCCATTTCGTCGGCAAAGTACGCGACCATGTCGCCGCGGTACTGCTCGCCGTCCACGAGCAGGTCGAGGCCGACCTCCTCCTGGATGCGGATCCATTCCTCGGTTGCCCTCCGCTCCAGCGCCGTGAGTTCGTCTCGCGACAGCTGTTTGCGGAGGTACTTGCGGCGTGCCTCGAGCAGGTAACCCGGCTTGGGATAGCTCCCGACCGCGGTCGTCGGCAGAATGGGAAGCGTCATACTCGTACCCCCTTCAGCGTGCTCTCCGCCGCCCGTGTCGCTTCCACCAGGCGGTCCAGTTTGCGCCTGGCAACGCTGCGGGGCAGGAATTCGAGGCCGGCGCTCGGGCTGACGAGCAGGCGGTCTGGAGACACCGCGGTCGTAACCCGGCGGATCGCGGCGACGAGTTCGTCGACGGATTCCAACCGCGTATTCCGAGCGTCCAGGATGCCGAACATGAGCTCCTTGGCAAACGGCGTGCTGGCGATCGCCTCCCAATTCTGGTGTCCGGCGACGAAATCCAATCCAATGACGTCGAACGGCAGATCCAGCACCTGCGGATACAGCCCGCTGATGTCGCCGAAGTACGTGCACAGGACGGTCTTCGCCGTCAGGCCGGCGAGGAGCCGGTCCATCGCCTCGGCGAAGAGCCCGTACTCCTGCTTGTGGCGGCACAGCGCCGGCTCATCTACCTGAAGAACGGACGCGCCGGCGCGCTCGAGGGCCCGGAGTTCGTTATTGAGCGAGTCGGCCAGGGCATCCACGAACGCCGCCTGAGTCCCGTAGTGCAGATTGTGGCTAAGTTTCGCCAGCGTAAACGGCCCGGTGATGACCGCCTTTACCGGACGATCGCTGTGGGCACGCGCGAACTCGTAGTCCCGCACCGTAATCGGCTCCGTCCAGGCGACGTCGCCCTCGGCCACCGGCTCGCGGAAGTAGACGTTCGTGTCGAAGTACCGCTGCAGGCCGTTGATCGAAAAGCCAGCGAGGCGCCGGGCAAAATAGGTCTGCGCGTCATCCCACCGGATCTGCCCGTCGGTGATGAGGTCGATTCCCGCCTCAACCTGGTCGGCGATCGCCTCCACGGTAACGTCATCCTCGACCTGCTGCATCGCGGCTTCGTCGATCTGGCCTTTCTGCAGCCGCTCCGCCGCCGTGCGCCACTTGCCCGGCGCCGGCAGATCCGGGATTTTTGGATAGTTACCCACTACGGTTGTAATCACGCGTGTCCTCCACTTCGTCTTCCCTGTCTTCCCAGTCTCCCCAGTCTTCCCAGTGAGATCATGGCCTGAGACTGGGTAGACAGGAAGACTGGGTGGACTGGGCAGACGCCTTTGTTAGTTTAGGTGCGCACCGGTGCCCTCGCAACTCTAACAAGTTCCGCGACCCCCTCATAGCGTCCGAAAGAGGGAACGAGGTAGGCGCCGGACACACTGGAGCGGATCGCCGACAGCAGGTCGAGCGCGATCCGGAGCCCCGTCTCGCGGCCCCCGTTCCCTGCCAGCCGCATCTTCTGACGAACCCACTCCGGGATCGAGAACCCCGGCAGCTCATTGTGGAGAAACTCCGCATGGCGTGCGCTCACCAGCGGCAGCACGCCGACGAGGACCGGGATGGGAATGCCGCCCAGGATGCGGACGAACCGGTCCAGCGCGTCGGGCTCGTAGACCGGCATCGTGCAGACGAAGTCCGCGCCCGCGGCAATCTTGCGTTCCAGGACGCGCGCTTCTTTGTCTGGATCCGGCGCCGACAGGTTGAGCGCGACTCCAACCGTGAAGGCCGTCGGCGCGCCGATGGAGTTGCCGGCGACGTCGCGACCCTGGTTGAACTGCTTGATCAGCTTGACCAGCCCCGACGGCTTGACGTCTGACACCGCGCCCGCCGCGGGATAATCTCCCATCTGCGGGAGATCTCCGCGCAGGACGAGGATGTTCCGCACACCCAGCGCGTGCACCGCCAGGAGGTCGGACTGCAGGCGCCCGAGCGTGCGATCCCGAGTGGTGAAGTGGAGAATCGTCTCCAACCCGACCTCCGATTCGATGCGGGCGCACATGGCCCAGGGACTCATCCGCAGCCGGGCCATCGGATTGTCGGCGACGTCGATCGCGTCCACCCCGGCGTCGCGCAGGAGCCGGCACCCGTCGAGTTCGCGGCGGTCGTACGCGCCGTGCGGCGGATCGACCTCGGCCGTGACAACAAAGCTCTTCCCGAGCTTGGCGGCCAATCTCGACGGTGTCGCTCGGCGCCCCTCGCCCTGCGCTCTCGCCACCGGGGAGAGGGAGATCAGAGGAACGTCACCATTGGTACCCTCACCCGCTTGGGGCACAGCGTGGGGGGGGTGAGGGCCGGTCAGACTGGGAGAATCAAGGGCCTGTCTCATTGCAGCAATGTGATCTGGAGTTGTCCCACAGCAGCCCCCAATGAGCCGCACGCCGAGGGTCGCCATGCGTCGGGCGAATTCGGCCATGTAGGCCGGAGAGGAATAGTAGATCCAGCGCCCTCCGACGTAGGCGGGAAACCCGGCGTTGGGCATCGCCGACAGCGGAACCCCGGGGATGGAGGCAGTGAGCAACTGCATCACTTCAATCATCCCCTGCGGCCCAACGCTGCAGTTGGCACCGACGACGTCCGCAGCGAGATCGACTAGTGTTCTGGCGATCAGACCGGGCGCGTGCCCCAGCAGCGTCCGGCCTTCCTGGGTGAACGTCATTTGGGCGATGATCGGCAGCTGGACGGCATTCCGTGCGCCGCGAAACGCCTCCACCAGCTCCGAGAGATCGGTAAACGTCTCGAGGATCAGGACGTCGGCGCCCCCGGCGGCGAGGGCGGCGGCCTGCTCGGCGAAAGCAACCCGGACTTCGGCCCCGGTCAGGGTGCCCAGCGGAGCCAGCGGCCGCCCGACCGGTCCCATCGAGCCTGCGACGAAGACGGGACGATCCGCCGCATCCGCAACCCGGCGGGCTAGGGCGGTGCCGGCGCGGTTGATCTCGGAGACCTGCCCGTCGAGGTTGTGGGGAGCGAGCTTGAAGCGGTTGGCGCCGAAGGTGTTGGTCTCGATGATCTCGGCGCCGGCGGCGACATAATCCCGGTGGATGCCTTCGACCACAGCCGGCGTCGAGACGTTCAGCGCGTCAAAGCACTGATCGAACGGCACCCCGCGGGCATAGAGCAGCGTGCCCATCGCGCCGTCGGCGAGCAGCGGCCGCAGTGCCAGGCGTTCTAAGAATGGATGTCCCATAAAAATACCCCTCCCAATTCCCGGAGGGGGTCGCGGTCCCTCTTATCTCTCGGAAATTGGTCCGCGGGAGTTGGCACCTTACACGGCGTGCAGGTTGCCGGGGGTCATCGGGCCCGTCCCTCGCCCACTCTTGATAAGGGCTCTATGCGATTGTTCCGATACATACCACGGATGGCAGAAGCCGTCAATGCGTCTTCCCAGTCTACCCAGTCTCCCCAGTCTTCCAGTCTCATGCCGGATGACTTCGAAGAATGACCCATTTGGGCTTCTGGTAGGTCAAACTAACACCCGAGACAATTCAAACGTGACATTCAGAAGGTTCGAGGACATATTCGCCTGGCAGGCCGCCAGGCAATTGTCGCGTCGGATCGAGGGAGTCCTTCGATCCTCGACCCTTAACCGCGATTTCGCACTCCGCAATCAGATCAGAGCTGCTGTGAACTCGATGATGTCAAACATCGCAGAGGGACACTCCCGCAGATCTGACCGGGAATTTGCTCAATTTCTCTTTGTGGCGAAAGCCTCAGCGGCTGAGTTGGAGAGTCATCTGTATTGCGCGCACGATCGAGGCTACGTTGACGAGGCATGCCTTGAAGGACTGCTTGTGCAGGCCGAAGAGTATGCGCGAATGGTGTCCGGACTGATCTCTTATCTGGTCGAAGGCAAGTAGGCTGGGCAGACAGGGAAGACTGGGAAGATTGGGTAGACGCAGTTATCACTCTCCAAGAAGCGATTTCGCAATGATGATCCGCTGAATCTCGGAAGTTCCCTCTCCGATTTCAGTCAGCTTGACATCGCGATAGTAGCGTTCAACCGGATAGTCCTTGACAAAGCCGTACCCGCCGTGAATTTGGAGGGCTTTGTTGGTGGCCCGGGCGGCGGCTTCCGAGGCGTACAGTTTGGCCATCGACGCCTCGCGGCGGAACGGCCGGCCGAGGTCGACCAGCTGCGCAGCGCGGAGGACCAGCAGCTCGGCGGCGTCGAGCTCCATCGCCATGTCGGCGATCATGAACTGGATGGCCTGCAGTCCGGTGAGCGGCCTCCCGAAGGCCTGGCGCTGGGTTCCATACTCGAGCGCCGAGCCCAGCGCCGCGCGGCCGATCCCCACGGCCATGGCCCCGATACCGATCCGGCCGCGCTCGAGCACCGCCATCGCCTGACCGTACCCGGCGCCCTCCTCGCCGATCAGCGCGTCGCCGGCAACCTCGCAGTCTTCGAACACGACCTCCGCCGTGTCGGACGCGCGCAGGCCGAGCTTGTCCTCTTTCTTGCCGACACGCAGACCCGGCGTGTCGCGCTCCACGACAAACGCCGAGATGCGGCGGCGCTCGGTGAGCGGATCGGTCACGGCGAGCACGACGTACACGCCAGCGACCGTGCCCTGGGTGACGAAGACCTTCGTCCCGTTGAGGACCCAGCCGCTTCCCTGCTTCTCCGCGCGCGTCTGGATCGCCGACGCATCGCTGCCCGCCGCGGGCTCGGTCAGGCACCAGGCACCCAGCGCCTCTCCGCGGGCGAGCCGGGGAAGATACCGGCGTTTCTGAGTCTCACTCGCGAACGAGAGGAGGTGGCCCACGCACAAGGAGTTGTGGGATGCCACGGTCAAGCCGACCGAGGCGTCGCCCCACGACACCGCCTCCACGGCGAGCATTGCCGAGACCATGTCGAGGGCCGATCCACCATACCCTTCGGGGACGACCAAGCCGAGCAGCCCGATCTCTCCGAGTTTGGCCACGATCTCGGCAGGAAACTTTCCGTCGCGATCCCAGCGCGCTGCGTTCGGACGCAGTTCGGCGGCGGCAAAGTCCCGGATCGACTGCCGCACCTGCTTCTGCTCGTCGGTCAGCTCAATCTTCAACTGCGTCTACTCCGGGTTCAGAGGACAACGAGCGGCTCCTTGTCGGTGATGACGGTGGTTTCCTCCGCAATCAGCGTCCGGAGCGGCTTTGGGATGTTGAAGGCGCGCAGGTGGGTGATGGCGTCATAGAACTGCAGCTCGACGCCGCGCGCGGCCAGAACCCGGTTCACGTCGGAGGCGCCGGCGTCCCAGTACGGCTGCCGCGAGGCGGCGGCGAACGCCCATGGGTAGTCGAACGACTGCACGTAGTCGGCATAGGACCGGACGTACGGAAAGACCTGAGCCAGGGTGTGGTGAATCGCCGCGTGCAGGCGATCACCCGCGTCGTAGTGAATGCCGATCGCCTGCGTTACGAAGATGCCATCCTCACCAAGCCGGGCGGCCGCGGCACGGTAGAACTCGCGCGTGAACAGGAGCTTGCTCGGGCCGCCTTCAATCGGATCGGTGATGTCGTTGATGATGACGTCGAACTGATCCTGCGACTCCTCGACGTACACTCTGGCGTCTCCGTGCAGCACCGTCACGCGCGGGTCATCAAACGCGCCGGCATGCCAGCGTGAGAGGTGTTCCCGGCACAACGCTACCAGCTCGCCGTCGATGTCGACCATGACGACCCGCTCGACCATCGGGTGGCGGAGGATCTCCCGCAGCGGCGCCCCCTCCCCGCCCCCGCACACCAGCACTCGCCGTGGGGATGGATGGGCGACCATCGCCGGCTGGACGAGCAGTTCGTGGTAGACGTGCTCGTCGATTTCCGCCGACTGGATCTTGCCGTCGATGATCAGGCAGCGGCCGAGATGCTCGAACTCCTGAATGGCAACCCGTTGAAACGCCGTCTGCGCCTGCGCGATCACGGGGCCCACGCGGTGCGCGTGCACCGACGAGGCCGTGTATGGATCGTAAAACCAGGTACCCGTCAGGGGGAAGTCCTTCAGCACGGCGGTCTCCGAAAGGGCGTCTACTCCGTCTTCTCCGTCTACTCAGTCTACTCTGTCTAGCCCTGCAATTTCCTGTGGTCCGGGCATTAGACGGTGAAGACGGAGAAGACTGAGCAGACGCAGTTATCCTTTGACGACCCCGATCGGGCGGGTCCGTGCGACCCGCTTGCTGAGCCCGGCCTGATGGCAGACCTCGATGACGGCGGCGACGTCCTTGTAGGCCTGCGGCGCCTCCTCCGCGAGGAGCGCGCGGTCCTGCGCGCGGACGATGATCCCCTTCGTGCGCAACTCCGCGGCTACGTCGGTCCCAGCCAGCGCGCGGGTGGCCGCCTTGCGGCCCATTACCCGGCCGGCCCCGTGGCAGGTCGATCCGAACGACTCCGACATGGCCGTCTCGGTGCCGACGGCGACGAACGAGTAGCGGCCCATGTCCCCCGGGACGAGGACGGGCTGGCCGATCGCGCGGTACTTCGCCGGCACGTCCGGATGCCCGGCCGGGAATGCGCGGGTGGCGCCTTTGCGGTGGACGACGAGCTGCTGCCGCGCCCCGTCGACTTCATACTCTTCGAGCTTGGCGATGTTGTGCGCCACGTCGTACACCAGTGACATCCCCAGCGCCTCGGGCGACTGCCGGAAGACTTGACTGAACGCCTCACGCGCCCAGTGCGTGATGAGCTGCCGGTTCGCCCAGGCGAAGTTCGCCGCCGCGCTCATCGCCCGGAAGTACTCCTGCCCTTCGTCCGACTGAAACGGCATGCACGCCAGCTGGCGGTCTACTAGGGAGATCCCGTGCTCAGCGGCCGATCGCTGCGCAACTTTGAGATAGTCGGTACAGACCTGGTGTCCCAATCCCCGCGAACCGCAGTGAATGAAGACCACGACCTGGCCGGGGGAATCGATGTTCATGGCGGCCGCGGCCGTGACATCATAGACTTCTTCGATCACTTGTACCTCGAGGAAGTGGTTGCCTGATCCCAGCGTACCGATCTGCCCGCGGCCCCGCTTCTTCGCCTGGTCGCTGACCGCATCGGCATCCGCCTGATCGAGCGCGCCTCCTGCCTCAATCACGTCGAGATCATCTCTCCAACCATAGCCCTGCTTCACGGCCCATTGGGCGCCATGCTCAAGCACGTTGTTCAGTTCGGTCGTGTGGAGTTTCAGTCGCCCCGTTGAGCCAACACCAGATGGCACTGCCGCAAACAGCGCATCGACGAGCGGCTCAAGGTGCTTGCGCACGTCGCCTTCTTCCAAGTTCGTCCGGATCAACCTGACCCCGCAGTCGATGTCGAAACCGATCGCGCCAGGACTGATGATGCCATCATCGACGTCAAATGCCGCGACCCCACCCACTGGGAAGCCGTACCCCCAGTGGACATCCGGCATCGCCAGAGATCGACCGACAATACCGGGCAATGTTGCGGCATTCGCCACCTGCTCCAAGGCCTGCTCTTGCGCGATTTGTCGCAACATCTCCTCACTGGCGAAGACGAGCCCGGCAACGCGCATTTCCGGTTTGTATGAACGGGGGATTTCCCAGCGGTAGTCGTCGATTTTCCTGACGATGTCAGTCCACGGCGCTGTCATCGCAATCCCTCATGGGTCATTTCGAAGGAGCGTCAGCGACGAAGCAATCTCGAAATGATCTGGAAGACACGAGATTGCTTCGCTCCGCTCGCAATGACCTACTTGGTCAGTTTTCCCAATAAAGAAGGCCCCGGCCGAAGCGCGGAGCCCTGACGTTCCCGGTTCCCTGTTCCCGGTTCCCGAATCTAGAAAGGCATCGCCTCGACGGCTTTGACTTCGGGCACCGCGTCCTTGAGCATGCGCTCGACGCCGGCCTGCAGGGTCATCATCGAGTGCATGCAGCCCACGCAGGCTCCCGCCAGGCGGATCTGAACGATGCCACTGACGATGTCCACGAGCTCGATGTCTCCGCCGTCGCCCTGGATGTACGGTCGGATCTGGTCGAGGACCGCCTCGACCTTCCCGCGCATGTCCATCTCCTGCGTTTGCACCATTTCGCTCATCGTCATCTCCGTGCCTCAGGCATCCGCGCGCTGGGTCTCGCGCTGGGTAGTGTCGTCGCAGGGCTCCGCGTGGCCGGCGTCCTCCCGCGTCTTGAAGGAGTGCCCGCACCCGCAGGTCGATACCGCGTTCGGGTTGCGCACCGTGAATCCTTCGCCCATCTGCGACCGGACGTAGTCGATCTGGGCGCCGCTGAGGTAGGTCCCGCTGACGGCGTCGACGAGCACGCGTACGCCGCCGCGCTCGATGACCTGGTCGCCTTCCTGCCGCTCGGTATCGAAGGCCATGCCGTAGCTGAACCCCTCGCACCCGCCCGGCTGAATGTACAGGCGGAGGAACAGGTCAGGCTGCTCCTGCGTGGCGATGAGTTCCTGGAGTTTTGTGGCGGCCTGCTCGGTGATGGTGATCATAAGACTACTCTACACTGCCGGGCGTCAAGAATCCAGCACTCCGGGTGGACGGCCGGTCTCCTTAAACGTGCTGGTTGACTGGGGCGGGGCAGGCGCGCGCGTCAAAGAACGTGAGGCCTGCAGATGAATCTGGGCCGCCCGACTCGTAGCGAAGGGGGCCGCCCCACTCGCGCCCAAACTGATCCACTACCGAACTCCGCGAACCGCCTGCCGGATCGCGGGGTGCTCCAAGAGTGCTGCCAGCTCCTCCGGGGTGAGCGCCTGGGGACGGTCCCGGTCGGCGTCCACCGGGCAGAGGAACCCAAACGCTTCTGGGCCCGCGTTGACAAACTGGTGGGGGGTGCTCGGGGGCACATAGACCACGTCAAACGGCTGGACGCGGAACACCTCGGGGCCGACGATTACGTCGCCCGCCCCGCGCAGGACGATGACGGCGTGCACGTGAGCGTGCTTCTCCAGACTGGAGAACCCGCCGGGCGCGATCTCGAAGTACCGCAGCTGGAACTGGGCGCCCTCGGCACCGCCGATCAACGTCTGGCGGATCACGTCGCGCCAGCTCATACCGGCCGGAAGATCGCCGCTCGACTTGTACACGGCCGGCGTGACGCCGTCCCAGGTGAATCCCTCGGGGTGGAACGCGAGGTGCCGGCGCTCCCCCAGCGGGGACTCCGCGGAGGGAAACTCGCAGCTGTCGGAGGTGATTTCTACAGTACGGCGCTTCACGGGTGTACCACGACTTTCAGCGCGTCCGTCGCTTCGCGGACCAGCCGGTAGCCGTACGCCGCCTGATCCAGGTTCAGGCGGTGCGTAATCAGGTCCCCCACCTCCACGGCCATCCCCGACTCGAGCAGAGCCAGCGCTTCGGCGGTGTCGTCGGGTCCGCAGGAGTAGCTGGGCACGATGCTGATCTCGCGGAAATACGCGTCGTGCACCGGCAGCGGCCAGACATCACTGGGCGGGGCCGGCGTGAACAGGACCACCGTGCCGCCCGGCGCCGCGCTGCGGTATCCGGCGTCGATGGCCTCCGGATTGCCGGGGCCGACCACGACGACGTCCGCGCCGTCTCCTTCGGTAAGGCCGCGGACGAATGGCGCCAGGTCCACCTTGGTCACGTCCACCGCGTCCGCCCCCAGCGCCTCCGCCCGGCGCAGCCGGGACGGCACGCGATCGGCGATGATGACGGCGGCCCCGCGGCGCCGCGCCAGCAGCACGTGCAGGAGTCCCATTACACCCGCGCCGATGATGAGCACGCGGTCGCCCGCGCACAGGTGCGCGCGGCGCTGCGCTTTAACCACGCACGCCAGCGGTTCGACGAACGTGGCTTCATCGTCGCCCATCCAGCCTGGAATCGCGCGGGTGTCAAACCGGACGACGTGGGCGGGCACCACCGCGTATTCGGACAATCCTCCCGGAACGAGCTTGGTGGCACGCCACGTCTTGCAGTGGACAAAGTTCCCGCGCCGGCATCTGGCGCAGGCAAAGCACGGCGCGTGGTGATGGACGAACACGCGGCTGCCTGGTTGAAATTCGCCAACCCCCTCGCCGGCGGCTACCACCTCGGCCACCGGCTCGTGCCCGAGGGCAACCGGCGCTTTGCGGGCCATGTACCAGGCCATCGCTTCGCTGGCGCAGAGCCCGCACGCCCGGATCCGGACCAGGAGCTCGCCGGGACCGGGCATGTGCACGGCGATCTCTTCAAGGCGCAGGTCGTCCGGCGCATGCCAGACCGCGGCCCGGGTCACCGTGGGCAGCGACGCTACACCCATGCCTGTTCCCCGGGCAGGATGGCGTACTTGATCCCCTCGCCCCGGTCCAGCGCCTGGAAGACATCGGTAATCGCCGTCAGCGGCCGCAGGCCGCTGACCAGCGCGCGGGGCTGCACGTCGCCGGACGCCAGCAGCGCTCGCGCTTCTTCGACGTCATCGGGCCCGAAGTGAAACGCGCTGAGGAGCTGGATCTCGTCGTAGTGCATCCGCCCCGGGTCTACCTCGACCCGCGTCCCTTTGGGCAGGCCCGCAAAGAACAGCACCTGGCCGCCGCGCGCGGCCCAGCCGGGGGCCGCGGTCCACAGGACCGGGTTGCCGCTGCATTCGATGATGAGATCCGGCCCGGCGCCGCCGGTCGCGCTGTGGAGCGGCTCCGCAGGCTCGACGCGATCCGTATCAATGAGCACGTCGGCGCCCGCCGCATGAGCCAGTTCCAGGCGCTGGGTCCGCCGGCCGACCGCAACCACCCGCACGCCGCGGGCGCGGGCGACCATCACGTGGAGGAGGCCGATCGCGCCAAGGCCGACCACCGCGACGGTGGACGGCGTCCGGCCGAGCAGATTCCATGCGTGGACGACGCAGGCCAGCGGCTCGACAAACGCCGCCTCGACGTAGGCCAGAGTCGACGGTTTGCCCACCAGCTGCGAAGCCGCGACGCGGCCGGAGACAAGCAGGTAGTCGGCGTACGCTCCCAGGACCACGTCATCGAACTGCCGCTCGCAGAGGTTCCCCCACCCGCGGCGACACGCATCACACCGGCCGCACGGGGCGGTCGGCATCGGGACGACGGCGTCCCCCTCGCGCAGGTGCGCGACGCCGCGTCCGACCGCGGCCACATCGCCCGCGCACTCGTGGCCGAACGGGCCGAAAGGCAGTTTGGGATGCCCAAACCGGTAGGTCTTGAGGTCGGTGCCGCAGGTCAGCGCGGCGCGCACGCGCACCAGCACTTCGCCGGCGGCGGGATCGGGAACGGGCTGGGTCGTGAGTTCGATGTGGCGCGGCTTTGTGAGGATTGCTTGACGGTTGACACCGCGTGACTCGTGACTGGTGGCTCGTGACTCGGAAAATCCGGTCGCCGCAGCAGTCAACGAACCTCTCCCTATCGCGAGGGGTAGTTCCGAATCACCAGTCACGAGTCACGAATTCGTGGGTGTTCCGGACTCCACCGGCAGCTGTTCGTTCATCCAGGCCACGATCCCGCCGGCGACGTTGAACACCCGCGGGTAGCCTGCCTGTCGCAGGACCTCGGTGACCGCGCCGCTGCGCTGGCCGGTCGCGCAGTACACGACGACCGGCCGGTCCTGCGGAATCTCCGTGAGCCGGGTTGGAATCTGCCCCATCGGGATGTGGGCGGCCCCGGGAATGCGCGCGGTGACCCACTCCCAGGGCTCTCGCACGTCGAGCAGGACGGCGTTTTCGGTCTCGATCATCGCCTTCGCGCGAACCACGTCGACGACGGGTTCCGGTTCCGGCTCCACCTGCTCTTCGTGACCGCGTCCGGGAACGCCGCAGAAGGCGTCGTAATCGATCAGCGCAGTGATCGTCGGATGATCACCGCACACCGGACACGCCGGGTTCCGGTTCCAGCGCAGCGTCCGGACGTCGAACGTCAGCGCGTCGACGATGGTCAGCCGGTTCGCCAGCGTTTCGCCCATCCCCAGCAGGATCTTTACCGTCTCGATCGCCTGCAGGGTTCCCATGAATCCCGCCAGGGCTCCCACGATCCCGCCTTCCGCGCAGCTGGGCACCGTCCCGGGCGGCGGCGGGGTGGGAAACAGGCAGCGGTAGCATCCGCGGCCGGGCAGGAAGACGGTGGCCTGTCCTTCCCACTTCAGAATGCTCGCGTCGACCATCGGCTTCCCCAGCAGCACGCTGGCGTCGTTGACCAGATAGCGGGTGGGGAAGTTGTCGCTGCCATTGACGACGACGTCAAACTCCCGGATGATGTCGAGCGCATTCTCGCTGGTGAGCACGGTCTGAAACGGGATGACGGTGACGTCGGGATTGATGTCTTCCAGCGTCCGGCGGGCGGATTGCGTCTTCGGCCGTCCCACGTCGTGGCTGAAGTGCATGACCTGGCGATGCAGGTTCGAGACGTCGACGCGGTCGCCGTCAACGATGCCAATCGTCCCCACCCCGGCCGCGGCCAGGTAGATGGCCGACGGGCTGCCGAGCCCTCCGGCGCCGACGATCAGCACTTTGCTGTCCAGCAGTTTGCGCTGGCCGGCGATCCCGACCTCTTCGAGGATCGTCTGCCGCGAGTACCGCTCCATCTGCTCTTTGCTGAGCAGCGGCCCCGGGCGCGCCGCCCCGACCGAACGCGACAGGCGCACGTTACGATCCTGCTGCATCTCTAGGTCGCGTTCGTTCGGGGTCACGGCTAACTCCTATCCGGCGAATTGTTGACCTGCCGGGTCCACTTCAAATACTAACACGGGATCGCGGGAGCACGGGATCGCGGGAACACGCAGACGGTTTCGCGTGATCACACGCGTTCCCGCGTTCCCCCGTTCCCGTGTTCCCGGCTCCATCATCGTTAGGGTATAATAGCACGGCTCTGCCGGCGAATCGAAGGAGTGGATGGATGGAATCGGAGACCGACCTCTACGACGTGACGATCGTCGGCGCGGGGCCTGCCGGCCTCTTCGCAGCCTACTATGCCGGGTTCCGGGGCCTGCGGACGAAGTTGATCGACAGCCAGCCGGACCTGGGCGGACAGGTGACCGCCCTGTATCCCGACAAGCTCATCTACGACGTCGCCGGGTTCCCGCGCGTGCTGGGCAAGGACCTCGTGTCTAACCTCGTGGAGCAGGCGAACCAGTACCACCCGACGATCCACCTCAACGAAAGCGTGCAGACCCTGGACCGCCAGAGCGACGGGCTGATCCGGCTGGGCACCGACCTCGGCGAGCACCTCACCCGCGTCCTCATCATCACCGCCGGCATCGGCGCGTTCACGCCCAAGACGTTCAAGCGCCCCGAACTCGACCAGTGGATCGGCAAGGGTCTCTACTTCGCCGTCCGCTCCAAGGAGGAGTTCCGCGGCAAGCGGCTGCTGGTCATCGGCGGGGGGGACTCGGCGCTGGACTGGGCGCTGGGGCTGGTCGACTACGCCAAGGACATCACCCTGATCCACCGCCGCGACGCGTTTCGTGCGCACGAAGATAGCGTGAAGAAGCTGTTCAACTCTCCGATCCAGGTGAAGTTGTTCCACGAGCTGAAGTCGATCCAGGGCACGGCCGACCGCGTCACCGGAGCCATCATCTATCAGAACAAGACGCGGGAAGAGGAATCCCTCGCCGTCGACGCCGTCCTGGCGTTTCTCGGATTGGTCAGCAACCTCGGGCCGATCCGCGAATGGGGCGTGCAGATCCAGGACGACTCCATCGTGACCAATACGAAGATGGAGACGAACCTCCCCGGCGTGTACGCCGCCGGCGACGTCGCGACGTTTCCGGGCAAGCTGAAGCTGATCGTCACCGGCTTCGGCGAGGCGGCGACGGCGGTCAACAACGCGGTTACCTACATCAACCCGAACGCCTCGGCGTTTCCCGGCCACTCCTCGGCCATCATGGAGCAGAAAGAGAAAGCCGCCGCCAAGGCCCACTGAAGTCTTCCCAGTCTTCCCAGTCTTCACGTCTTCCCAGCCTCAATCCTGATGGAGCCGTAGGAGACAGGGGAGACTGGAGAGACTGGGGAGACGCTCTTGCTGGTCTTACCACCCCAAGACCTGGCGTAGCGCTCCGAGCCGGTGTTTACTTAGGGGCACCTCCTTGTTGCCCTCCAGCGACAGGCTGTACGCGTTGCGTGTCCACGGGATCACGCTGCGGACGTGCTCCAGGTTGACCAGGTAGGCCCGGTGCGATCGGAAGAACCCCAGCGGTTCGAGCTGGCGTGCCAGGGGCCCGATCCGCCCCGCGCCCCGGACCTGGCCGGCCGCCATGACCAGCGTGACGCGGCCCCCGTCGGCGACGCAGTAGAGGATGTCGCGCGGCGGGACGAGCCGGATCTCACCATCTAAGCGGACCGGAATTCGGCCAATGCGGAATGACGTTCGTCGTTCGTCGTTCGTGGTTGGTCGTTGCAAAGAGCCCATGGCTGCATGCTTCCCAATTCATGGTGTGTAGCGACGATCGATGAACCATGAACGACGAACGGTAGTCATGCCTTCACGAGGCCCAGGCGCAGCGCGTGCACGGCGGCCTCGACACGGCCGCCCACGCCAAGCTTGCGGTAGATCGACTTAAGGTGGTTGCGGATCGTGTGCGGACTGAGCCGGAGGTGCGCGGCCGCCGCACGGACGTCGTCGCCGCCGACGATCAACTGGAGGACCTGGACTTCCCGCCGCGAGAACTTCGGGCCGGTACCCGGCGCCGGCAGCGCGGCCGGCCGCCCGAGCGTCGGTGCGACGACCTCTCCGGCGTGGACGGCCCGCACGGCCCGCAGGAGTTCCCCCGCGGTGGCGGTCTTCACGAGATAGCCTGAGGCGCCGGCCCGAAACGCTTCGCGGACGTAGGCCTCCTGGTCAAACATCGTGAGGATAATGACCGGAATGGACGGGAACTGCCGGCGGAGCATCCAGGTCGTTTCTACGCCGTCCATCCCGGGCATGCCCAGGTCCATCAGGATGACGGATGGCCGCAGGCGGCGCGCCAGGACGACGGCCTCGGGCCCGCTGGTCGCCTGAGCGACGACCTCGATGTCGGGCGCGTCACGGAGGAGACGCGCAATCGCATCACCGACCACGCGGTGGTCGTCCACGAGCAGGGCCCGGATCGCAGGCATGTCGCCGCCTCCCGCCCTCCGGCCCAGATGCTAGCACGCCGCCGGGCGGCGGCATATCACTCAAGTGAGGCAACTGGAGTCTACCCAGTCTTTCCAGTCTTTCCAGTCTTTCCAGTCTTTCCAGTCTTCCCAGCCCTAGGGCATCGTTGCAAGGCATGGAGACTGGGAAGACGGGGAGGACTGGGGAGACTGGGGAGACTGGGTAGACTGCTACTCTTCCAGAAGGCGAAACAGCCGTTCGCGGAGGCTTTCGGGGACCGGGTGGCCGGATCGGGCGCGGATCTGAATGATGAACATGAGCCGCCGCTGAAACTCGTAGCGTGGGCCGCAGCCGGAGCACTCCTCGACGTGCGAGCGGATCTCGAGGTAGCGCTCCTCCTCGACCTCGCCGTCGAGGTAGCTCCACACTTGATGGAGGACTTCTTCGCAGTCGAGGTGCTTCATCATCCAGCCTCCCCGACGTACCGCGCGCGGCGCGCGTAATCCCACAGCTTCACCTGAAGCTGGCGGCGCCCGCGGTGCAGGCGCGACATCACCGTCCCGATTGGGATGTCGAGGATCTCCGCGATTTCCTTGTAGGAAAAGCCCTCGATATCGGCGAGGACCACCACCGCCCGGAACGTCTGGGGCAGCGCTTCCAGCGCGCCGACGACGTCGGCATCCATCAACTGGGAGAGGAGCACGTCTTCCGGATTACCGGCCCGCTTGAACTCGTCGCTCTCCTGGACCTTGGAGTAGAGGTAGAACTCGTCGACGTCGTCCTGATCGACGACCTCGGGCTCGCGGGTCGTCCGCCGGTAGGCATCGATGTGCGCATTCATCAGGATGCGGTAGAGCCAGGCGCGGGCGTTGGTGCCCGGCTGGAAGGTGTGGAAGGAGCGCCAGGCGCGCAGGAAGGTTTCCTGGAGCAGGTCCTCCGCATTCGCGCGGTTCCTGGTCAGCCGGAGCGCGGTGCGGAAAAGCCCGTCGAGGTGCTCGCTGATCAAGGCGGCAAAGCGGTCCCGGTCCGCCACCAGCGCTGCAGATTCTTGCGGTGTCACAATCGAGACTCCCATGACGGCTGTCCCTCTGTAACGCGCAGGGACGGCCTGCTATTCCGCGGAGCTAGTTCTTCAGGGCGAGTTCCCGGTGGGCGCGCGCGGCGATGTCGGCCAGCGAGAGATCGGAGAGAACCTGCTCCACGGCGGCGTTGATGGCCTGCCAGACGGGACGGAGCCCGCACCCCGATGCGTAGACGCAGTCGGGCTCGGCTTCCTCGACGCACCACCACGGCGCCGCGGAGCCCTCCAGCACGCTGAACGCCTCGCGCATGCTGATCTGCTGCGGAGCGCGGGCCAGCGCGTGGCCGCCGGTCGGACCCCGCTTGCTATTGACCAGCCCCGCTCTGCGCAGGGACACCATGAGCTGGTTGAGGTAGGGCTCGGGCAGGCCCTGGCGTGCGGCGATCTCGTGGCTCTGGACCGGCCCCTGCCCGTAGTGCCGGGCGAGATCGATCAACGCCCGCAGCCCATATTCCGCCCGCGTGGAGACTTTCATCGAACGATCACACTCTTTTCCGCAACTGCATCCCCGACGATGACAAACGCCCGGATCTCGGGCCGCGCCGGGTCCTTCAAAGAGATTATAAGGTACAGCGAGTCGGGATAGTGAGCTTTTGCGATGTCCGTGGCCGAGGGATACGCCGCCGTGTGGGTGTGCGAGTGGTAGATCGCCAGCAGGTCCTGACCGGCCGCGTCGATTTCCTTGGTTGCCCGCAGCACCTCTTTGGGATCCATGTAGTACGTAAACGGGCTGTGGTCGACGTTGGTGCCCTGGAACAGCCGCTCGACGCGCCCGGCCCGGCCTGCCAGCAGCCCGCAGCACTCATGAGGGGCCTCCTGCCGAGCCTGCCCGACGATCGCGGCCACCTGATCCTTGGTGATGAGGATGCCCGCGGAGCCGGTGAGCGACGCCATCGTCGTCACCGTGAATTCTCCCGCCTGCCCACCGGCGCCCCGGGTAGTGACCGGAATGAGATCGTCAGGAGGTGGGACAGTCGAATCGGTCCACATCGCCGTGGAGAGATAGCGGTCCGCGCCGTCCGGGCACACCGCCACGATGACCCCTTCGCCGAGGTGCCGGCCCACCGCGAGCGCGCCCAGCACCGCGGCCCCGGAGGACTGTCCAACCAGCAGCCCTTCCTCCCGGGCGAGCCGCCGGGCCATGCCGTAGGCGGCCTCGGTCTTGATCTGGACGGTCCGCTGGTGCACGGTCGGATCGTAGATGCCGGGAACGATCGACGAGGCCATGTGCTTGAGTCCTTCAATGCCGTGCAGCGGGCGATCGGGTTCGACCGCGATGATCTCCACCCCGGACACCACCTGCCGGAGATAGCGCCCGGCGCCGATCAGCGTTCCGCTCGTGCCGACTCCGGCGACGAAATGCGTGATCCGGCCGCGGGTCTGCTCGGCAACCTCCGGTCCCGTCGTGTCGAAATGGGCCCGGACGTTGCTGGGATTGTTGTACTGATCGCCGAAGAACCAGCGCTCGGGGTCGGCCGCGACCGCTTCCCGCACGGCGAGGATCGCGCCGTCGGATCCCTCGAGCGGATCCGTGTAGTGCACCTCGGCTCCCAGCGCGTGGAGGACGCGCTGGCGTTCTTCGCTGACGTTGGCGGGGAGGTACAGGCGCACGCGGTAGCCCTTCGCCGCCCCGATCATCGCGTAGGCGATGCCGGCGTTTCCCGAGGAGGAGTCGACGATCACCCGCCCCGCGGCCAGCCGGCCGTCACGTTCCGCGTCCTCGATGATACGCAGCACCGGGCGATCCTTGACCGACCCGCCGGGATTGAACCACTCCGCCTTCACGTAGACCTCGACCGCCGCCGGCAGATCGCGCGTCACGCGCGTCAACCGCAGCAGCGGAGTGTTCCCGATGCGCTGCAGCAGCGATTCGCCCAACTGCACCGAGTTGGGGGACGCGAAACGGTACGCCACGGAGAACCTCGTGACTAGTGACTCGTGACTCGTGACTTGTTCGATGCGACCATGACGGCGGACCTCGGCGCTATGTTTCGTTTCGAGTCACCAGTCACGAGTCACAAGTCACTCATCAAAAAGGAAGGTCGCTTCCGGATAGTAGCGCACGCGGTTGTCCAGCAATTTCCCCCGGACGTACTCGGCCAGCCAGGCGTCCTTCACGGTGACCGGCCCTTCGGAGGTGAGCACTTCCAGGGGCACGTCCACCCGCAGCGCACGTCCGGCGATAACGTGCCGGGTGACGCCGGTCGGCAGCTTCTCGTCCGAGCGCGCGATGCCGACGATGTCGTCTTTGGTCAGCATGGGAAAGACGATCAGCGTCCCGCCGGCGCCGTACTCCTGCGCGAGCCGCTCGGACTGCTCGCGCAAGCCCTGCCCCGGGCCGACCCCCGGCACCCGATAGATGCGGACCGTACCCTTGTACGTGCCGACGATCCCGGACAGCACGGACGCGGGTCGCCCGCCGACGTCAATCTCGTAGATGTCGTCGCCGGCGGCAATGTAGCACGTCCGGGACGTCCGTTCGGGCACGACGTCCGCCCCGCGGCCCGCCGCGCGAAGGGGGATTCCCAGGGCCTGCACACGCGAGGGCACGGCGCCCCCATCGAGCAGGAAGTGGCTCCACACGTCCAAGCGCACGTCGGGGTACGACACGACCTGGAGGGGGATGACGAACGCCCCCAGCGCGGCCAGGGCGCTGCTGCGGTTGGCGCCGTCGAGGACGACGAATCCGCCGTCCGGCAGCGGCGCGGCCACCGGGGGATTGCGGAGCAGGCCGTCCTCGCGCAAACGCACGGCCAGCCGCTCGACGCGCGCGAGGTCGGCGTCCTCATGGAGGAGCACGTCTTCTACCGGCGCCATGCGCAGCACGGGCAGCCGACTTGCTGTGCGTTCTCTGATCAGTTGGTGATCGCCCAATGCGTCTTCCCTGTCTTCCCAGTCTACCCGGTCTACCCTGTCTACTTCAGTTTCGCCCCTCCCGGAGAAAGGTTGGAGACTGGGAGGGCTGGGTAGACGGGGAAGACTGGGCAGACGCAGTTAGCGTCCAAGGCGTTTGGCAAGGAAGTCGATCATGTCGATCTTGGTGACAATGCCGGTGACCGCGCCGTGATCGACGACCACGGCGGCGTTCGCGGTGAGAAACAGGTCCGCCAGGGCGTCCAGCGGCGTGTCGGGCGCCACGACCGGCGGCAGGGGGTCCACGATCGGCTCGATCGGATCCGACGCGCGGTGCGATCCCTCCAGGAGGTAATTGAGGAGATCCACCTCGGTGATGATGCCCATGAGGCGGCCGCCGTCGAGCACCGGGAGCTGGGACACGTCGTACTCCTTCATCTTGGCAATCACGTCGATGACCGCATCCGTCCGCGCGGCGGTGACCAACGCGGTCGTCTTTCCGCCGACCAGATCGGAGACGGCGCCGAGTGCCGCGTCGAGGAACCCGTGCTCGCGCATCCAGTCGTCCGAGAAGATCTTGGAGAGGTATCGCGAGCCGGAATCCGGGAGGATCACCACCGCGCGCAGCCCGGCCCCGGCGTCGGGCTGCGCCCGGAGGTACTTCACCGCCGCGGCGACCGCCGTGCCGCTGCTGCCGCCGCAGAAGATCCCCTCTTCCCGCACCAGGCGCCGGGTCATCGCGAAGGACTCGCTGTCGGCGACCTGGATTACCTCATCGACCACCGAGAGGTCCATCGTCTCGGGCAGAAAGTCTTCCCCGATCCCTTCGACCTTGTAGGTGCGCGCCTCGGGCATCCGCCCGGTCTTGACGTATTCGTAGTACACCGACCCAATCGGGTCCGCCCCGATCACCCGCAGGGCCGGGTTCCGCTCCTTGAGGTACCGGCCCGCTCCGGAAATGGTGCCGCCGGTGCCCATTCCCGCGATCAGGAGATCCACGGTCCCGCCGGTCTGCGCCCAGATCTCCGGCCCCGTCGTGTCGTAGTGCGAGCGGGGGTTGGCCTGGTTCGCGTACTGGTTGGCGTAGAAACTGTTGGGGGTTTCCTGCGCGATGCGCCGGCTGACGCTGTAGTACGAGCGCGGATCCTCCGGCGCGACCGCGGTCGGCGTGATGACCACCCGCGCGCCGAACGCGCGCAGGAGGCGGATCTTCTCATCCGACATCTTGTCGGGCATCACGAAGATGGTCCGGTAGCCGCGGATCGCCGCGGCGATGGCGATGCCGACGCCGGTGTTCCCCGACGTGGCCTCGACGATGGTGCCGCCCGGGCGCAGGATGCCGGCGCGTTCCGCCTCCTCGATCATGGTGATCCCGATGCGGTCCTTGACCGACCCGCCGGGGTTGAGGAATTCCAGTTTGGCCACGACGTCGGCGCGGATCCCCCGGGCCACGCGGTGCAGGCGGACGATCGGGGTGTTGCCGACGACGTCGAGGATGCTGTCATAGATCCGGGCTTCGGGCTTTGGGCTTCGGGCTTCGACTTCAACCGGGGTAGCTTTCGCGAGGCCCGAGGCCCGAGGCCCGAGGCCCGTCGGTTCGTCGTGGCCGCCGGCCATCGCCGGGATGATGGAGACCTCGTCGGTCTCCGCCAGCGGCGTATCCAGGCCGCGGAGCTGGCGGATTTCGGTGCCGTTCACGAAGGTGTTGATGAAGCTGCGGACCTCGCCGGTCTCGTCGCGC
>DASYRL010000083.1:0-4429 GCA_036004445.1 bacterium
CCTACCCCGCTGTGCGTTCGAGAAGGGAGGAAGCTGATCCAGCGATAGACGCCCTCCACGTAAATAGGAAGATTCGTGGCCGCAGTGACCTCGCGCGCTAATGCCTCGTATTGATCGCGCCCCGCACCAGGTCTGTGCAGCCACATCGAGTCCACGAGCGCGTGCAGCATCCGGTAGCCCTGATCTTCCGCGACCTCCTTCGCGCGGAGCAGCATCTCGCGAGAGTACGCGGTGACCGACTCGTGCGCTTCGATGCGTCCGAAGCGGGCATTCCTATAACCGAGATAGCCGAATGACGTTACTAGGCACCATTTGAGCGCAGTCTGTCGCTGATCATAAATTGCCTGCGCCTCTCCAACCGTTTCTTGCCTGCGGCGCTTGTAATAGACGCGCCGTTCCAGCAAGTGCTCCAGGACTTTGGGCACCAAGCCGCGGCGGCGCCGGCATACCGTGTAACCTATCTCAGGCACGCGCGAATCGGGGCAGCACGCGCAGCCGACTGTTTCGGGGGAGATGTTAAAGGACGACATCATCATGGGATACATCGACGAGAAGTCGAGCTCTCCGACGTTTTCAAACAGACCCACGATTGGTTGATAGGTAAGACCGCCTTTGTCGGAGAGCAACAACTGGCTGGCCGTCTTGAACGCCTCGGGCTCGCTCTTCTGCCAGGGAATCAGGATCCGGTCGCGGACCGCCTGATTCAACTGCATCGAGCTGATGGCGGTCCCGGTAGAGGTCCGGCCGAGTTCCTGGACCGGGATGCGTGAGAGGCGGGCGATGTCCAAGAGCCCCGCCAGCTCGGATTCTCCATAGATGAACGAGTTCCGAAAGTCGAGGTGCCACCGGCCGTGCAGCATCTGTGCGCCGGCTTGATAGACGACTTGCCCATAGGTGGTATAGGATCGGTCGCGGCGGGTTCGGATTCCCTGCCTCGGATCACGGTTGAGCAGCAGCGGCTGCCCTGCGCGGGCGGCAAGGGTCTGCAGTTGCGGCAGTAGAAACGAATCGCCCCATTCGGTGAGCAAGACGTCAGGGTCGTAGCGTTTCAGGAGATGATTGAGACTGGTAATGAGATCTTCCGGCCTCTCGCCGTCCAGCACGGCGGATTCTCCCTCCACGCTGACTTCGAGGCGGCCGCGCGGGCCGTGCGTGGGAGTCGCATCGCCCGTATCGAGCCGCAGCTCCATCGTCACCAGCGGCGGCAACGGGTACTCGTAATCCTCCGGGGCGCTGAGGGCCTGCAGGGAGCGGATGACTCCTCCCTCATGCTCGACCGCACACCATGCCAGTGGGAATAGTCCCGTGTCGTAGAAAAACAGCCTCGGGATCGCGATGTCGCAGTTGTACAAGATCAACCCCGGGACGCGCGCTAACGCCCTGGCGGCTACAACATAAGCGAGCGGGCTGCGCAGAGCGACCCGGACGACCGGGATCTCCCCGCCCGTCATGAGCTCGCGCTGGATGGCGGGCGTCAGCGAGGCGTCAAGACGCGCCTGCCGGATCGCGCCTTCGGCATGGGCCAGCACGGCTCGCGGCCCGGAGACGTACATGGCCGGGTGATACTGGGACAGCAGCCGGTACGGCCGTCCATCACCATCGATCAGCCAGACGACCATCCCCTCGCTGATCGGATAGACGTCGAAGAGCCAACCCTCAAAGCGGGAACGCGGAAACGCAGGAACGCGGGAACGCGAGAGCTCAGCCACGTGGGTGTTCAAGCGCCTCAACTCGCAGCCGCAATGTCTCAACGGTCTTCATGGCTTCGAGCAGCATCGCCAGGAGGATCGAATCAAACGGCGTGGAGTGCGAGGCGAAATGCGCCGGCGCGGTGTGGTGCCGGGCGGCGGCGAAGAGCCGGTCGAAGATGACCTGGTCTTCTTTGCGCAGCGCCCGGCGAAACGGCGCCCAGTGCATCTCTTCCTGCGCCACCAGCTGCGTCATTGTCTGCGTCGTCCGCCCCATCACCACCACCTCCTCGCGGTCAGCATGCCGATCTCCGATTCCCAGGTCCACTTGGCCGGATGCGGCTTCACGCACGCAATCTGCACAACATCCTCATGGCTCCGCGTGACCTGGAAGATCCACGCAGCGGCCGCACTCAACGCTGCAAGGAAGCGCTCTCTGCCTTGGGGTACAGCCAGCGGAGGACAGACGCACAACGCCATCACGCCCTCGGCAGCCAGAGCATTCAGAATTGGAGGAATGTAGTCGAAGATGCGGATCGCTTCTTTCAGGGGAACTTCTTCATCTAAGAGCGGATCAAGCAGTCCGGAGAACAGCACCGCCCTGCCTCCAAACTGCCTGAGCGAGCTCTGCAGCCGGCCGCACAGCAGCGCCTCCAACTGGTGGCAGGTGAAGACGCGCGAGATCCGGATTTCGTCGAGGATCGTTTTCGGAGCGATCCCGGACTTTCGAGCCAGCGTCGCAACCAGGAATGGATCGAATGCGTTCGCTCCGTCGACGACGAAAAGGGGCTGCCCGGATCTGACCGCCCGAAGCCCGGCAAGCAGCCCCACGGTCAGTGAGGTTTCATCACCCGAGAAGAGGACCGGGCCGGCGATTTCGATTGGGAGCGGAAGCTGTGGCGCGATCGCCATGGGGATATCGAACGATTGTTCGTTATCCCCACGGTACTGCTGTTCGGAGGGGTACAGTCAATAACCCAAAGCGGTCATTGCCGAGACGGGGTTAGGGGGGTTTAGAAGAAAACGTTCAACAGCAGATACACAAAGATACCGAGAGCGAGGCTGATGGACCACAGCAAGACGGCGATCCGTCCAACCTGTGGATGCCTCGTCGTGGTCCGAATCCGCCGCCAGTCCACCGTCAGGCCGATGTAGACGTTGTAGATCACCAGCGGCACCGAGACGATGGACAGCGCGATGTGCACGATCAGCGCCGGCAGGTACAGGTACAGCCGTACGTCCGGCGGGCCCGGAAAAGCCTTTGTTCCTCCCAGCACGACCCTCGTCACGTAGAGCAGCAGAAACGTGGAGATGAACACGACGGCCGCGACCATATAGGCGCGATGCCGGCGGACGCGCCCGGCCTTCACCGCCTGCCACCCTCTGAACAAGAAATAGAGCGCAAGGGTGTTCACGACGACAATGACGTGCGGCAGCAGCGCCACGACCCGGGCAAGCGAGGGGTCGAGATACAGCGGCGCCCGGGACGTGAGCGCGTACGCGAGGACCGAATAGACGAGCAGGGTGAGGATCAGGGCGGCGAACGAAGGCGAAGGGCGTGACGGGTGACTGGTGACTCGTGACTCGGGCAAGCCAGATACCCTATCGTTCCTGGTTTGTCTAGTCACCAGTCACGAGTCACGCGTCACGAGGTTTTCAACCACCAGCGCAATCCCCTGGCCGACACCGATGCACATGGTGGCGAGGCCGAACCGGCCCTTGCGCCGGCGCAATTCGTGGACGAGGGTGGTCACCAGGCGCGCCCCGGAGAAGCCGATCGGGTGACCGAGCGCGATGGCCCCCCCATTGGGATTGAGTTTCTCCATCGGGATCTTCAGCTCGCGAACGCAGGGAATGACCTGTGCGGCAAATGCCTCGTTGAGTTCAACGACGTCGATGTCGTCGATGGTCAGCTCCGCGCGCTCGAGCACCTTGCGTGTCGCCGGGATGGGCCCCAACCCCATGTAGGCGGGATCGACTCCCGCGACCGCGGACGCCACGACTCTTGCCATCGCCGCCAGCCCGAGGTCCTCGACTCGATCGGCCGATGCGAGGAGCAGCGCGGCGGCACCGTCATTAATGCCGGATGCATTACCGGCGGTGACGGTCCCTCCTTCTCGGAAAATCGGACGCAAGGCGGCAAGTTTCGTCAAGGACGTGTCCGCGCGCGGATGCTCGTCGGTGTCGACAACGACAGGCTGGCCATCTTTCGTCCCGATGACGACTGGGACGATCTCCTCGGCGCATCGTCCTTCTCTGATCGCGCCGACGGCCAGCTGGTGGCTGCGCAGCGCGAACTGGTCCTGCTCTTCGCGGGTAACCTCGAAGCGCTCGGCGACGTTCTCCGCAGTCTCGCCCATGCTGTAGGGATGGTACATCTCGGCGAGCTTGGGGTTCGTGAACCGCCACCCCAGCGTCGTGTCCTGCAGTTTCATCTCCCCGCGGGGGAACCCGGACGCGGGTTTGCCCATCACGAACGGCGCCCGCGTCATCGATTCCACCCCGCCGGCGATGATGACGTCGCCTTCCCCAAGCTTGATGGCATGGGCGGCGGAGGCGACCGCCTGCATCCCGGATCCGCACAGGCGGTTCACCGTCTGCCCGGCGACGGACACCGGTAAGCCCGCCAGCAGCAGGGCCATCCGCGCCACGTTGCGGTTGTCCTCGCCGGCCTGGTTCCCGGCGCCAACGATGACGTCTTCGACCGCGTTGGGATCGATGCCGGTGCGGCTGATCAGATG
>DASYRL010000084.1:0-21133 GCA_036004445.1 bacterium
GTGAGTTGTGTAGATTTGTTAGGAGGCCCCCATCGTCTAGCCTGGCCTAGGACGCCGGCCCTTCAAGCCGATAACGCGGGTTCGAATCCCGCTGGGGGCACCATGTACCACTCGCTACGCTCGGGTACATGGCGGCGCCATTCTTTCTCCCTCGATCCCAAATCTGAGTGGTACATGCCCTGAACCCGAACGGAGTGAGTGGTTCAGGGCTAGAGCGTTCCTTTGATAATTCCCCCGTCGACCTGCAGCGTCGCGCCCGTTACGAAGCTGGCGCGCGGCGAGGCGAGAAACACCACGACGTTGGCGAATTCTTCCGGCTGACCCACCCGGCCCAGCGGCACCTGCGCGGTCCACAGCCGCCGTTCGGCGTCCTCGTAAGATACCTGCTCCCGCTCGGCGTAGGCGCGGGTCAAGGACGTCAGCCGGTCGGTGGCGATCGGCCCCGGACACACGGTATTGACGAGGATGTTGTCGGGCGCGAGCTCGGCGGCCAGCGTCTTCGCCAGTCCGGCGACGCCCAGCCGCACGGCGTTGGAGAGCACCAGGTTCGGCAGCGGCTGTTTGATGACGTAGGACGTGATGTTCACGATGCGCCCGCCGCCGGTCCGCCGCATGTGCGGCACGACCGCGCGCGTCAGTCGCACCGTGCTCATCAGGTTCAATCCGATCGCTGTCGACCACTCGTCATCCGTGATCTCCATGAACGGGCGGGACGGCGGGCCGCCGGCGTTGTTGACCAGGGCGTCGATCCGGCCGAAATGGCTGGCGGCAGTGCGCACGAACCGCTCCACGTCGTCCGCGTGACTGACGTCGGCCTGGACCGCCAGCGTGCCGCTGCCGATCTCCGCGGCCGCGACGTCAAGCATGCTGCGGTCGCGTCCGCAGATGGCAACAAGCGCGCCCTCCGCGGCAAAGGCGCGGGCGACGGCCTTGCCGAGCCCCCGACTGGCGGCGGCGACCAGCGCAACCTGTCCTCGAAGACCGAGATCCATCGGAGATTAGTCCGCGGACTCGCCGTTCCCGCCGCCGGCCACCGGCGCGGGCCCTGAACCACTCGCTCCGCCCGAGTGCAGGGCAGGCTCCATGAGTCCCCGCTCGTGGGCGGGCACTCGTTCACGGCGGGTGCGAAACTCTTCGACGGCGACGTACAGCGTGGGAATGAACACGAGCGTAACCAGCGTGCCCAGGGTCAGGCCGCCGACGACCGCGCGGGCCATCGGCGCCTGCAACTCCGCCCCCTCGCCGATCCCGATGGCGATGGGCAGCAGTCCCATCACGGTGGTCAACGTGGTCATCAACACGGGACGCAGCCGGGCGGCCGATCCTTCGACCGCAGCCTGCCGCAGCGACATCCCATCGCGGCGCATGTCCTGGATGAACGTGAGGAGGACGATGGCGTTGTTGACGACGACCCCGGCCAGCACGATGAGACCGATCACGGACTGGATGCTGAGGATGGTATTGGTCAGAAACAGCGTCAGCAGCGCGCCGGCCAGCGCGAACGGCACCGAGCCCATGATCAGCAGCGGGGCGGCCAGCGCCTCGAACTGGATGGCCATCACGGCATAGACGAGCAGCACGGCCACGAGGAACCCGATCGACAGCTGCCGGTACGCGGCCTGTTCTTCTTCGTACGCCGTGCCCAGCGCGACGGAAAATCCCTCCGGCAGCGCCAGGCCGGCCAGGCGGGACCGCACGTCGTTCATGACCGAGCCATAGTCGCGACCGCTGATGCCCGCGGTCACTTCGATGACGCGCTGCCGGCTGCGGCGGAAGATCGATGTGGGGGCATCGGTGCGGACCATCTCGACCACCTGGCTCAATCGGATCTGCCGGCCGCCGGTCGTGATGACCGGCAGCGACAGCACATCCGACGGCGCCAGGTCGGCGCCTTCCCGCTGCCGCACGACGATGTCGGTCTCGCGCCCGCCCGCACGCAGGGTCGTCGCCACATCTCCCGCCACCGCGGTCCGGATGGCGGCGCTGATCTGGGCCGGGGTGACGCCCAGCCCGGCGGCGCGCCGGCTGTCGATGCGGACGACCACTTCGGGCAGCCGTTCCTCACGCGACACGCTGGCGTCCGTGATCCCGGGAATGGCTTCCAGCGTCTCGCGGACCTGCTGGGCCACCTCGAGCCCCCGCTGGAGATCGAACCCGCGGACTTCCACCTCCACCGGATCGGTCGCGCCGAACCGGAGGACCGACAGCGCGCCCTCACTGGCTCGGACGAAGATCCGGCCGCCTGACACCTGCAGGCCCCGGCGCAGCGCGGTCGCGATTTCCTCGGTCCCGCGCGCACGCTGGCCTTTCGGGACGAGCCGGATCCGCAGCGACCCGCGGTGGCTGCCCGACGGCCCGAAGACGGCGCCGCCGGCGGTGGTGGTGATGACCTCGGCTTCCGGCACGGCCTCGCGGACCGTGCGCTCCAATCCGTCCATCGCCTGCGTCGTCAGCTCGAGCCGCGTACCGGTCGGCAGGGTGAGGCTCACGAAGATCTCGCCCTCGTCGGCGGTCGGGAGCGTCTGTCGGCCGAGCAGGACGTAACTGCCCATCCCGAGCACGAACACCACGAGCGCGGCGGCAAACACGACGCGGCGGTGGCTCAGCGCCCAGCCCAGCACGCCGCGGTAAGACCGCTGAAGCCGCACGGTCCAGCCCCGCTCCGGATGCGCGAGCCGGGGCAGGCGCGCCGCCAGCGTCGGGACGAGCGTCAACGCCACGACCAGCGAGCACAGCAGCGCGAACGTCACGACCACGGAGAACTGGAAGAACAACTGCGTCGTGATGACGCTGCCCCGCATGAGCACCACGGGGAGGAACACCACGACCGTCGTCAGCTGCGAGGCGATGACCGCCGACGCTACCTGCTCCGTGCCCGCCGTCGCGGCGCCGATCCCCGACTGCCCGCGCTCACGATGACGGAACACGTTCTCAACGACGACGATCGCCCCGTCCACCATCATGCCGATCCCCAGCGCCAGGCCGCCGAGGGTCATCAGGTTGAGCGTGTAGTTGAAGAAGTACATCATCGCGAACGTCGCGATCATCGACAGCGGCACGGCCGTGGCGACAATCAGGATGCTGCGGATATCGCGCAGGAAAAGGACGAGCACGCCGGCGGCCAGCACGCCGCCGATCATCAGCGCCTGCTCGACGGAGCTGATGCTACGGCGGATGAACCGCGCATTGTCGCCGAGCACGATGACCTCGGCGCCGGGCAGCGCGACCGCCTGCGCCGCTTTGATCACCCCGTCGGCGACCGCCACGGTGTTGGCGCCGGACTGCCGGAGGATCGAAATCAGCACGCCCGGCCGGCCGTTGATGCGGACGAGGCTCGTGCGCTCCTCCTCGCGCTCGTCAACCGACGCGACATCGCCCACGGTCAGCGCGACGCCGCCGCGGGTGATGACGACGGTCTGCGCCACCTGATCGACGGTCCGGTACTGGCTGCTGACCCGCAGTCCCAGCCGGCGCGTGCCTTCCGTCACCTGCCCGCCGGGGACGATCAGGTTCGATCCCGCCAGGGCGGCCAGGACGTCGCGCTCGGAAATGCCGAGCCCCTGCATGCGGACGGGGTCGAGGTAGACCTGGATCTGCCGCCGCAGGCCGCCGGAGATGTTCACCTGCGCGACGCCGGGGACGCGCTCGAGGCGGAACTGCAGCTGATCTTCGGCCAGCTGGCGCAGCTCGCTGAGGCCTAGATCCGCGCCCTGGGCGACGAGTCCGAGCTGGACGATCGGCTGCTGCGATGGGTCGAACTTGAACACGATCGGGTTGGACGCGCTGGCCGGCAGGCGCCGCCGGGCCCGTTCGATCGCGGCGCGGACGTCCGAGGCCGCGGCGTCGAGGTCGGTGCCGGACGGGAACGTGATGGTCACCGAGGACGATCCCTCCGACGACGACGACGTGACGTCCCGCGCGCCGACGGCGGCGCTGACGGTCTCTTCGATGGGACGGGTCACGAGGTTCTCGACTTCCTCGGGGCCGGCGCCGGGGAGATCGGTGCGCACGCTGAGGCGAGGGAAGGACAGTTCTGGGAGCAGCTCGATCGGCAGGCTGAACAGGCTGACCAGGCCGATCAGCAGAACCATCCCGCACAGCATCAGGGTGCCGATGGGCCGTGCGATCGCCAGCCGGATGAGGTTCATGGGCGGCGGGTGCGGCCAGGCACGACGACTGCCGCGCCGTCGCGGAGCGCGCGGTGCCCGGACACGGCGACGACCTCTCCGGGGCGAAGCCCCTGCAGGATTTCAACGACTCCGCCGCTGGACACACCGGTCCGCACCGGGCGTTCGTGAGCCGTGCCGTCGCTGATGACGAAGACGACCGTCCGGTCACCGCGCTGGAGGACCGCGTCGATCGGCACGACGAGCGCAGCGGTGCGGCGCGCCACGAACACTTCAGCGCCGGCCACCATCCCGGGGCGGAGCAGATGAGCGGTATTGATGATCGCAATCTTCGCGTCCGCCGTTCGCGTCGCCGTCGCCACGAGCGGGCTGATGGCGCTGATACGTCCGGCGAACGTCCGTCCCGGAACGGCTTCGGCCCGAACGGTCACCAGTTGTCCCGGCCGGATGCGGGCGAGGTCACGCTCGGTTACGGCGACGGTGACGAACACACTCTCGATGTCAACCATCCGCAGCAGCGGCGTCCCCGGGGTCACCTGCTGGCCGACCTCGACCAGACGGCGGCCAACCACACCGGAGACGGGCGCGGTGATGGTTGTCTCGGACAGCTGGCTCTGTGCCTGACGCAGCGAGACTCCGGCCTGCGCCAGTCTGGCCTCCGCCTGGCGCAGCGCCACGGCCGCCTCTTCCACCTGCGCCTGGGCAATGCGGGCACTCTCCGGACGCGGTTCTCTCCGCAGCAGCGCGAGCTGCTCCTCGGCGGCCGCGACCCGCGCCTCCTGCAGGGCGACGTCCAGCCGCGCCTCGTCGACGCGCTGCTGGGAGACGTAGCCCTGGGCGAACAGGTCCTCCATGCGACGCAGCTGGCCGCGGCTGAACTCCAGACTGGCACGGGCCTGGCGGAGCGCGAGCTCGGCCTGGCGGATCTGTTCGGACGGAATTCCCGACCCCACCTGCGCGAGGCGGGCGCGCTGCGTGTTCAGCGCCGCGCGCGCCGAATCCACCGCCACGCGCGCGTTCTGATACGCCGCCCGGGCCTGTTCGACCTGGAACCGGAGGTCACGCACGTCCAGCTGCGCCACCACCTGGCCAGCCCGCACGGTGTCGCCTTCAGCGACCGGCAGCGACACGATCAGCCCAGAGACGCGGGACACAGCGTCGACGCTGGACCGGGCGGAAACCTCTCCGACGTACGTCACGGTGACCGTCAGCGTGTCCTGCCGCACCCGCGTCGTCTGAACAATGGCTCCCGCCGGCGGGGGCGCCGCGACACCCTGTGCCTGGCGGGCGCGCAGCGCATCGAGGGTGCGCCACGCCAGCAGGCCGAGGAGCGCGGCCACAATGACGAATGTGAAAACTTTCCGCATGAGCAGACTGGGGTAGATTATAGACGATTCTCGAGCCGCCGGATAAGCCGCGACAGCAGCGCCTGACGGGCCTGGCGGCGAAACGCGGCGCGGGCCTCCGGGGTCGCCGCTCCCGGGCCAAGGCCTGGGGCGCCGGGGCCGCCCGGACCAACCCCCGGACCGCCCGGGCCACGGCGCGGGCGCTGCGGTCCGGGCACGCCGCCCTGGTCGCGTCGGGCCTGTGCCTCCTGGCGCATCTCCTCGAGGGCGGCGAGCTGCTCGGGGGTCAGGACCTTGCGAATGCTTGCCACGAGCGCCCGGGACACTTCGGTCTCGTTGGGATCCGTGTCCCGCAGCACGCGCAGCAGCGGCAGGACCGTTCGGATCTGCTCATCGGTGAGTTGGTGCGACTCGCTGCGTTCCAGCGCCGTGAGCGCGATGGCGATCGCCAGCGCCGGGTCTTGCTGGGCCTGGGCGGCCGCGCGCGGACGCAGCTTGAAATAGGCCAAGGCGCCCACTCCGATGACAACCAACGCGATGACTGCGATGAGAACCTTACGCTTCATCGGAGAACTCCCTAGGCTTGAGATTGCTTCCCGCCACGGCTGCTGCGCAGCCTCGCGGCTTCGGTCACATTGCTACTGCACGCGCTCCTCGCAATGACGACACTGTGCTTCCTCGCTTGCCCGCTTGCGTCTTACTCGTATCGCAAGGCCACAATCGGGTCGAGGGCGGCGGCGCGGCGGGCCGGGTAGATCCCAAAGAAGATTCCCACTGCGGCCGCAAAGCCGAAGGCCATGACCAGCGAACCCGGGGAGATGAGCGTGGCCCATCCGGCAAGGTTGGAGATCGCCCGGCTTCCGGCCACCCCGAGGGCGACGCCCAACAGCCCGCCGATCAGGCTCATCACGACGGACTCCACCAGGAACTGTTTGAGCACGTCCGCGCGCGTCGCGCCCAGCGCCTTGCGGATGCCGATCTCTCGGGTCCGTTCGGTGACCGACACCAACATGATGTTCATGATGCCGATCCCGCCGACCAGCAGCGAGACCGCCGCAATCCCGCCGAGCAGCAGCGTCATCGTCGCACTGACGCTCTGGAACGCCGCGGCGATGTCGGCCTGGTTGCGGATGTTGAAGTCGCTGTCCTCTCCCGCCCCAATCTCGTGGCGGCTGCGCAGGACAGTTTCCACCTGCTCCATCGCGGCGTTCATCTCGTCGGCCGATCGGACCTTCACGTAGATCGACCGGACGAAGGTGGCCCCAAACAGGCGGCGCTGCGCGGTGGTCAGCGGCACGAAGACGACGTCGTCGCGATCGTTGAACCCGGTGGCCCCCTTTTCCTCCATCACCCCGATCACGGTGAACGTCGCGTGGTTGATCTTGATGGACGCGCCGATGGGCGCCGCATTGCGGTCTCCGAACAACGTCTCCACGACCGTGCGGCCCAGCACGGCGACGCGCGCGCGGGAGTCCATCTCCGCATCGGTGAAGAACGACCCCTCCTGGACGTTGAAATTCCGCACCAGCGGATAGGCGGGGGTCACCCCGTTCACGTTCGTGTTAGTGTTCTGGTTCCCGGCGACGACCTGCGCGGTGCGCCCGAACTCCGCGGTGACGGCCTCGACCTCCGGCACCTCCGCGCCAATCGCCTCGGCGTCGTCCATCGTGAGCGTCTGCCGGGACCCGAGGCCCTGGCGGACGCCCAGCTGGGAGACGTTTCCCGGAAAGATGATCAGCAGGTTGCTGCCCAGCGCGGTGACCTGCTGGGCGACGCTCTGGCGCGCGCCGGCGCCGATGCTGACCATGCTGACCACGGCGCCGACGCCGATGATGACCCCCAGCATGGTGAGGATCGACCGCAGCTTGTTCGCGGCCAGCGAGCGCAGGGCGATTTGGAGACTGGTGCGCAGGTTCACGCCGCCCCTCCCGTCCGGACGAGACGCCGGTGCACGTTCCACTCGTCGGACTCAATGTGCCCGTCGCGGAAACGCACGAGGCGCGCCGCGCAGGCGCCGATGTCGGCCTCGTGCGTCACCATCACGATGGTGATGCCGTCCGCGTTGAGGCGCTGCAACAGCGCCAGGATGTCGTCGCTGGTGGTGGTATCCAGGTTGCCGGTCGGTTCGTCGGCGAGGATCAGCGACGGCGACGTTACCAGTGCGCGCGCGATCGCCACCCGCTGTTGCTCGCCGCCGGACAGCTGCGTGGGCAGGTGGTGCGCCCGCGGCGCCAGTCCGACCGACGCGAGCGCCTGCTGCGCCCGGTCGCGGCGGTCGCGCACCGCGGCGTAGACGAGCGGGAGCTCGACGTTCTCGACCGCAGAGGTGCGCGCGAGCAGGTTGAAGTTCTGAAATACAAAGCCCAGCTTGCGGTTGCGGATGCGGGCCAGCTGCACGTCATCCATGCGGCTGACGTCCTCGCCGTCGAGCAGGTACGATCCGGCGGTGGGCCGGTCCAGGCACCCGATAATGTTCATGCACGTGGACTTGCCCGACCCCGACGGCCCCATGATCGCGACGAACTCGCCGGCGTCGACGCGCAGGTCGATCCCCCGCAGCGCCGGCACCTCGACCCCGCCCATCGGGTACACCTTTGTTACTCCGCTGAGCTCTACGAGCGGCAAGGCGACCAACCTTCGTTCATCAGCGCCTCGGCTGCTGCTGCGGCCGCGGGAACTGGGGCTGGAACGGGTTCGTCTGCTGCGTCGGGCCGGTGGACGGGGTGGTGCGGGCCGGGCCCAAGAAGACGATCTCTCCCTCCTGCAACCCGGACTTGATCTCCACGAAACGGCCGTCGCTGAGCCCGGTGGTGACCACGCGCGTGTCCAGCGCGGAGCCTCTGACGAGGAAGACGGCCTTGCTTTCCGTCCCGCGCACGGCTTCCTGCGGCACGATCAGCACGCCCGTCCGGCTCGCCAGGATGAACTCCGCGTCCACCGTCATCCCCAGCCGCAGGAGCCGCCGGGGATCGGCGACCTCGACGGTGACCGGGTACTGCCGGACGTTCTGCACGACCACCGATTGAGGCGCCACCCGCGCGATACGCCCGCTGAACGTCTCGTCGGGGAGCGCGTCGGCGGTGATCCGGACCTGGGCCTGCGGCGTGACGCGGGCGATGTCGGACTCGTCGACGAAGATGCGGGCCAGGACGACAGACGTATCCGCCAGCGTGAAGACCACCGTTCCGCCGGTGCTGCTGCCGATGACAAACTGGCCGATCGACACCGACCGGGTCACGACGGCGCCGGTGATCGGCGCCAGGATGCGCGTCTCGGCCACGCGGTCTTCGGCCCGGCGGAGCGTCGCGAGTGCGGATGCCACGGAGGCCCTGGCGGCGGCGACCTCCTCACGCCGGAGCCGCTCCTGCAGTCCGCCGCTGCGGGCATCGGCCAGCGCCGCTTCGGCCTGGCGCAGTTGGGCGCGCGCGATGTCGATTTCCTGGCTCGTCGGCCCGGCCTTCACTTGAGCGAGCCGCGCCTCGGCGGCGGCGAGCTGCGAGCGCGCCACGTCGGTCTGGCTGCGGGCCTGATCGAGCTGAGCCCTGGAGATGAACCCTTCGGCAAACAACTGCTCCTGCCGCGCCAGGTTCTGTTCCGCCAGCGTCAGCGAGGCGCGGGCCTGGCGAACTCCTTCTTCGGCCTGACGGATCTCTTCGGGGCGCGACCCGGCGAGCAGCTGGTCCAGCCGCGCCCGCGAGGCGGCAACGTTGGCTTCCGACTGACGGACCTGCGTGATGTTCGACGACTGCTGCACGCTCACGGAGGTCTGCGCCTGAGCCAGCCGGGCCTGCGCGCCGGCCAGGGTGGCACGGGCGCTTTCCAGGTCGGCGCGGGCGTCGGTGTCGTCGATCTCCGCCAGCACTTGGCCTTTGGTGACGAACGCACCTTCTTCCGTTTTCACCGAGAGCACGCGGCCGGTCGCACGCGACCGTACCTCTACGGATGAGACCGGTTCGATAGTCCCCGATCCCGACACCGACACCACGATGTCGCCCCGGGTGACCGTCGCCGTGCGGAACTGCGGCACCTGCGCGGTGCCGGCTACGCGTGAGCGCCATACCCACACGAGTGCGAGCGCCAGCACCACGATGCCGAAGATGACCCAGCGCCGGCGCGTCATGCCGCCGGTCCCATGCGCCCGACCTGCCGTCCGAGCACGGGCTGGCCGAGATCGTGGCGCAGCGTGGCGATCGCCTGGTGAAGATCGTAGAGTGCCTGGACACTGTTCACGCGCGCCTGCACGAGCGTGGCCTGCGCGATCGTGACGTCGAGCACCGTCCCCACGCCGGCGCGGTAGCGTCCGTCCGCGGCACGCGCCGCTTCCTCGGCGGCCGCCAGCGCGACCCTCGTGGCGGCGACCCGAGCGACGAATTCACGCACCGACAGCGCCGCCTGAAACGCCTGCAGCCGGACCTGTTGGACGGTTGACTCCGCGCGAGACTGCGCGGCGGCCAGGTTGGCCTGCGCCTCGTCGATCGACGCCTTCGCCTTTCCGCCGTCGGCGATGGGGTAGGACGCGGATGCCCCGACGGACCACCCGGCCTGACCGGGATTCGGCGTCACCTGCACGGCGGCGCCGGCGGTGACGTTGACGAGCAGACTGGCGCGCAGCTGGGCGATGCGCAGTGCGGCCTCGCTGCTCCGGACGTCCGCGGCGGCCCGTTTGACTTCCGCGCGCGCGGTGGCGGCTTCGGTGGCCGCCTGCTCCGGCGTAATGGACACCGGCTGGGGATCACCGGGCTCCGCCAGCGCGAAGACCTGCGTGAGGGGCACGCCCATCGCGTTGCGCAGCGAGGCCTGCGTGAGCTCGACCTGGCCGCGGGCGGCGATCAGTTCGACTTCGGCATTGGCTGCGGCGGCCTGGGCGGTGAAGATGTCGGCGCGGGCGGCGGTCCCCGCGCGCACCAGCGCCTCGGCCTGGCGCACCTGCTCCTGCGCAGACCGCAGCGCGGCCTCGCGCGCTTCGACGACGCGGGCGGCGCGCAGGGCCTGGAAATAGCCGCGGGCGGCGGCAACGGCGACGTCCTGTTTGGTCGCCTCCAGGCCAAATTGCGCGGCCTGCAGCGCGGCCTCCGCCTGGACCACCTGCTGGGCCCCGATCCCGCCGTCATAGAGCAGCAGCGAGCCGCCCACGTTGACGGTATGGGACACTCTGGGGTCCTGACCGGTGGGCGTGCCTCCTGCGAGGTTGCCGACCGACGCGGAGGCGTTGATCGACACCGCCAGCGCCGACGCCGCCTTCGCCTGGACGACGCGGGCCTGCGCCGCCTCCACGGTCTTGGTGGCCGTGACGATGGACGGATTCCGCTCCAGCGCCGTGGCCACGGCCGCTTCGACTGTGATCACCGGGGGAGCCGGGACGGGCTGCGCGGCCGCGGGCGGCGTGATCGCCGTCAGCGCGAGCGCAACGCACGCGCATACGATCTCCAATTGCAGCACCCGGCTGCGCATACTAATCCTCCCAGGACCCATCAGGCGAATCCTCGAACGAGGGGATCCCTCGCGACGCTCCGCTGCTCGGGACGCTCGCCGCGTCCTCCAAGCTCGCAGGTATGACCGGGCGGACTCGGCGAGCGGTTTATCAGTTCGTTTGGTCCGGTTTGGTTTCCGCCGGCCGGAGGAGCGGGGCATACCGCCGCAGGCGGTCCGCGAGCTCGTTCAGGCGCGCGTTGACCCGCTGGTTTACCGTGCCGTCGGGATACATCCCGTCGGCGGACGCCTCCCCGGCCGCGATGCCGGTGAGGACTTCCAATCCCTCATCCACCGTACGCACCGCCCAAACGTGGAAGTGCCCCTGCCGCACGGCATCGACGACCTCTTCTTTCAGCATGAGGTTGGGGACGTTCTGCACGGGAATCATGACGCCCTGGCGGCCGGTCAGCCCGACGACCTTACAGACGTGGAAGTAGCCTTCGATCTTCTCGTTCACGCCGCCGATGGGCTGGACCTCGCCTTTCTGATTGACCGATCCCGTCACGGCGATGCTCTGCTCGATCGGCACGCCGCCCAGGTCGGAGATCAGCGCGTACAGCTCCGTGGAGCTGGCACTGTCGCCCTCCACCTCGCTGTACGTCTGCTCGAACGTCAGCGATGCGTTCAGGCTGAGGGGCCGGCCCTGCGCGTACTTGCCGCCCATGTACGAGCCGAGAATGAAGACGCCCTTGCTGTGGATCTTCCCCGACAGATCGGTCTCGCGCTCGATGTTGACGACGCCGCGGCTGCCGACGAACGTGCGCGCCGTGATCCGGCTGGGATGGCCGAAGCTGTAGTCTCCCAGCTGCAGCACGGACAGCCCATTGACCTGGCCGGCCTGCGCCCCGTCGAGGGACAGGAGCAGCTGACCCTGCTTGACCAGTTCCTGGATCTTCTCCTCGATGCGGTTCGAGCGGTAGATCTTCTGTTCCACCGCCGTCCGCACGTCGTCGGCGGTGACCAGCGCGTGCCCCGCTCGCTCGGCCCACGCCGACGCTTCGTACACGATCTGCGCGACCTCGTTGAAGCGGGTCGAAAACTTGCGCTGGTGATCGGCCAGCCGCGCGCTGTACTCGAGCACGGCGGCCACCGCGCCGCGGTCGAACGGGCGGAGGCCCTCGCGATTGCAGATCGCCCCGACGGCCGCCGCGTACTGGACCGTGGTCTGCTCCGTGCGGTCGACTTCGGTGTCGAAGTCGGCTTTGATCTTGAACAGCTTCCGGAAGTCGTCGTCCAGCGAGTACAGCAGATGGTACAGCAGCGGCGTGCCGATGAGCACGACTTTGACCGTCAGCGGGATCGGCTCCGGGCGCAGCGTCGCGGTGGGGATGAGGCCCATCTGCTCTCCGATGTTTTCGATGCGCGCATCGTCGCTCTTCAGCGCGCGCTTGAGCGCCTCCCAGGCAAACGGGCTGGTCAGCACGTCCCGCACCTGCAGCATGAGGTAGCCGCCGTTGGCCTGCTGCAGCGCCCCGGCCTTGATCATCGTGAAGTCGGTGACCAGCGCGCCGAACTCCCCGCGGTACTCGACCTTGCCCAGCAGGTTGTAATACGTCGGGTTCGCCTCGACGATCAGAGGGGCCCCGTGGCGCTGGCTGTTGTCGACCAGCAGGTTCACGCGGTAGCGCAGGAAGGGATCCTGCCTGCGGGCGATCTGCGGGAAGGGAAGCGGCAGCGACGACGGCGGCTCCTCGGTCTCCTTGAAGTCGTCGAGATGCTCGATCACGTCGGCGAGCAGATGATCGAGGTGCCCGCTGACTTTGGGATGCTCGCCGTACCGCTCTTTCAACCGGTTGATCGGGTCGCCGGCGGTGGACCGGACGGCCCGGCGCTCCAGCTCGCGGAGTCCGTCCCGCGCTTCGCGCTCGATGGCCCGCACCTTGCGCAGCGCGTCCCCCACGCCCTCCTGGAGCTCACGGCCGCGTTTGCTGATGTCGTCGCGCTGGACCTCCGTCAGCGCGGAGAACTGGTCGGGGGTGAGCGGTTCTCCCGACGGCCCGACCGGCACGGTGGAAATCCCGGTGGGGGACCGCTGCAGCACGAATCCCAGCTCGCGGGCGCGCGCCTCCAGCTGGGTCCAGATCTCGCCAATGCGGCGCTCAAATTCGGCCAGCAGTTCCGCCTTCCGCGCCTCGAACCGCTCACTGGCGAACAGTTTGTGGATGACGTCCTGCAGCTCGGTGACCAGCTCGTCCATGTCTTTGCGGAGCTGCGCGCCCATCCCCGGGGGCAGGGAGACGGCGATGGGCTGATCGGGCTGCTGGAAGTTGTAGACGTAGCACCAGTCCGGCGGCGTGGGCCGGACGGCCGCGGCGGCCTGCGCCTTCTTCAGTGTGTATGTTGAGCGGCCGGTGCCGACCGGGCCTGAGATGAAGACGTGATATCCCGGCTGGGTCATCATCAGGCCGAGATCGAGCGCGCGCACAGCCCGCTCCTGGCCGACGATGACCTCGTCGGACCGCAGCTCCGCAGTCGTCCCGAATCTGAAGACGGCAGGGTCACATGCCCAGCGGAGCTGTTCGGGAGGAAGGCGGTGCCGGTCGCGAAGGTCAGATGCACTCAAGGGGCTCGTCCTCCGAGTGGACTTTCTGCCACAGTCAGATAACTCCTCGGGTGCGTGCGTGCGGGCATAACAAAGCCAGCGGCTGTGACCCAGTTAGGCCGGGTTAACCTAGGAGGCTAACTTCCCCCCATCTAGGCTCACACCCCGCTGGCAGGTTCATGCTACCTCCGGCCCCGGCGGCGCGTCAATTCGGAACCTTTGTTCCCCCGGCCAGGTACCATTCGGTGAAATCAGCGTTTCTTGACTTCGGTGGGAAACGGGATGAGCCCGGTCTGCCGCTTCTGGAGGACCGTCTTGGACTGGGGCACCCGCGGATGGTGCATGAGGTTGAAATCCAGCTGCTTGCCGCACACACAGACCCGTTCCAGCTCGACGCCGGCGTCGACCCAGATGTTGCCCGTTCGCTCGGTGGCCTCGCGCGCCGATTCGATCGCTCCCGACGCCCGCTCGACCGTGTCCTCCTGCTCGCCGAGCTGCCGCGGGGCCGTGCCGCTCAACTCGTACATGAGGGCCTTCGGATAGTAGACGGTGTACTTCCGGCCGCAGCTGCCGCAGGGAAACGTAAAGAGCAAGGCCATGACTACAACCTACACGACCTACACGACCTGCACAACCTACACAACCTGCAGTGGACGTCGTCGACTCGCACGAAATCCATCATCTTGAAATCGATCCTAGCAGGGCGCTGTCACCTGTTACACCAGCCTGCTAAAATACACGTCTATAGAAGGAACGATCTCGAGGCGGAGGGCTATCATGGCTCGGCGAACCGTCGTGACACTGCTCATTGGAGGTGGGATCGTCGCCGTCGGGGCCCTGGCCTATCTCGCCGGCTTCCACGCCGGTGCGCAGGCCGCGGTTGCCGGCGGCCCGGCGCCGGCTCCCATCGCCGTCGCGCCGGTGCAAAGTCCTCCGCCGCTGCAGGAATTCATCCCGCTGCCGATGCCCGGCCAGGGGCCGGATGAGCGGCAGGGCCAAGGCAACCAGCAGGGACAGGACTGCGAGCCGGTGATTCTATTCTTCTATCAGGGACGTCTGTATCAGCTTCAGCCCGGCCCGGGGCAGCAGGGACAACGCGGACGGCCCGGCAGCCCGCCGGAGTACTTCCCGCTCACGCCGTATCAGGGACCAGCGATCCCGGGCCTGCCGGGAATCCCATTCGGCCCGCAGCCCGGGCCCGGCATCCCGACCCCGATTCCGGGGAATCCACCCAGCTTCCAACCCCAGAATCCGCGATTCTAACCATTTCTGTTCGTCATTGCGAGGCTCGCAGAGCCGAAGCAATCTCGAGATTGCTTCGTCGCGTCCGCTCCTCGCAATGACGGAAGGTTCCTCAGACCCCCGTCACGCGCATCGCGACGCTCTTGACGCGCGTGTAGAACTGCAGTCCCTCGATGCCGTGCTCTTTGAACGGTGAACCCGAGTCTTTGAACCCGCCGAACGGCGTGTGCACGTCCCAGCCCACCGTCGGTAGATTGACCGCAACGCAGCCCGTGTCCACCCCGCGCGCGAACGCATGCGCGGCCTCCAGGCTCCGGGTGACGACCGACGCCGATAGGCCGTAGCGGGTATTGTTGACCATCGCGATGGCCTCATCGACGTCGGCGGCCCGCATGACGGCCACGACAGGGCCGAAGATCTCTTCCTGAGCGACCGTCATCGCCGGAGACACGTTGCCGAGGATGGTCGGGGCCACGAAATAGCCGCGCTCATACCGCGTCCCGCCGAGCCGCTCGCCGCCGAAGAGCACTTCGGCGCCTTCACGCTTCCCTCGCTCCACGGCGCCGAGCACCGTCTGCAGCTGGCTGTCGTCGACGACCGGCCCCATCGTCGTCGCCTCGTCGAGCCCCGGTCCGACCGTGATCTGCGCGGTCTTCTTGAGGAACTCGTCCACGAACGCCGACTCGACCGGTGCTTCGACGATGACGCGACTGGTGGCGGTGCACCGCTGGCCGGACTGGCCGAATCCCGCGGCCGCGGCCAGGTCCGCCGCCAGGGCGGGATTGGCATCCTTCAGCACCACCATCGCGTTCTTCCCGCCCATCTCGGTCTGCACGCGGATGTTACGGCCGGCGACCTTTGCCTGCAGATCGAGCCCGACCGCCGTGGACCCCGTGAACGTGATCGCCCGCACGGCGGGATGATCGAGCAGCGCGCCCCCAACCGTCCGCGCCGGGCCCGTCACCATGTTCACCACGCCGCGCGGCATCCCGGCATCGTGCAGAGCGCGCAGCAGGTGCCACGCCGACAACGGCGTGAGCGACGCGGGCTTGAGGACCACGGTGTTGCCGACGATCAGGGCCGGCGCGATCTTGCGGGCGGGCGTCAGCGCCGGATCGTTCCAGGGCGCGATCGCGACGACGACACCCAGCGGCTCCCGCATCGTGAAGGTGAACACGCCGTCGCGTTCGTCGGGCAGGTAGTCGCCAATCGGCAACCGCCCGTAGCCGCCGTAATAGTCGAAGAAGTAGGAGGCCCGGACGACCTCGCCCCTGGCTTCGCGCAGCGTCTTGCCCATCTCGCGGGTCAGGTCGCGGGCGATGGCGTCGGTCCGCTCCCGGATCAGCGCCGCAGCGCGCTGCATGATGGCGCCCCGGGCCACGGGCGTCAGCGCTTTCCAGGCCGGGAACGCCGCCGCGGCGGCGTCGATGGCGCGATGCACCCCCGCGGCGTCCATTGAAGGAAACTCCGCCACGACCTCGCTGGTATCCGCCGGGTTGACGTCGGTGAGGACCTCGCCGCCCGATGCGTCGACCCATTCACCCGCGATGAGATTCTTGTAGCGCTCGGCCATGACGTGTCCCTCCGTGGAAGCAGTAGGCAGCAAAGACACAATAGCATAGGATAGAATCACCGCAGTTTCTGGAGCGACGATGGAGATTCCTGAGGACGTCCGGCGCTTTCTGGAGAAACCCAACGTCGCCGTGCTCGCGACGGTGAGCCCGCGCGGCCGGCCACAGGCGACGCCGGTGTGGTTCATGCTCGAGGACGGCCAGGTCCTCATCAACACCTCGGCCGGGCGCGTCAAACTCCGTCACATGGAAGCGAATCCCAACGTCGCCCTGACGATCGTCGATCCGGAAAACATCTACACCTACGTTCAGATCCGCGGCCGGGTCGTCAGGTTCGACCGCGAGAACGGCGCGCGCGACATCGACCGGCTGTCGATGCGCTACCACGGGCGGTCGTACCGGTACCTGCCGACCGATGCGCCGGAGAAGCGGGTGAGCCTGCTGATCCGGCCGCGCACCATCAGCAACCTCCGGCGGCGATAGGAGCGCCAGCGCATGGCAGAGGCATTCGGCATGATCCTCGACGGCCGGCAGGTCCCGGCCCTGGAGGGAAAGACGTTTGACGTCGTCAACCCCGCCAACACCGACGAGGTCGTCGGGACCGTGCCGAAGGGCGGCCGCGAGGACGTCCGCCGGGCGGTCGACTCGGCGCTGAAGGCCTGGGAGAACACGTGGTGGGCGCGGATCTACGAGTCGCGCCGGCGCGGGCAGGTGCTGCAGCGTGTTGCCGCACTGGTCGAATCACGCAAAGAAGAACTCGCGCGGCTCCTGACCCGTGAGCAGGGCAAGGTCATCAAAGAATCCCTCAGCGAGCTGGACAGCCTGATCAACACGTTCGACTACTACTCCGGGTACGGCGGAAAGCTCACCGGATCGGTGACGTACACCCGGGACGGCGACAGTATCATGAAGGTAGAAACCCGCAAGGAGCCCATCGGAATCTGCGCGGCGATCCTGCCCTTCAACTTCCCGGTGTCGCTCTATGCCTGGAAAGTTGCGCCGGCGCTGATGGCCGGCAACGCCGTCGTCATCAAGCCGGCCAGTACGGCCGCGCTCACCGACATCATCCTCACGCAGATGCTGCACGAAGCCGGCGTCCCCGCCGGCATCGCGAACCTGGTGACCGGACCGGCAGGCGCGGTGGGCGAAGAGTTGATCCGCCACCCGGCGGTCAAGAAGATCGCCCTGACCGGGTCCACGGCAACGGGGAAGCACATCTACGCGGCCGCCGCCGAGGGGCTGAAGCACGTCACGCTGGAACTGGGCGGCGCCGACCCCACGGTCGTCTGCGACGACGCCGACCTGGACGCCGCGGCGGAGGCTATCGTCCGCAGCGGACGGTTTCGCAACGCCGGGCAGTCGTGCACCTCGGTCAAGCGGGTCTACGTATTCGAGAATGTCTTCGACCGGTTCGCACAGCTCGTCGGCGACCGGGCACGGCGGCTTCGATTGGGCAACGGTCTGGAGGCAATGACCGACATGGGCCCGCTGAACAACGCGCAGGTGCGGGAGGACGTGGAGCACCTGCTGGAGGACGCCCTGCACCGCGGCGCCGTGCTGGTCGCGGGCGGTGGACGGCCGGAGGGTCCGGGCTACGCGAAAGGCTACTTTCTGCAGCCCAGCGTGCTGGTCGACGTCCCGGTGGAAGCGGAGATCTGGCAGGAGGAATGCTTCGGCCCCGTGCTGCCTTTAATGAAGGTGCGCGATCTCGACGAGGGAATCCGGAGAGCCAACAGCTCACCCTACGGGTTGGGGTCGGCGATCTGGTCGACGAACGATCAGCGGATCGAGCGGTTCGTGGATCAGATCCAGGCCGGAATGGTATGGGTGAACTACAAACCCCTCAGCGTTCCCGAGGCGCCATTCGGAGGGGTCAAGGACAGCGGCATCGGACGGGAGTTGGGTGCCGAAGGCCTCATGGAATACCTGGATACAAAATCCATCCGCCGGTACGCGGGCAAGGCGCAGCCGTCCGCCTGAGCGCGGCGGGACCCAGCGACGCGGGCCGTGCTAAGATTTGGGCCGTCTCTGATCGAGGTCGCCGCCCGCAGCGCACTCATCTACGTCGCCATCCTGCTGGGCATGCGCTTCGCGGGAAAGCGCGAACTCGGTCAGATGAACGTCGTCGATTTCGTCGTGATTCTGCTGATCGCTAATGCCGTCCAGAACGCGATGGTCGGATCGGACAACACCGTCAGCGGAGGCATCGTCGCGGCCGCGGTGATTCTCGGATTGAACAAACTCGCGGCGGCGGCCGCGGCGCGCAGTTCGCGCTGGCGCGAGTTCCTGCAGGGGCACGCGACGCGGCTCGTCGCGGACGGAAGGTTGCTCGCCGACAATCTCGAGCGAGAAGGCCTTACGACCGACGAGCTCGAGATGGCCATGCGGGAACGCGACATTGCGTCACTGGAGGAAGTGAAAGCCGCCTATCTGGAAACCGATGGCACCATCAGCTTCATCGATTACGGCAACAAGATGGCGCGCACCAGAAGGCGGCTTCGTCAATTTCGACACTGATCCTTATTGGGCCACACCTGAGGCTACGTTGATCTCGACCTTGCCCTCGTCCTTCTGTTCCTTGATGGTGATCACGTACCAGGCCTTCTGATCCGCGCGGGCAAACCACAGCGCGAACTCGCGGTTGCCGTCTGACGTGCTCTCGTTCATGAACGACTGCGCGAACCCCGACGGTGCGTTGGCCTTGTAGAAGTCGCGGACCTTCTCATAGGAATCGGTCGTCTCCATCGTCACAGTCGACCACGTTCCGGTGGAGCCGGTGGGCCCGGCACCGGAGAAGCTCGACGAATTCGTCTGCGTCGCCCCGGGGTAGGTCAGCAGGTTCTGGGCGCCGGGCGCGGCGGGCGCCGGGGCCGGAGCCGGCTGCACTGTCGGCGGAGCGGGCGGAGGCGCCGCTGCCTGGCGCTGGCATCCGGTCAGTACCACTGCGAGTAGAATCATGACAAACACGGCTCTCATCTGCATTCTCTCTCCTCGTGGCGTCATCGATGGCTCGATGTGTTTCGATTCGGCATTCACATTACCCTTCGGCGACAACAATCAGCTGATCGGTTTCGGTCACGACGATCGATTCGGACTTGGGCGGATTCAGGACCACGCCGTGATGGGCTCCTTTCCCCTGAGCCGGCCGCACGTGCCGGTAGCCAATGGCGATCTCGTCGCGCTGCGCAGCGGCCTCGATCAGCGTGTGGAAGCTCACGCTCGGGCCGGGCGTGACGTAGGCGACCATCGGCTTGAGGTAGACTTCAGACCCTTCGGGATCGAACAAGTCAGCGAATACCGCGGCCAGGGCTTTGTGCTCGGCGATCTGCGACAAGATCAGCCCCACCAGCCGTTTGCTGACGATAAAATCCTCCACCCGCTGCCCTTCCACCAGCGTGCGGTTCCGGACATCGAGCATCTCCGTCACGATCGAGAATCCGGCACCGCTTCGTTCGGCGATGTCGCGGAGGTGCAGCAGCGTCACAATCGTCCGCGCATCGGCCTGTTGAGAGTCCATCGCGTCTGACGCCAGCACGATCACGTGGTGGAACGTGGGCACCTCCAGGGCGTCGAGGGTCGCGCGGTCGGTAATCTCGCCGGCTTCGAACGCCACCGTCTGATGGGCAAGGGACCCAAACCGGGCGGTCAGCACCCCGGGTCGTTCGAACTCGCCAACGACCCGAGCCGCGGACCCGACCGGCACGTACGCGTCCAGCTCCCGGAGCACCGCGGCGGCGTGGCGGTTCCATCCGAGAAACAGCGTCCGCTCCGGGGACGGTGGCCCGACCGGCCCGGGCGGCACGATCCGGTCCAACGCGACCGGCGGCCGCGCCGCTGCCGCGAGCCGGATGCGAGTATCGTCCGTGGCGATGACGATCAGCTCGTCAGCTCCCCCAATCGACAGCTCCATCGGGGGATTCAAGCGAGGGGCTCCAGCGGCGGGACGCACCCCGATCACCGTCGCATCGGCATACGCGTGGAGGGTCTCACGAAAGCTTCGCCCGACGAGTGTGGGTTCGGCCCGGAAGTAGATCTCGTCGCCGGCGAAGTCCAGCAGCTCGGTGTAGGCGACGGAGAGGCCGGGTTGGCGGGAGGTCTGCGCAATGATCCGCGCGATGAGATCCGGGACCACGACGATCTCGATCTCATCCCCCGCCACCATCCGCAGGACGTCACGGTTCTTTTCCTCCTGCAGCTCGGCCACGACGTGATACGGTACCGGACGGCGGGCCGGCCGGTTGGTGATCGCCAGCACGGCCTTGATGATCGCCGCATCGGGGTCGGGATCGCCCTCCGGCGCGAGCACGACGATTGCGCGGGCCGTATCGATGCTGACGAGCTCCACGTCCGCCGGCACCGCGGGGGATCCGGTGCGGCACACCACCCGCATCGGATGCGTCGAGCCCACCTTGCGCCGCACCTCGTCGAGCATGGCGATCTTGTCGCGGTCGGCCAAGATGACGACGGCGGATCCGGGATGGTCGGCGTTGGCGATGGCCAGTTCCGAGACGATGTCGAAGACCTGCTCCGACCAGCCGAGGATGACGGTGTGGCCGGTCTCGACGACCTGGGACCGGCCCTTGCGCAGCTCGTCGAGGCGCTGGCCGATCCCGCTGGTCAGCACCCCGATCAGCGTGCTGATCACGAAGATCCCGCCGAGGGTCACGCCCAGCATTACCAGGCGGAAGGACCATCCGGTGTCACCGCCCATCGTGCCGGGATCCAGCGTGCGCATCAGGCTCAGCCACGCCGCCTCCACGAACCCGACCCGCTCGGCGTCGCCGGGGGCGATGCCGGCGACGGAGACGACGGCCGCGGCGAGCATCACCACCA
>DASYRL010000085.1:0-40660 GCA_036004445.1 bacterium
TCCGATACCGGAAACTGGGTCCATCTTACCAGAACTGCGTCTACCCAGTCTTCCCAGTCTGCCCCGTCTTCCCAGTGTCAATCAACGACATGGAAGATTGCAGCCCGGAGGACTGGGTGGACGCCTTGGATTCCGTCATGCCCGAAAACAGCAGGGGAGGCGGACGTGCCTCCCCTGCTTGGTTCCTGACAAAACAGCGATCTTACAGTCCGGCGGCCATCATGGTGCGGCCGCGGGAGGCTACCAGCGCCCAGATGCCCACGACGAGATGGAGCAAGTTGTCCGCCGGATGCTCGAGGTTGGCGACGCCGAGGTTCGGCTCGGGCCGGCCGGCGACGAAGTATCCCCACACTGCGAAGACGATCGCGATAATACCGACCAGGAGCGTGAGCGACCGCTGCGCGCTTTCCGACAGCGACCGCGCGGCCACGATGGCGACGACACCCAGGATGAGGTGGGCCCAGTTCTCGCCGTTGTCGAGGTAGAACGCCGACCCCGGCACGTCTGCGTCGAAGAAGCCATAGATCCCAAGCAACACGAGAATAATGCCACCCCAGGTCAGAAACTGCTTAGGATTCATTGGGTCATCTCCTTTTTTGTCTGCCGTGCACGATCCGGCTGGTCCAGGCTCTCCCCCCTTTCAGCACTTCGAAAACCCACAGGACCGGCACGACGCGCACCCGTTCTCGTGCACGAGCGACGCGCCGCAGTCGGGGCAGATCCCGATGAACTCCAGCGGCGTGGCGTACGGCGAGACTGCGACCGGCACGCCCTCACCGGCATCGGCGCTGCTGCCGTTGCCATTTCCGTTGCCGCCCGCGACGACCGTCGGATTGAAGCGCAGCGGCTCCTGGCGGACGCGCGGGCTCGGCACCGGCAGCACGTCCGCGCGGGGGAAGGCCTTGTCCGGCCGGAAGTCGTCGCCGTAGAGGCCCCGGCCCAGGGCCAGGGCGATCGCCTGGGCGATCGTCGTCACGCGCACGACGGTGCCGCTCGTGGACCGGTCGAAGGCGACCTCCTTGCTCTGCACGCGCCACAACTGTTCGATGACCTGCCGCGGGTCCACCCCCGCCCGCAGGGCCAGCGAGGCAAGCCGGCCGCAGGCCTCCGCCTCCACGTCGAAGGAGTGCACGAAGACTTCGCACACGCCCAACTCGTCTTCGTTGATGACGACGTAGATGCGCCCTCGCGGCGTCTCGACGCGCTCGGTGCGTCCGCTGGTTACTTTCGGCCGCGGCCGCGGGGTCGGCCGCACGGCCTCGGGCTCGGCGGCGGCCACCGGCGGTGTGACGCGCAGGCCATCGGCCTTCGCCTGCTCCTCGGTAATGAGAATGCCTTCGCGGCTGCCTTCCCGATAGCACGTGATCCCTTTACAACCCATCTTCCACGCCAACAAGTAGACGCGCTCCACTTCCTCCGGCGTCGTGTCCGCCGGCAGGTTGACCGTGCTGCTGATGGAGTGGTCGATGTGCTGCTGAATGGCGGCCTGCATCTGCACCCGCATATCGGCTTTGATCTGGTGGGCGGTGACGAAGAACGCGGGCAGCTCATCATCGCGCTCCAACCCCATCAGACCCATGTACTCACGCACCAGCGGGTGGTAGACCTTGAAGGTCTCCTGCGACAGCGATTCGGACCGGCGGATGTAGGCGAGGTCGAAGATCGGCTCGATCCCGCTGGTCACCCCGGCCAGCGCCGCGCCGCTGCCCACCGGCGGGACCGTTAGGCAGGCCACGTTGCGCATCCCGTGACGGCGGATCTTCTCCAGCGTCGCCGGCTGCAGCGTGGACAGGAACCGGCCGCGCAGGTGTTGGGCGGCGTCGTAGGCGGGAAACGTCCCCTTCTCCGCCGCCAGCGCCGCGCTTTCATCATAGACGACGTTCTTGATGCGATCGAACAGCCCGTCGGTGAACTGCACGGCCTCATCGGTGTCGTACTGCAGACGCAGCTTGATCAGCATGTCCCCCAGTCCGGTGAAGCCCACGCCGATGCGGCGGCTGCGCAAGCTGGCCTCGCGCTGCTCGGGCAGCGGGTGCTTGTCGGCGTTGTAGTTCAGCACGTTGTCGAGGAACCGCGTGGCGTACCGCAGCGCCGGTTCCAACCGGTCCCAGTCCACCCGCGCGGTCGAGGTGAAGGGCTCGACGACGAACTGCGCGAGGTTCACGTTGCCGAGGCAGCAGTTCCCGTACGGCTCCAGCGGGATCTCGCTGCACGGGTTGGTCGTGATCACGTCCATGCCGTTGTACTCGGACGTCGACCACTTCTTGATGTTGTCCCAGAAGATCAACCCGGGCTCCGCGTAATCGCGCGCCCCGCGGATCAGCTCGCTCCACAGGTCTTTCGCGCGAACGGTCTTACTGTAGGAAGCGCGCTCGTTCTCGAAGTGGAGGAGCCAATCGGTGTCTGCCTCCACCGCCCGCATGAACGCATCTGACACACGAACACTGATATTGGCGAACCGAACACGGTCGAGATTCCGCTTGACTTTAATGAAATCCAGTACGTCGGGATGGTCGTCGGCGATCGTGATCATCAGCGCGCCGCGGCGGCCGGACTGGCCGATCGTGCCCGTCGTCAGCGAGAACAATTCCATGAACGAGACCGATCCGGTGCTGCTCCTTGCCGCGTTGTTCACCGCCGCGCCGCGGGGTCGCAGCACGCTGATGTCGGTCCCCACCCCACCGCCCAGGGAATACGTCCGCGCGGCCTGCCTCATCCAATCAAAGATCGCCTCAATAGAATCTTCTTTGACTGTGATCACGTAGCAGTTCAAAAGCGTGACCCGTTTCGGATTGCCGGCGCCGTGCATGATGCGGCCGCCGGGGATGAACCGGAAGTCGTCGAGCAGCCAGTAGAACTTCTGCTGCCACTCCGCCCGCTTCTCCGCGGTGGCTTCCACCGACGCGAGCTCGCGCGCGATCCGCGTCCACATCTCCACCGGCGTGCGCTCCACCACCGTGCCGGCGTGATCGCGCAGGGCGTACTTGTCGTGGAACACGCGGGCCCGGAGGTCGTCGCCCCGGAAGTAGTCCAGAGTCTCCTGCGGCAAGTCTGGGGAAAGGTGCGTCGTTGCTGCGTCGCCGTCCACCGGGCTCACTCCTTTCGAGTCGTTACCCGGTGCGCCGGGAGCGCGGCCGGGTACGGGAGATGCGTGCGGACCTCACCGAGCGTGACGTCCCGCCGGGGGCGGCGGTCTTGCCGGAGTCGACGGTGAGCAGCGGAACCTGCGCCCGCTGCGCTGCTTCGCTGCGGCGCCGTTCCTTGAGGATCTCCGCTTCCTCCACGAACGTATCGAGGTCACTGAAGCGGCGGTGTTCGGAGGCGAATCGCACGAACGCGACGTCGTCAAGGGGGCGCAGGCGTTCCATGACCATCGCGCCGATCTGCATCGTGCTGATCTCGTGCTCGCCGCTGCCCAGCGCTTCGCGCTCGACGTCGGCGACGATCCGTTCGAGGTCGTCCATGGAGACCGGGCGCTTGCCGGTCGCGCGCACGAGCCCGGCGAGAATCTTCTCGCGCGCGAACGGTTCGCGGCGCCCGTCGCGCTTGACGACCATCAGCGGCGCGTAGTCCATCCGCTCGTAGGTCGTGAACCGCCGGCCGCAGTCCAAACACTCGCGGCGGCGCCGGATGGACCCGCCGTCGTCGACGGGCCGGGAATCCAGGACCTTACTCTCGCCGTGTGCGCAGTAGGGGCATCTCATTGCAGAAAGTGCCCTACAACATCTAGGGCATCACCGATTCTATTGCTCAAGATGTGGGGTGTCAATGACCAAATTTGCCCGCTTGTGGGGAGGAAAATGGGCCTGTGCAGCGCGTGTGGGCCACCATTTGCCTACCCAATCAGCGGGTCGATCCGGCCTGTTCCCGGGCCAGCAGCCGGACGGTCAGCCACAGGCACACACCCCCGTACACGAGCGTCGTGCCTACGGTGAGGACCAAATGGAGCCATTCGGGACGCCCCAGCAGCAGCTGGCGGAGGCTGAAGACGGCATTGAGTCCGGGCAGGAGATAGGTCCAGTTCGCCCGCTGCCAGCTCTCCAAGAACTGGGCAGCCAGAGCCGGCAGGGTGAGGATCAGGTACAAAGGCGTGAAAAACTGCTGCGCCTCGCGTACGCTGCGGGCCAGGATGCTCAGCGTGAGCTGCAGGGCGCTGAGAAACGCCACCAGGGACAGCGACACCAGGAGGATCAGCACGGCCGGACCGGGAGCGGGCAGCAGCATGCCCTTCTGGAGCGTCGTGATGCCCCAGGCGGCCCCCAGGCGCATCGTCACCAGCGTGGTCAACATGACCATGACGACCGCGGCCATCGACGCGGCGGTCACCGCCAGGAACTTGCCCGCGGCGAGGATCCATCGGGATGGAGGGGTCACCAGCAGGGCCTCCATCGTCCGTCGCTCGCGTTCCCCCGCCCCCAGATCGAGGGCGGAGTACTGCCCGCCGAGGACCGCCCAGACCGAGATGAAAAACGGCAGGATGCCGGCCAGCAGCAGTCCCCCAAGCCGCCGTTCGTCGGCGATGTTCGTCGCGTGCACCTCGATGGGCGCAATGTCCCGTTCGCTCAGCCCGCGCGCGCGAATCCGCTGCTCGGTCACCGTGACGCTGTAGTTGGCGACCAGCTCCAACACGCGCAGCCGCGCCAGGCGTGACTCGGTGTCCCCCTCGTCGTAGAAGAGGGTGACCTCTCCCGCCCCGGCGGCGAGCTGGCGCCGGAAGTTCAGGGGAATCTCCAGCACCGCGCTGACCTGCCCGCGTTCGAGGGCTGCTCGAGGCTGGGCGAGTTCGACAGGCGTGAACAGCTGGTTCTTCCGCCCCATCTCGATCAAGTCCGGCGCAGACGCGCGGCGGACGATGGCCACGTTCGGCAGAGCCTTGCGCAGGGTTTGCTGCTGGCGCTGGGCGAGGAATGGAATGCCGACGGTCACGATGGGCATCATCACGACCGGGAGCAGCAGCGCGACGATCACGGTGCGCCGGTCCCGGAACGACTCCACCATCTCTTTGCGAAACACCGCCGCGATGGTCGTCTGGTCGCGCAGCGGATCGAGCACGTCCGCTCGAACAGACGACCAGGCCGCGGTCCCCCGCACGGCCAACGGCTGCAGGACCCGGACCCGCAGCGCCGCGATCGTCTTACGCGCGGTCGCGGCAAGCCTGCGCAGCCAGTCGCGGGGCTCCATGGATTAGAACCCGAAGAGCGGGAACCTCACGGCGCTGAGGATGAAAATGGCCAATAAGACCACCCCGGTGGCGATGCGCAGCGGCGACAGCGGCGAGACGTCGTCCAGCGGGCCGGGATGACCGCGGCGGAGCATCAGCAAGATGAGCAGGGCCATCGGCCAGTAGCCGAGGAAGACCGCGAGGCCCACCGCGACCCACGACAGGAGCATGTGGATCCTCGCCCCGAACAGCGCGCGGACCGCGTGACCGCCGTCGAGCATGCTGCCCGGCAGGAGGTTGATGCTGGTCACGAGCAGACCAATCCATCCGGCAAACAGCATGGGATGCATCAACAGGGTGGAGGTGTCCGCGTCGCCGAGCAGCAGCCTGCTCAGCAGGGTGACCAGCAAGGGGTCGGGCACCGGCACGGTTCCGCGCAGCGTCGCGGCTGGACTGAGGACGAACGATCGGGAAATCCCAAACGCGATGATCGGGATGGCGACGAGGAACCCGGCGATGGGCCCCGACGCGCCCAGATCCATCAAGGCGTCGCGGTTGGGGGCCGGCGTCCGCGTCACGATGACCGCCCCCATCGTCCCGATCGGCGGCACCATCGGGATGAAGTACGGCAGGCTGGCATCGATCCGGCGGACGATCGACACGACCTTGTGGCCCATCTCATGGCAGACGAGGATCGCCATCAGCGACAGCGAGAACGCCAGCCCGCCGCCAATGGCGCTGCTGAGGTAGCCGGCTTCCACCAGCGCCTGCGCATTGACATACCCCGCAAAGAACGTCGTCGCCAGCGTCGCCACGAACAGCAGGGCGTTCACCTGCCAGCGCCACTCCCCGCGCGCGGGCCGCGGGACGAGGGCGACGATTTCCCGCCCGTCGCGGTGGCGCAGCAGCGGCAGGTAATTCATCGGCTCAAGCCGCTCCCGCAGGCCGAGGAAGCGCCGGCGGGAATCGGGGCCCGTGCGGATCGCGAAGGCCGGTCGCCCGCCATCGTACCAGACCTCGTCGACGGGAAAGAACTCGGCCACGATGCGGCGGAATTCTTCCATGCGCCAGGCGATATCCGTGTCCACGATTCTCAGCCTATCCGGATTCCCCCGAAAGCGAAAGGGGCGTCAGCCGACGCCCCTCCGCTCGTTTGCTCGTTTGCCCGCTTGCGTCGTTCGCTAGCGCCGGCGCAGAAACGCCGGAATGTCCAGGTCGTTGAGCAGCGTCTTGACGCCGTTGTCGATCTCGTCAGGCAGCTCGGTGTCCGGTTCGCCGCGCTTCTTCGCGGCATCGAATCCCGTCGCAATGACGGTGATCCGCACTTCCCCGTCGGTCTTGTCGTCGATCACCGCGCCGAAGATGATGTTGGCCTCGGGATCGGCCGCTTCCTTGATGATCTGCGCGGCCTCGCTGACCTCCGTCAGTCCGAGGTCGAGCCCGCCGGTGACGTTGATGAGCACGCCGCGGGCCCCCTCCATCGAGGTCTCCAGCAGCGGGCTGCTGATCGCGGCCTGGGCCGCCCGCAGCGCGCGGTCCTCGCCGGACGCGACGCCGATGCCGATCAGCGCCGAGCCCGCCTCGTGCATGATGGTGCGGACGTCGGCGAAGTCGAGGTTGATCAACCCCGGCACCGTGATGAGGTCGGCGATGCCCTGCACGCCCTGCCGCAGGACGTCGTCGGCGACCCGGAACGCCTCGATGACCGTGGCGGTGCGGTCGATGATCTGCAGCAGCCGGTCGTTGGGAATCGTAATCAGCGTGTTGACTTTCTGCTTCAGCGTGCGTACGCCGTCCTCGGCGGCCACGCCGCGGCGCTTGCCTTCGAAGGTGAAGGGCTTGGTGACGACGCCGATCGTCAGCGCGCCGATCTCGCGCGCCACCTCGGCCACGACCGGCGCGCCGCCGGTCCCCGTTCCGCCGCCCATCCCGGCGGTGACGAACACCATGTCGGCGCCTTCGATCGCCTCGTAGAGATCTTCCTTACTCTCCTCCGACGCCTGGCGGCCCACTTCGGGATCGCCGCCGGCCCCGAGGCCCTTGGTGATCTTGCTGCCGACGTGGATCTTCTTGTCGGCATTGCTCATCGCCAGCGCCTGCGCGTCGGTGTTGATGGCGATGAACTCCACGCCGCGCAGCCCCGCGTTGATCATGCGGTTCACGGCGTTGCTCCCGCCACCGCCGACTCCGATCACCTTGATCGCCGCGTACCGCCTGAGATCGCGATCGATGTGCGCCATCACCTGTTCCCCCTTTGGGTCTGCCGACCCATGCTCCGTCGTCTGCTCCGTCGACTGTCCGATCGCTCCTTGCTCGATTGCGCGCTTGCGGGGCGCCGTCAGGCGCCCGATACGACCTCCCTCAGCCATCCCCGCATCCGCCCCAGCCAGCCATTGCCGTTGGCCGTCCGCACGCGCGCGGCGCCGGCGTGGTGCGCGCCGTAGAGGACGAGCCCGACGCCGGTCGCGTAGATAGGACTGTTCACGGCATCGATCAGCCCGCCGAGATGTTCGGGGGCGCCCGTACGGGCGGGCAGCTCCAGGCGCTCTCCGGCAAATTTGGCGATGCCTTTCAGCAGCGACGTGCCCCCGGTCAGGACGATGCCCGCGGGCACGAGGTGGCCGAGTCCGCTGCGCCGGATCTGCAGCCGGATCATGCCGAAGATTTCGGTCAGTCTGGGCTCGATGATCTCGCAGAGCACGCGGCGCGGGAGGATCCGCGGTTCCCGGTCGCCGACGTTGAACACCTCGATCAGTTCGCCCTCGGCGGTATCATGCGGCGACGCGGCACCGGAGCGGATCTTCAACTTCTCCGCTTCCGCCAGCGGCGTGCGCAATCCGACGGCGATATCGCTGGTAATGTGGTTGCCCCCGACCGGCAGGATCGCGGTGTGGGCGAGCCCGCCGGCGGCGAAGATTCCCAGGCTGGTGGTCCCCCCGCCAATGTCGGCGAGGACGACGCCCAACTCGCGTTCCGGCCCCGATAGCACGGCTTCCGCCGACGCCAGCGGCTCCAGGACGAGTTCTTCGACGACGATCCCGGCGCGCGACACGCACTTCAGCAGGTTGGCCAGCACGGTGGAGGTGCCGGTGACGATGTGGGTCTCGACCTCCAGCCGCGCCGCGTACATGCCCACGGGGTTGCGCACGCCGTCCTGGCCGTCGACCATGAACCCGCGCGGGAGCAGGTGCACGATCTCCCGGTCCGACGCCGGCAGGGCAGCCATGCGGGCGGCGTCGATGACCCGCTCGACGTCGCTGCCGGCGATCTCGTGGTCGCCGCGGCTGATCGCGACCACCCCGCGGGAGTTCGTGGAGGTGATGTGCTCTCCGGACACGCCGACAAACAGGGCGTCGACCTTGGCCCCCGCCATCCGCTCGGCGCGCTCGATGGCCTCTTCGATCGCGCGGGTCGTCGCCTCGATGTCGATGACCACGCCTTTGCGCAGCCCGACCGAGGGCGCGGTGCCGACCCCCGCGATGTGGACGTCCCCGTCGTCATCGACTTCACCGATGACGCAGCACGCCTTGGTGGTCCCGATGTCCAAACCTGTGATGTGCCCTTTGTACGCCACGTCAGCCCGTGGAAGGTTGACCCTTCAGCCCGCGGTCAACATGTAGTGTGGTCTGCACAGGTTTAGCCCCATATCTTGTAGCAGGGTTCAACAATCACGGTTTGACTCCTGCTCCGGCGCCATCCGCCCCCGGCTTCACGATGACGTTGCCGGTAAACCGCAGATCGAGGTATTCCACCGCCAGCCGGCGCGCGCGCAGCATCGCGAGGACCTGCGGAAGCGTGGCCGTCCGCTCCGCCAGACCACGCACCGGTCCCAACCGCACGAGGATGTGGTCGGCGGTCTCAATCGACACGTCGCCGGCGGGACCGCGCCGCACGACCAGGCCGGTGCGAGGGAGGGCGGCCGGAAGTTCGGTAAGGGCCTGGATCGATGCCGGCACGGCGGCGGACGGCACCGTGGTGCCCAGCCGTATCCACGGCAGACCGGCGCCGTCGATGGCGATCACCGGCAGCCCGCCGGAATCGGCCCGCTCCGCGATCGCCACGCCCGCCGGATCGACGACGACGAACCGGTCCCGGTAGCGAACCACCGCCGCGGCGGAGCGCTCGGTCACGCGCACCGTCACCCGTCCGGCCGGGGTGCGGCCGACGGCAACCGATCGGACGCGGGGATGGACGGCGACGCGCCGGGCGATCTCGTCGGACGAGACACTGAACACCGGTGCCCCGAGCCGCAGTCCCGTCAGGGCCTGCAGATCTGCCGCCGGGATCTGACGGGTGCCTTCGATGCGAATGTCTTGGATGGTGAACAACGACGACTGCGGAATGCTGACCGCGGCCAGCAGCAGCGCGGCGACCGTGCCGAAACGGCACAGCAGGACGGCAGCGGACAGGGGCGGACCGGTCTCTTCCGGCCCGGTGGTGGGATGGGCCGATGCGGCGGCAAGGGCGGCGGCAGTGGTGGCGGCCATTAGAGTGGCGTACGCGACGATGAAAGGACGACGGATTCGATGGTGTTCGTTAGATTGTCTCGATTGGAGCTTCGAACTCCCCCAACAACTTGATCTCTGGTTCCAGTACCATTCCGAGCTTCTCCGCAACCAGGGTCTTCACCTTGTGGGCGAGAGTGACGACGTCGGCGGCCGTCGCCCCGCCGGTATTGATGATGTAGTTGGCGTGCACGTCGGAGACGCGCGCCCCACCCACAGCCAGGCCCTTCCCGCCCGCGAGGTCCACGAGGCGTCCGGCGTGATCGCCGGGAGGGTTGCGGAACACGCAGCCGGAACTGGGCGGGCCAATCGGCTGCGTCTCGCTGCGCTGGCGCAGCCACGTCTCGGTGCGCGCGCGGATCGCTGCCGGATCGCCGCGACCGAGCCGCAGCGTCGCGTCCACTACCACGGCGGGCTCGCGCTGCAGGCGGCTCGTGCGGTACGCGTACGCCAACTCGTCTGCGCGTAGGCGGCGCGCACCTGAGCCATCCACGATTTCCACGCCCTCGACCACCTCGTCCATGGCGTGGCCGTGCGCCCCCGCATTCATGACGACCGCTCCCCCGATCGATGCAGGAATGCCCGCGGCGAACTCCAGCCCGCCGAGCCCGTGGTCGGCGGCGGCGCGCGCCAGATGCGGCAGGCCGGCGCCGGCTTGGGCGCGCAGGCGCTCGCCGTCGAAGGCAAACTGATCCGGTCCTTTGCCGATCTTGACCACGACGCCGCGGATGCCCGCGTCGGCGATCAGCACGTTGGATCCCTGGCCGAGCACCACAAACGGCAGCCGCCGGGCGAACAGCGCCGCGGCCACCGCGCGGAGTTCCTCGACGGACCGGGGCACGACCAGCACGTCTGCGGGGCCGCCCACGCGGAAGGACACGTGCCGCTGCAGCGGCTCCCGCTCGCGGACGTCGCGGCACACCGCGCGGAGGTCTGCGGCCACCTGGGCAACGGCCATTACGCCCGGCGGAACCGCACGGCGAGAATCTCGACGACGCGGACCACCAGCCATGCGACGACCGTGAATCGTGTGACGTCGACGACCGCGTTCACGACAGGACTCACCCACTCACACGTCACCGGCATGCCCCCCTTGAACGTGAGATTCTTCCACCGGCGTGCCGGCGATCCGAGGCCCGGCGCCTGAGGCCCGAGGCCCGGCGTCATCGCCGCGCAAGCGTGCGACCAGTCCGTCGGCGACGGTGCCGATATCGCCGGCGCCCAGCGTCAGCACGATGTCCCCGGCCCGGAGCCGGGGGACGACGGTCTCGACGATCGCGTGCATGTCCGCCAGGTAGGTGACCGGGCGGTTCGGTTCCACGACGTCAACGATCAGGCGCGCCGAGACGCCGGGAATCGGCGCTTCGTCGGCGGGGTAGATCTCCGTGATGATCAGGTCGTCCGCATCGCCGAACACCTGCGCGTAGCGCCGGTAGGTCGTCTTAGTGCGCGTGTAGCGGTGCGGTTGAAAGATCGCCACCACCCGGCGGTCCGGCCACGCCTCCTTGGCCGCGCGCAGCACGGCCGCGATCTTGATCGGGTTGTGCGCATAGTCGTCAACCACCATGATCCCGTCGACTTCGCCGCGCACGGAGAATCGGCGGCTTACCCCCGAGCACGTCGCGAGGGCGGCGGCGATGGCCGAAAACGGCATCCCGGCCTCCAGCGCGACCGCCGACGCGGCCAAGGCGTTGCGGACGTTGTAGCGTCCGGGCACGTTGAGCGTCACCGGGCCGAGGGGACGCCCCCCGCGCCGGAACACGCAGCGGGTCGAACGCCCCTCCTGTGACCGGATCGTCGCGGTGTAGTCGGCGCCGTGCGTCAGCCCGTAGGTGATGACCTTGGCCGGCGCGTGGGGGATCAGCGTGCGCACGTGACGGTGATCGAGGCACATCACGCAGAAGCCCTGCGGATCCACCGTGCGCAGAAAGGTCTCGAAGGTGCCGAGCAGGCGGTCCATCGTCCGGTAGTGGTCGCGATGGTCGGTGATGTCCAAACTCGTCACCACCGCCGCCGATGGCCGGACAAACAGCAGCGAGCCGTCGCTCTCGTCCACCTCCGCCACCACGTACCGCCCCTCGCCCAGCCGCACGTTACCGTTGAGCGCCTCGACGTCCGCGCCGATCAGCGCGGTGGGATCGAGCCCGCCGCTGGTCAGGACATGGGCCGTCATGGCGGCGGTAGTGGTCTTGCCGTGCGTGCCGACCACCGCGATCCCGAAGCCGTCGGCCAGGATCTGGGCCAGCAACTGCGCGCGGTGGTGGACCGGAATCCCCCGCAGCCGCGCGGTAACAATCTCCTCGTTGAGGTCCGGCACGGCGCGCGATGCTACGAGCGCATCCGCGGTGTCGACGTGGCCGGCCTCATGGCCGATGGCAATCGGCACGCCCATCGCCGCCAGGCGGCGCGTCGCATCAGAGACGCGCAGATCGCATCCGCTGACGGCGTATCCGCGGGCGAGGAGGACGTGCGCGATCGCACTCATCCCAACCCCCCCGATCCCCACGAAATGCAGGCGCATGGACCGGTCGATCATCCTCGCACCCGCGCCACGCGTTCGGCGGCCCGGCCTGCGGCGCGCCACACCAGTGCCGCGACGGCCTCCGCCGCCTGCGGCCGGCCGAGGGCCCGGCTCGATCTGGCCATCGCCTGCCGCCGCTGTGGATCGCGCAGCGCCGCAACCGCGTCGGCCAGCCGTGCGCCGGTGAGCCCCGAGGCCGTGATCACCACCGCTGCGCCGGCGGCTTCCAGGACGCGCGCGTTGGCGGCCTGCTCTGCCCCGTGAGGGTACGGCACCGCGATCACGGGCAGCCCGTGGGCCGTGACCTCGGCCATCGTCCCGGCGCCTGACCGCGAAATGACCAGGTTCGCGCACGCGTACGCGTCGGCGATGTCGTCAACATACGCGACCGCTGCATACGTAAGCGCCTTCGGTACGGACGCCATCTGGCCTTCCACCCATGCCAGGTGGTCTGGTCCCGTCTGGTGGAGTATCTGGAGGTCCTCCGGCGCGGACAGCGCGTTCGCCATCTCGGTCACCGCAGCATTGAGGGCGGCGGCGCCGAGACTGCCGCCCAACACGAGGATGGTGAGGCGTCCTTCGCGGAGTCCGTAGCGGCGCAGCGCGCGCTGCCGGTCTCCGCCCAGTGCCGCACGGCGGACCGGCACGCCGGTCAGAACGGCGGCGTCGCCGAACCGCGACGCGACGTCGGGATGAGCCACGGAGATAAACCGGGCCCACCGCGCCAGGAACCGGTTCGCGGCCCCCGGGATGAGATTCTGTTCCTGGATGACCAACGGAATTCCAAGCAGCCCGGCGGCGGCTCCCACCGGTGCCGCCGCGTAGCCGCCGGTGGCAAGCACCGCGTGCGGCCGATTCCGGCCCAGCAGCCACGCGCTCTGGACCGTCCCCACGCCCAGCGCGGCCAGCGCCGCTACCGTGCGCGGCCCGGCCCCCCGCGGCCACTGCGCGGAGCGCACTGCCTGGAAGGGGAATCCAGCGCGGGGAACGAGTTGCTGCTCAAGACCACGTCCGCCGATAAAAACAATCTCCGACGCCGGGTCCTGGTCCTTGAGCACTTCCGCCACCGCCAGCCCCGGGTAGACGTGACCGCCGGTGCCGCCGCCCGTAATAACGATACGCAAGGGCACTACCGCAAACGCGCAAACGAGGAAACGAGAAAACAATGACTTTGCTTGCTCGCGTGCTCGTTTGCCCGCTTGCGCCTCATGAGTGTCCCCCTTGCCCGGCGTACTGCGAAATATTCAAAACAATGCCGACGCCAATCATGGTAACAAGCAGCGACGACCCGCCGAAACTCAGAAACGGCAGTGGAACGCCGGTGATGGGCAGCACTCCCGTGGTCACGCCGATGTTCATGATTGCCTGCAGCACTATCATGCCCGTGATACCGCCGGCCAGCAGCGCCGCGTACCGATCCGGAGCCCGTCGGGCCACCTGAAACCCGCGGTACGCGACGAAGGCCAGCAGGATCAGGATCGCGAGCGTCCCGATCAATCCAAGCTCTTCTCCCACAATCGAGAAGATGAAATCCGTGTGACGTTCGGGGAGGTAGAAGAACTTCTGCCGGCTGTTCCCCAGTCCCGTACCAAACAGTCCGCCCGACCCCAGCGCCAGCAGGGATTGGATGATGTGGAACCCGGACCCCCGGGGATCCGCCCAAGGATTCAAGAAGGCGAGGATGCGCTGCCGCCGGTAGTCTTCGCCCAACACGGCAACGGCGAACAGCGGGACGCCCGCCAGCGCCACGCCGGTCAGGTGCGAGATCCGCGCTCCGCCGACGAAGAGCACCCCCATCGTGCACACGGCGATGAGGACCGCGGTGCCCATGTCCGGCTGGGCGAGAATGAGCACGAACATGACGCCCGTCACGACCAGCGGCGGTACCACGCCCCGGCGCAGCTGGGTGACGTCGGCGCCGCGGTTGGCGAGGAAGTTCGCCAGGTAGAGGATCAGGGCCAGCTTCGCGGCCTCGGCCGGTTGAAAGGCCAGCGGGCCACCGAGGCTGATCCATCGTCTGGCGCCGCCGGCCACACGCCCGATGCCGGGGACGAGCACCAGCAGCAACGCCGCCAGCGCGATCAGCAGCAGGACCGGGGTGATGCGGCGGAGTTTTTCGTAGTGGAGGCGCTGAACGACCAGCAGCGCGGCAAAACCGGCTCCCGCCCACATCGCCTGCCGCTTGAAAAAGAACGCGCTGTCACCAACCAGGTCGGCGGCCACGATCGAACTCGCGCTGTACACCATGACCACGCCGATGCCGACGAGGGCGATGACGGCGAACAGCAGCAAGTAATCAGGCGCGCGGCGGTGTATGCGATCCATTTGGGCAGATCTGCTGCGATGTTGGCGCGACGAGTTGAAGCGCGCTCTTCCTTACTATTGGTGCGCTACGGGCGCCGGACTTCCTGCTCACTCGGAGGGGGAGGGCGAATCCCTCCCCCTTCCGAACCTCCCCCTCCCCACACATGCTTCTTCTATCGTTAACATCGGTGATGCTCGGACCCGAAGAAGCCGGTCCTGCGCATGAAACGCCTCTCGCGCTGAGGCTCTACCCAACGGGCTCCTTGGGGGCGACCAGCGCCGCAAAGCGGTCCCCCCGCTCGCGGTAATCGGTGAATTGGTCGAAGCTCTCGCATCCCGGCGCCAGGATCACCGCGTCACCGGGAGCGGCGATCGACCGGGCCGCGTCCACTGCGGCCTCCAGCGTGGCGCTCGTCTCTACCCGCGCCCCTGTGGGGGCAAGCGCCTCGCGCAGCTGCGGGGCGGTGGAGCCGATCAGCAGAACTGCCTTCACCGAGGCGGCGGCAGCGCGCAGCGCGCCGGCCATCGGACGGAAATCCTCTGGCGATGCATTGGGCCGCGCCCCACCGGCGATGAGGACGAACGGGCGATCCAGGCTCGCAATCGCCGCGGCCGCGGACGTCGGATTCGTGGCCAGGGAATCCTCGATGTACTGCACCCCGCCGAACTCGCCCAGGGTCCGGAAGCGGTACGGGAGCCCACGGAAGTCTTCCAGCACCTCGGCGATCGCCGGGGCCGAAGCTCCGGCCAGTGAGGCGGCGAGGGCCGCCGCGAGCGCATTCTCCACCGCATGATCGCCCGGCTGCTTGATGACGTTCAATGGAAGGACCCGTGTCAGCCCTCCGTGTTCGATTACCATCCCCCCCTCGCGGATGAACGCCCCCGCATCGAGGGCCTCTCGCCGGCTGAACAAGAACGGGTGGGGCGACAGCGGCGCCATCTCACGCGTGTACTCGTTGTCGGCGTTGAGCACGGCCACGCCGGCCGAGCCTTGATGGGCCACGATCTGGCGCTTGGTCTCGACGTAGCCCGCCATCGATCCGTGGTCGTCGAGATGGTGCGGCGCGACGTTCGTCACCACCGCGATGTCCGGGCTGTACGGCAGCCCCACGAGCTGCCGGTTGCTGATCTCCAGCACCAGCACGGCGTCGGCGGGGATCTCGTCGACGTAGTACACCATGGGCACGTGGGTCCGGTCGTTGCCGGAAAAGTAGGCGCGCCGGCCGCTGGCCGTCAGCATGCGGTAGATCAGCGTGGCAACGGTGAACTTCCCATTGGTCCCGGTAATACCGATGATCGGACAGGGAGAGACCTCGAAGAACAGCTGCGTCATCGAGCTGAAGGGCATCCCCCTCTCCCGCAGCGCCCGCAGGGGGGCATTCTCGGCGTAGCGGAACCAGGACTGCGGGACGAAAACGACATCGGCGCGCTCGATCCCGTCCAGGTAGCGATCCGTCCAATGAATGGCCAGCGGCGCATCTACTAGCCGCTGCGCGGCGGCCTCGCGCCGCTCGGCCGGAAGCCACTCATGCGTGCGGACGAACTCGGCGACGAATTCCTCTCTGGCCCGCCGCTCATGCGCGGTGATCGTGGTGACGCCCCGCGCGAGCAGAAAGTCTACGACCGCGGACCCTTCGGTTCCCGCCAATCCGACCACGTGGATGTTCTTGCCGCTGATCTGCGCGACCACCCGATCGACGGGCCGCCAGCGGTCCGTCTGTTCCCTGTTCCCTGTTCCCTGTTCCCGTTGTTCAGAAGACAATGGTCAACCCCAGCAGCGCGGCAAACGCGCCGACGATCCAGAAGCGCATCACGGTCTGCGTCTCGCTCCACCCCGCCAGCTCGAAGTGGTGGTGGAGCGGGCTCATCCGGAAGATGCGCCGGCCGCCGGTGAGCTTGAAGTAGCCGACCTGCAGCAGCACCGAAGCCGCTTCCAGCACAAACACCAGGCCGACGATGAACAGCGTGACTTCTGTCTTGGTGATGATGGCGATCGCGGCCAGCCCTGCTCCCAGTGCATTCGAGCCCACGTCGCCCATGATCACGGCCGCCGGATGCGCGTTGAACCAGACAAAGGCCAGGCAGGCGCCCGCGGTCGCGGCGGCGAGGACGGCGGCCGACGTCTGCCCGAGGTGAACGGCGATCGCCGCGTACGCGGCCGCCGCAATCGCGACCGTCCCCCCGGCCAGCCCGTCCAACCCGTCTGTGATATTGACCGCGTTCGCGAATCCGACGATGTAGAGCGTCGCGAACACCGGGTAGATCCATCCCAGCTCGACCGACCCCACCCACGGCAGGATGAGTGCCCCGCCGAGCTCCGAACGGCTCATCACGTAAACCGCGACGAGCACGGCCAACGGGATCTGCACCGCCAGGCGTTCGCGGGCGCGGAGGCCGAGGTTTTTGCCGCGGCGGACCGCCAGCAGATCGTCGATGGCGCCGACGAGCCCATATCCGAGCATGACGACGATGGCCAGACCCGCGCCGAGGGTAACCGGCCGCCCGACGGCAAGCGCTGCGATCAGGAGGGAGGCCAGGATGAGGAGACCCCCCATCGTCGGCGTACCCGCCTTTTCGCGGTGGCGGACAGGCGCATCGTCGCGGATCTCTTGGCGGACCCCGAAGCGGCGCAGTTGGGAAATACTCCACCGGCCCGCGAGCAGCATGCTCACCGCGGCGAGCGTGGCGGCAAGGGCAATTTGCTCCACTATTCGGGCCTCGACGCGGCTCTGAATTGCCGTAGGGCTTCGCGGGCTACGAGGCGATCGTCAAACGGATGCTTGATCCCATTGATCTCCTGATACGGCTCGTGTCCCTTGCCGGCGATCACGATCACGTCGCCCGGCTGCGCAATTCCGACCGCACGCACGATTGCCTTCCTTCGATCCGGTTCTACTTCAATCCGGACCTCGGACATCGGACCCCGGACACCGGCCATGATCTCGTCAATGATCACCATCGGATCTTCGCTGCGCGGATTGTCTGACGTCACGATCGCGGTATCGGCGAGCGCGGCGGCGATGCGGCCCATGACCGGCCGCTTCGTTCTGTCGCGGTCACCGCCGGCGCCAAACACCGCGACGACGCGGCCGCGGGTGAACTCGCGGGCGGTGCGGAGGACGTTTTCCAGACTGTCGGGCGTGTGTGCGTAGTCGACGATCAGGGCAAATGGCTGTCCTTCGTCCACCGCCTCGAACCGTCCGGGAACGCCGGGGAAGTCGGCCAGCGCCGCGGCGGCGACATCGCGCCCCACCCCCTGGGTCATGGCCGTCGACACCGCGGCGAGCGCATTGTACACGTTGAACTTGCCGCGCAGGCGGCTGCGAACCTGTGTGGGTCCTGACGGGGTCAGAACAGTGAACGTCGTACCGTCGGTCGCAAGTGCGACGTCCTCGGCTCGGATGTCCGCGGCCTGCACGACCCCGTAAGTGATGACGCGCGCAGGGGTCGAGCGGATCATCGACGAGGCGGCGGCATCATCGGCGTTGACGACGGCCACGCCATCCGCGTCCACCATCTCGAACAGGCGCTGCTTGGCGTGCCGGTACTCGTCCATGCTCCCGTGGAAATCCAGGTGGTCCTGCGTGAGGTTCGTGAAGACGGCCGCGCGGAAGCGGCATCCATCGACCCGGTGCAGGGTGAGCCCGTGCGACGCGACTTCCATCACCGCGTGGGTGATTCCGGCATCCACCATTTCGCGGAGCAAGCCCTGCAGCTGCGGCGCTTCCGGTGTCGTGCGGCCGAGGTCGATCTCTTTGTCGCCCATCTTCGCCCCCAGCGTGCCGATCAGACCGGTCCGCCTTCCCGCACGCGTCAGTATCGCCTCGATCAGTGCCGCGGTGGTTCCCTTCCCATTCGTCCCGGTGATCCCGATCAGCTGCAATTCCCGCGACGGATGACCGAAGAACGCCGCGCTCATCTGCGCCAGGGCGACGCGCGTGTCGGGGACGGTGACGACGGTGACGGCCGCCGCGCCTGCCGCCGCGCGCTGCACGACGACGGCACGGGCACCGCGGGCGACGGCTTCAGGAACGAAGGCGTGGCCATCGTGCGTGAAGCCGGGGATCGCGACGAAGACCATGCCCGGTGCAACCGTGCGTGAATCGGCCGTGATGCCGGAAATGGGTACGTCGGCCGGCCCGTCAGTCGCGGACGGCGCGTCATGCGCCAGGAGTTGGGAGAGCAGCGGTCGATGCATCATCGGCGCAATCCCAAGTCATTATACCGTCGCGGTTGGGAGGTGCCCGCGATTAGCTCACGTGGGGGATATGCGGCTCCGCCGACATCGGGTAGAATCGGGGTCCGGTGCCAGGCACGAAGTCGGAGGGCTGGCGTTGCCGTGCGCAGCGCCGGGTCACTTGCCGGGAGATCCGAGCGGTGCCTTCACTGGCGGGACGCGCAGGTACCACAGCGCCTGCGACGCAATCTCGCGAAAGACCGGCGCCGCGACCGCACCCCCGTAGTACACACCCCGCGGGTCGTCGAGGACGACCAGGACCGCCAGCCGCGGCGCCGTCACCGGCACGATCCCCAGGAAAGATGCGATGAACCGGTCCGGATCGTATCCGCCGTGCGGCGAGGGGATCTGCGCCGTGCCGGTTTTCCCGGCCACGGGATACCCCTCGATCGCCGCCTGCAGGCCGGTTCCGTCCTGGACCACGCGCCGCATCATCTGCAAAACCGTGCGCGCGGTCTTCGGAGAGATCACCTGCTCGAGCCGTTCCGTGCCCATCGCCTTGACGAGGCGTCCCTCTGAATCGCGGACGGCACGCACGACGTGCGGCCGAACCATCCGGCCATCGTTGGCCAGCGCGGTGCTTGCGGCCAGCAGCTGCAGCGCGGTGGTGCCGATGCCCTGGCCGAAGGCGATGGTCTGCAGCCCGGGGCCGCGCCACTCCGACGGCGGCGGCACGAGGCCCTGCACCTCACCGGGCAGGTCGATACCAGTTGGGGTGCCAAAGCCAAACGCTCGAATGTAGCGGTAGTACGTTTCCTTCCCCAACCTCGTGGCGATCTGCGCGGCGGCCACGTTGCATGAATTCTTGACCATGTCGGTCACCGTCTGCCAGCCGTGCGGCCCATGGGCGTCGCGAATCACGTGGCTGCCCACCCGCAGCGATCCGTTGCACAAGAACCGGTCCTCCGGCACCACCGCGCCGGAATCGAGCGCCGCAGCGGTGAGAAAGATCTTGAAGGTGGACCCCGGTTCGTAGGTGACGGCGACAATCCGGTTCAGCCACTGCTCCGGCCGAGCCTGGGCGCCGCCATTCGGATCGAACGCCGGACGGACGGCCAGGGCGAGGATCTCGCCCGATGCCGGATCCATGACCAGGACGAGACCGCGCTTCGCGCGGGTCTGCCCCAGCGCTTTGTCGAGCTCTCGCTCGGCGACGTGCTGAATGACCTGGTCGATCGTCAGGATCAGGTCGGCCCCGTCGAGCGGGGCGTCGACCACGCGGCGCGTCTCGATCAGCAGCCGCCCGACGCCGTCCCGCTCGGCGACGGCACTCCCGGCGCGTCCGCGCAGCGTCTCGTCGTAGGCCAACTCGATGCCGCCGAGCCCCTGGTTGTCGATGCCGACGAATCCGAGCGCGTGCGCGGCGAGCGGGCCGTTCGGATAGGCGCGGCGGTCTTCGCTGAGGAAACCCAGCTGGTCGCCCAATCCCAACGCCTTCACGCGGGTGACCACTTCCGGCTTCACCTTCCGCGCCACCCAGGCGAAGTATTTCCCGCTGCCAGCCAAGCGCCGCTGGATCTCCGCCGGGGCCTCGCCAATGGCCGGGCCGACGGCCGCGGCAAACGCCCGCGGATTGTCGATCACGGCCGGCACCGCGTAGATCGACGTCATCTCGACGTTGACGGCCAACGGGCGGCCGCTGCGGTCGAGGATCCGGCCGCGGTGCGGGTCGATCGTCAGGGTGGCAATCTGCTGCCGCAGCGCGAGTTCGCGCAGGCGGTCGGCCATCACCAGCTGGACCTGCGCCAGACGCGCGGCGAGTCCGGCCAGCGCCAGAAGGCACAGCACCATCAGAATGGTCGTGCGGACCCGCATGACGATGCGGTGATCGGCGGCCACGTCACCGCCGATGCGAGGGAGAACGCGGTGTGCAGGGGCATCGCGCTGCGGGCGGCGGCGCGGTCGTGAACGGGGGCCCTTCGCGATCAAGGGCTCAGCGGGCTTCGTGTGCTTCTGCCTGGCCGCCTAACCACGAACGAAGCTGATCCCAGACTGAGCGCCGGCCCAGATCCACCGGGCCAGCAGCGGCCACCGGAGCCAGCGTCAGGGCCGCCATCTGCTGCTGGCGCGGTGGCACCATTCCAAGTTCGGCCGTGGCAAGGCGCTCGATGCGCTCGGGCGTCTTCAGAGCCGCGGCGGTCGCCTCGAGCCGGTCGCGCTGGGTCTGTAGCGCGTTCACTTCCTGCTGGAGCTGCAGAATCAGATAGCCGGTGCGGGCCACCTGGGCGCGCTCATATACATAGAACGCGGCCGGGAGGACAACCAGCAGCGCCACGGCTACCGCCCGCATCGTGGGACTGGTACGCAGCCGCCCGGCCCCATGGGATACCACGCGCGCACTCCCCTGCTGATGCGGGAGCAGCACGGGATAGATTCTGGATGTCTGCGCTAATGCCAGCATCGTTGTCGTCTCTCGGGCATGTCTCAGAAGATGGGATCGGGACGCGGGCACCGGCTGCCGGAGGTGCTCGCTGGTGTGTGGAGGGGATTCTTTGGGGTGTGTGTGAAAGTACGAAGACCGATCCCCAACGTCCCGACCCCATATTCAATTTTCAATTAGATCCGCTCCGCCGCACGCAGTTTGGCGCTGCGCGCGCGGGGATTGCTTGCCAGCTCCTGGGGAGACGGCACGACCGGCTTCTTGGTGAGAATCCGGAGGCACGGCTTCCCTTCGGAGATATCGGCGGAGGACCCGGGAGATCGGGCGCACCCACGGGAGAGGCGCAGGAAGGTATGTTTGATCGTATGGTCTTCCAGGGAGTGGAAGGTGATGGCGCAGAGTCGACCCGACTCCCGGAGTACCTCCGCCGCATCTGGTATGGCATTTTCAAGGTTCGTCAGTTCATCATTCACGGCGATGCGTAAAGCCTGGAACGTCCGCGTCGCCGGATGGATCCCCCGCGGCCACGAGCGCCGCGGGACCGCCCTGCTCACGATCTCTGCCAGCTCGGCGGCCGTCGCCACCGGCCGATTCCCGACGATTGCCCGCGCGATCCGGCGCGACCATCGGTCCTGCCCGTACCGGTAAATCACATCCGCCAAGTCCCGCTCGCTCATCCGGTTGACCAGATCCGCCGCCCTCAGCGGCTGCCGCCGGTCCATCCGCATGTCCAGCGGTCCGCCCGCCGCGAACGAGAACCCGCGCTCGGATGATGCAAACTGCATCGAGGAGGCGCCCAGGTCGAACAGCACACCGTCGACCCGCGCGAGGCCCACAGCGGAGAGGACCTCTTTGATCGCCGCGAAGTTCTCGCGCACGATCACCACCGCCTCGCCGAACCGGGCCAGCCGTTGGGATGCCAGCGCGATCGCGTCGTCATCCCGGTCGATCCCGACCAGCCGTCCTCCCGGGACGATCCGCTCGAGAATCGCCTCGGCGTGCCCTCCCGCACCCAGCGTGGCGTCGACGTACACCCCGCCGCGCCGGGGATCCAGCCACTGCAACGTTTCCTCTACCAGAACCGGCGTGTGGCCCGCGACGTCGCGGGGGCCCCGGTCCATTTCTCAGATGCTCAGGTCGCTCAACTCGGAGGCCAGCGACGGTGCCTCGGCCTGCACCTTCTCGATGTACCGCTGCCAGTTCGCCTCGCTCCAGATTTCCAGGCGGCCCCCCACCCCGACCACGACCGCCTCTCGGTCCACCTTGGCGTATTGGCGAAGGTGGGCGGGGATCGTCATCCGTCCCTGCTTGTCAAGGTCGACGTCTTCGGCGCTCGCGAGCATGAACCGGGAGAAATCCCGCCGGTTCACAGCCAGCGCCTTCAGGCGCTTCTCGAGCTTCGTCCATTCCGCGGGCGCGTAGATTGCCACACACTCGTCGAGTCCGCGGGTGACGACCACCTTTGTTCCCAGGTCGCGCCGGAACTTGGGTGGCAGTACGATCCGTCCTTTTTCATCCAGTGAATAGTGGTGTTCACCCTTGAACAAGCTCCCCACCAATCCCCACTATATGCCACTGTCCATTCTCGCCATGCCGCCAAACTCCTCTTTTTAGTCACGGATTTCTTGAAATTTCCCAGGAAAACCGCGAAAATGCCGATACCCCAAGATGGAGTGGTGCGAGACGCCGGCGAGCGCTAGCGCTGGGGCGAGTGGTTCACGAGAACCATTCCCGGAGACGGGATCGTTCGAATTCGAGCTTCGCTAGGTACGCGTCGGCGGTGGGCGGAGAGACTTCGACCTTCGGGGCCGGGACTGCGAGGAACTCTCCGCTGACCATGGCGGCCTGCCCCCCGCCGACTTCGATGAAACAGTAGCCCCGTCCATCATACGGAGGCGGCGGCGATCCGCCCAAGATCTCAGCCGCAATCTGGGCCGCGGCTGTCTTGGCCTGGGCTTCGGCAAGCACACCGGCCTTGGGCAGCGGCATGCCGTTGGCGAGGGTAATGTCGACCGCGTCGCCCACGGCGAAGACGCCTTCGATAGAAGTCCGCATCGTCGCCGGGTCGACGGCGATCCACGGCGTGCCGGCGCTGAGCCCGCTGTCGGCGATCACAGGCGGTGGAAGATGAGGCGGCACCGCGATGAAGAGGTCTGGGGTCAGACTTTCGCCGCCGTCGAAGTACACGGTGCGTCCGTCGAGTCCGACCGTTTTCCGATTCGGCTGGAACGCGATCAACCGCGTCAACAGAAAGCCCTCGACCTGGGTGCACCCCGCGGAACCGACGACGGGGAGGGACATCGGCTGGGGCGTGAAGGTCTGGAGGACGACGCTGGACCGGACTCCCCGGCGGCGGAAGACGTCGTCCAGCAGCATCGCGGCCTCGTACGGGGCGGGCGGACACTTGTAGGGCACGCCGAGAATGCCCACCGCCACGATGCCGCCCGCGAACTCCTGGACCGCCGGCGCCAGGCGCTCGACGTCGGCGGCGTCGTACAGGTTGAACACCTCCGCCGAGAAACCGGGAATGAGATCCGGGCGCGGTTCGGCGCCCAGTGCCACGACCAGATAATCAAACGGCCATTCCCCCATCGTCGTCCGGACGTGCCGGCCGGGTGCGTCGATCGCGGTGACCACCGCCCGCCGTACGGTGATCCCCTGCGCGCGCAGCAGGTCGAGCCGCCGCTCGCCCTCCTCGCGCGTCCCACGCCCGGCGAGAATCCACAACTTGCGCAGACCCATGAAGAATTCCGGGTCGCGGTCAATCAGCGTGATGGTGTGGTCCGGCCCGAGCAGGCGACGCAGTTCTCGCGCTGCCGTGATACCGCCAAACCCGCCGCCTAGGATCACGATGCGTTTGCCGGCCATCTAGAGCGCTATCTCCTGCCCCACGCCCTTCTCTCTCGCACGCTGATAGACGTATTGGGCCGTGACGACGTCTTCCACCGCCATGCCGAGTGACTTGAACAGCGTCACATCGTCTGCCCCGGTCCTGCCCGGGACCATCCCCGCGAAGACTTCACCGATCTCGCCCACGATATGCGCGGCGTCGATCGCCCCTTCCTGCAATGGCAGCAGCAGGTCGCCGGATTCGGCCAGCGCGCCCGCCCGGGAATCAACGAACACGCGTGCGCGGGCGACGGCCGCGGTATCGAGTTCGCGCCAGGTCGGACGCGGGGCCCCGACCGCGTTGATGTGAGCGCCGGGTGCGATCCACTCCCCGCGCAGCACCGGCTCGGTCGCCGAGGTGACCGTACAGATGAGATCAGCGCCGCGCACCGCCGCCTCTGCCGATGGGACCGCGCGCGCGTCTACTCCCATCCTGGCCGCCTCACGAGCGAACGCTCCGGCGTGCTCGGCGGTTCTCGACCAGACGCGCACTTCGCGGATGGACCGCACCAGACGTAGCGCCTCGAGGTGACTACGCGCCTGGACGCCTGCTCCGAGAATAGCCAGCACGCCGGCCTCCGGTCGCGCCAGCGCCTTCGTTGCCGCCGCCGACACCGCGGCCGTCCGCATTTCGGTGATCAGGCGGCCATCTATGATCGCGAGGAGTTCTCCGGTAGCACTGTCCCAGAGAAGCACCATGGCCATGTGGGTCGGAAGTCCTCGTTTGACGTTGCCGGGATAGAAGGTCACGGCCTTCGCCCCGAAGGCTTCGGACGATGTCACGTATGCCGGCATCAGCGCGAGGAATCCAAGGTGGCGCTCGGCCGAAACTGTCAGTCTGACGGGCTGCACCACGTCACCGGTCGAGTGCGCTCGCAGCGCGGATTCCATCAGCCCGATCGCCGATTCCATCGTGAGAAGAGCCAGCACATTGGTCTCGCGCAGCAGCAGAGTCATGACGTTCCCTTGGAGGACTGAGCCCCTGATCCTTCATCGCCGGCCGCAGGGGTGGTGCTGCCCGCAGGGAAGACCTGCCCTCGGTGTACAGGTGAACGCTAGAGATTCCCTCGGTAATCTCACCGGCGTTGCGCTCACGACGTTGGTGGGCGTGCATGCGTTACGCACGTTCCTTTCGATGGTGGTCTGGAATATCGGGGAGGACCGATCCTCCACCGAGCTAGGCCTCATCGCACTCGGGTTTTGGTCCCTGGGATTCCTGGCGTGGCCCATCGGTCGGTGGGTCGGCGGCAGCCGTCCGGAGCTACGGTTCGCACTCCTCTTCTCCGCGCTCTATGCCTTGGACCACTTTGTTTCCCATCCCGTGATCACGCCGGCATTCGGTGTGGCGACTGCCGTCGTCTGGCTGTGGCTATTCCCCACCTCGCTCGCCGCACTGGGCCGCCGGGAGGCCGGCCATGTATTGCTTCCAGGAATTCTGCTCGGATTGACGGGCCAAGTTGCGATGCAAGCAGCGATGCAAGGACTGGACCTGCCGGTGTTGCACGGCATCAGGGCAGGAGCAATATCCTTGCTGGTCGCTGTACTGCTGTGCGCCAGCATTCTGCGGCTGAACGCTGTGCCGTCAACCGCGGAAGAATATCCGAATTGGGGGCTGGCCGCCGTTGGTCCCTATTTGGCTATCCAGCTCACGCTGCTGGTCAACCTCGGACGAGTCCAATCGTTGAGCGGATGGGAATTGCCAGCATCCGCTGCGCTCGTCCTCCTGGCCCTGGTGACAGCCTGCGCCGCTGCGGCATGGAACGCGCCGCGCACGGCCCGGCTGGTCGCGGCGTTTGGTGCGGTCGTCCTCCTCGTCAGACCCGCGTGGCTAGAAGGTTCCGGTGTTTGGCTGCTGGTTGCCGTGCAGGTCTTGCTGGCCATCGCTGTGGCAGGAGTGCTGGCCCCGACTCCCGGCCGCGCCGGCCGCGTGTTCGGCTGGACGATCGCCGCTGCGCTGCTGCTGTTTGCGCTGATCTTCCTCTTCTACTCGCGGTACGAGTGGCCGCAACTCTGGGTGGTAATGGCTGCGCTGGCTGTGATCCCCGTGTTGGTACCGCGTCCTCTGCAGCCTGCGCCGACGTTCCGCGCCGCGGTAGCCGCCGGCCTCGTCGGTGTTGTGGGCCTGGCCATCACGATCGCAGGGGGCGTTCAGGCGCAGACGGTTGGCACCGCTCTGAAAAGATCCGGCCCGGCTCCACGCGAGTTGACCGTTGCCACGTACAACATCCATGAAGCGCTTAACTATTGGAGCCTTCCGGATCCCGAAGCGGTGGCCCGAACCATCGAAACTCTCAATGCGGACGTAATTGGCCTCCAGGAAGTGGGCCGGGGCTGGAACGTCAACGGCGGCCCGGATCTCCTCGCATGGCTTCGCTGGCGGCTGCCACAGTATCGAGTGGTGTACGCGCCAATGTTGGGCGATCTCGTCGGCCACGTGATATTGAGCCGGTACCCGATCAAGGAGAGCGGATGGCGGCACTACCCCCGGCGCGCGAGCCGCCTGTCATATGGGCTAACGTGGGCGGTGATCCCGACGTCGGTAGGAGATCTGTTGTTCATCGCCACCCATTTCTCCCCATACGCAGGCTACGAGGCGGATCGTGCTGGACAGGCCGGGGACCTGCTGGACTTCTGGGCGGGCCGTCCACGGTCCGTCCTCGTCGGCGATTTCAATGCGGTCCCGGATGAGCCAGCAATCCAACGTCTCCTGGGCGCGGGATGGCTCGACGTGGCTGCGCCCCACGGTTTGGACAGGACGTTCACGTATGCTTCGGGTCAACCCCACGAGCGCATCGACTACATCTTCTCAACCCCCGACGTAGATTCTCTGGCTGCGGCCGTGCCCCCGACCCTGGCATCGGACCACCTACCGGTCACGGCGCGCGTGCGGCTCCATTAGTCCCAGGATTCCGGGACACCTTCGTGCACCCCGTGACGACCAACTGATGCCCGCTCCACGGCTCCGCCTGGCCTTGGAGTGGCAACACGCGGCAGGGGATGCCGAGGGCTTCCCGAACAAGTGGCCCGACGCGCCCCCTGCCCAAAGAGACGTTCGCCCTGGAGGATCCGGTGCAGACTCTCCGAGATCTGTTTGAGCACATCATCGAGAAGAATCCCTCGTCCAAAGAACTGCTCAGAACGCGGGCGGGTCGGGAGTGGCGCACCCACACGGTGGCACAGTTTGCCGATTCCACGCAGCAGACCGCGGCCCGGCTCGCGCAGGCCGGCGTCGGCAAGGGTGATCGGGTCGCCCTGTTTGCCGAGAACCGACCGGAGTGGCACATCATCGACTTCGCGTGTCACCTGCTGGGGGCGGTCCTGGTCCCGCTCTACCCCAGCCTGCCTGCCAACCAGGTCCAGTACATCGTGGCGGATTCCGGCGCGAAGCTGCTGCTGGTCTCGGGAAAGGAACGAGCGCGACTCGCCATCGAGGCCGGAGCCGGGCTGCCCGGCGTGCGCATCATCGGAATCGATCCGGGTCTCGCCAGCGGTCTGCCGGCGCTCCAGGAATTGCCGATGCTGGCGGGGGGCCCCGACTCGCTACCGCAGCCGCCGATCGATCAGACCGAGCTCGCCAGCCTGATCTACACGTCGGGCACGACCGGCGAGCCGAAGGGTGTGATGCTGTCCCACCGCAACTTCATCTCACAGATCACCTCGATCCGGCCGCTGTACCCGATTGACGAAACGGATGAGGTCCTCTCGTTCCTGCCGCTCTCTCACATCTTCCAGCGGATCCTCGACTATCTGTTCCTGTACTGTGGCTGCCGGATCACGTATGTGGAAGCCGTCGAGCGTGTGGGGATGATGCTGCCGATCGCGCAGCCAACCATCCTGGCGTCGGTGCCGCGCGTCTACGAACGGGCCTATGTCCAGGTCCTCTCACGCATCCAAAAAGAAGGCGGGCCAAAACAACGGCTCTTCAACTGGGCGGTGCGGGTCGGCCGCCAGGTCAAGTCCGCCGAGTGGGCCGGACGCCGGCCCTCTCTGTTAGCCCGCGCGCAGTACGCGCTCGCCCGGCGGTTCGTCTTCTCGAAGATTCTCGAACGGTTCGGCGGTCATCTCCGGTTCAGCGTCACCGGCGGCGCGCCGATCGCCCGGGAGATTGCCGAATTCTTCGACATCGTCGGGCTACCGGTGCTCAACGGCTACGGGCTCACCGAGAGCGCCCCGGTCATCGCCGTCAACCGGCTGGAATCGAACCGGCTGGGATCGGTGGGACTCGCCCCGCCAGGCGTCGAGATCACGATCGCCCCCGACGGCGAGATCCTCGCGCGCGGCCCCAACATCATGATGGGGTACTGGAACAAACCGGAGGCCACCGCCGAGGCCATTGATGCGGAGGGCTGGCTGCATACCGGCGACATCGGCCATCTCGACCAGCGGAGCTACCTGTTCATCACCGACCGCAAGAAAGATCTCATCGTCACCACCGGCGGCAAGAACGTCGCGCCGCAGCCCATCGAGGCCCGGCTGGTGGCCAGCCCATTCGTGGCCCAGGCCGTCGCGGTGGGGGACAAGTATCCGTACATCGTGGCGCTGGTCGTACCCAACTTCGAAACCATCGGCGCGCGGCTCACCGAGCAAGGAGCCAATGGGCTCAGCCATGAGGTCATCGCGGCTCACCCGGTAACCGAAGCGCTGATTGCGGCGGCTGTGAAGGACGTGAACCACGACCTGGCCGCCTACGAGCGCATCCGGCGCTTCACCGTACTGCCAAAGGAGTTCTCCCTGGAGACGGGTGAGATCACCCCGACTCTCAAGGTCCGGCGCAAAGTCATCATGCAGCGGTACGGCGATGTCATCGAGCAGATGTACCTGAAGTCGCATCGCACTGGCGAGTACGGCTTAGATGACTGACGGGCATCGGGCATCGGGCAGTGAACACGGTCACAGCATCAGCCTCCGCACGGTCAGTTCGAAGCCCGAAGCCCGAGGCCCGTGGGGCGCGCGCGTGGTCGAGGGCGCGGCGTGGATCCTCTCGCTGTTCGTGGTTGGGCTGTTCCGGATCGTTGACAGCTCGATCGACTTGCACATCTTCGGCTACGAACACATGGCGGCGCTGCTTCGGGCGTCGCGGCCCTTCCTGGTGGTCGTGTGGCACGGACGGGGCCTGCTGCCCGTCTTCTTCTTCCAGGGCCTGCCGCTGGTCATCTACACCAGCCATGCCCGCGACGGCAGTTTCAAGCCGGCGTCGGGGGCGATGCGCCGGATCACCCTCGCGGCCCTGCAGCATCTGGGCTACCACGTGCTCGACGCCGCACGGTTCCCCACTGAGTCACGGGGCGTCATCCGGTTTCTCCAGTCCCTGGAACACGGACGCGGCGGGGTTATTGCCGCCGACGGGCCGGCGGGACCGATGTTCCGGGCGAAACCCGGGGCCGCATTCGTGGCGAAGAAGACGGGCGTGGCGCTCGTCCCGGTTGGCGCCGGCCTCCAGCGGGCGATCGCGCTGGAGTCCTGGGATCAGTTCGAACTGCCGCTCCCGCTCACTCGCGCCGCGCTTGTGATTGGTGCGCCGGTCGACGTCGCCGATACCCTCGACGACGCCGGCCTCGAGGCACTGTCAAGGAGGCTCGAAACGTCATTGAACGACCTCACGGCACAGGCCGAAGTCGAGGCGTTCGCCTCGCCGGTGCGCTAAATGGAGCAGCAGACCGAGCGCAGCAAGGTCGCCGTCCGGTGGCTCGTCGCCACGGTCTTATTTGCCGCCGTGGCATACCTGAAGCGTGGCGGACTGCTGACTGTGCCGTGGTCGACGATCTTCGCACTGACGGCCGCCATCGCCGTTCTGAATACCATTTATGGGACGATTCTTCGGACGTCCGCCCCGCGGTGGCTGAAGTATGTCACGACCGGCACGGATCTGCTGATCATCTCGCTGCTGGTCTGGTTCACCGGTGGGAGCGGCAGCGTCTTCTACTATACGTACTTCATCGTGCTGGTCTCCAACAGCATCCGCTACGGCATGCCGATGGCACTGTACGTCGCGACCATCTACAACGCGGCGTACGTGACCGTTCTACTCTACACGCCGCCGTCGGGAGATTTGACCATCGAAGCCGTGAAGATCCTCACGTTCTGGGGCATCGCGCTGTACGCAGGGTATCTGGCGATGCGGTTCCAGCGCCAGGGCCGGATCATGCAATCGTACGAGGAAACCATCGCACAGCTGCGCGCCCGCGTACAGCCACCCCAGGGCCCGGTCCGATGAACCGGCGCACGATGCGCCTCGGCGGCCGGACGATGCGGATCGGCATGGTCGCCGGGTTGATCTTGCTGGCCATCCTCATTGGGATCGCGTGGCGGGCGCAGTCGGCGGGATGGTTCCTGCTGTTTCCGGTATTATTGCTCGGCGTCCTTGCCGCCATCGCCCTCGGGGTCCTCGCGGCGCTCAGGCACGTGTGAGGTACCGCTTTAGGAAGTGCCGCACCTCATCGAAAAATAGCTCCCGGTCGTTGTCGAGGGTCACCACGTGGCCTGATCGCGGCAGCCACAGCACTTCGACCGCCGTGGCGGTGACCAGGTCGGCGATCTCGCGGGCGCTGTCACGCGGGATCGCCCAGTCCCGCCGTCCCTGCACCACCAGCAGCGGCACGCGCAGCTGAGGCAGCAGGCGCCGCGTCTCGTCCAGCAGCGCCGCCAGTTCGGCGTACCCGGCGAGCGGAACGGCGCGGTACGGCGACCGGTATCGCCGCATGCCGGGATCCTTCGGACCGAACCGGAACACCACCGGCGCCAGCGGCATCACGCGCGAAGCTGCTCGCGACGCGCGCACCATGAGGGGCCGCACGCGGATCGGCGTGGAGATCGCCACCACCGCATCGGGCAGTTCGCTGACCCCCAGGTAGAGCGCAACCGCGCCGCCCATCGATAGTCCCAGGATCGCCACGCGATCGCACTGCCGGCTGAGTTCTGCGTACGCGTCCCGCGCGGACTGGACCCACTGCGGCCACGACGTCTTGGCGAGATCGTGGGGGCTCGTCATGTGTCCCGCCAGCGGCGGATTCGAGACGATCCACCCTTCCGATTCCAGCACCTCCGCCAGCGGGATCATCTCCAGCGGCGATCCGGAGAACCCGTGCAGCAGCAGACAGCCCGACCTGCTCATCGGCATCCCCTTCCGTGCGTCTGACATGGAATCCTCGCCGCAGGTTCTTCCCGCGGAGGATTCCACCCGGCGGGGACGAACCGATTATCAACTTTTTCAGGCAGGGGGGACCCGTGATGGCGATGGCTCCAAACCCGGTACCGATCGGGGATGCGGTGCGCTACGGCTGGACCAGAACGATGGACCGGCTGGGGTTTTGGATCGTGCTGATGCTGATCGTCGGTGTCGTCTCATCCATCCCGCAGTGGCTCAGCCGGCCGATGATGGAGTCTGCGCCGTCGACGGCGGCACTCATCAATCTGCTCGGATCCGTGATCTCGATCTTCGTGTCCATCGGGGTGATCTCGATCTCACTAATGGTCTACGACGCGAGGCCGGTGAGCTACGGGGACCTCTTCTCCCGCCGGGAAGTGTTCTGGCGGTACCTGGGCGGCACCATTCTGTCCGGACTGATCGTGGCCCTGGGCTTCCTCCTGCTGATCGTGCCCGGCATCGTCTGGGCCATCAAGTATCAGTTCGTTCCCTATGTCATCGTCGACCGGGGCGTGGGGGCCACCGAGTCACTGCGGATGAGCGCCCGGCTGACCGACGGGGTCAAGATGAACTTGCTCTTTTTCGACCTGGCGCTGTTCGGCGTCATCTTGCTCGGCGCCATCGCCCTCGGGGTTGGATTGTTCGTTGCCCTGCCTGTGGTCTTGATGGCCCACGCCTACATGTACCGCCACCGGCTGGGGGCGGCGGGCGGGGCGTCGCCGGTCGCGCAGCCCGCGCCGGTCACCACCTGATTCCACCGCGCGTCGGAGTCTATGAGCCGCGTCACGACGGTGGTGCCGCGGCCTTCTCTTTTCGGGGAGCGTCGAGGAACACGATCTGATCGGCCACGACTTCGGTGACCGTGCGCCAACTGCCGTTCTCCTCGAACTGGTCCACCCGGAGCCGACCGGTGAGTCCGACGAGCCGGCCCTTCCGCAGGTGCTCCCCCACGACCGACGCCAGCTGCCGCCAGGCCACGACGTTGACGAAGTCGGCGTCGCGTTCGCCGTCTTTGTCGGGCACGACCCTGGTCACCGCCAACACGAACCAGGCGCGCGGCACGCCCTGGTTGGTGGTGCGCAGTTCGGGATCCCGGGCCAACCGGCCCACCAGCGTGACCTGGTTCAGTCCCCGGCTCTGCCGGCGCGGGTCCTCACCATTTGGCGACGCGTTCTGCTCGTTCGGCATGTTGCACCATCCTTGCCCTCGGCCCACACACTAGGCGACGGCGCCCGAAGACGCAATCACTCAAATGGGTCAAACTCCGGAACGAGGGATCAGGCGAGCGCGGCGGCCAGACGGTGGAGCGATTCGACGTAACGGTAGTTGATGCTGCTGTGGTTGTCATCGAATTCCGCATGCTCATGCGGAATCTTCAGCGCTGACAGCCGCCGGTGCAGGATCCGCGCCCCGTACTGCAGGTACCACTGGTCCTTCGACCCGCACTCGATGTAGATGACCTTCATCCGCCGCAGCGCGTCGGAGTGGCGCTCGGCCATATACACGGGATCCCAGTCCAGCCACCGAGTCCAGACCGCGTCGCGCATCTCACCGGTCTCCAGGTCGATCGGCAGGTCGTACGAGCCGTCGGGATTGGCGGAATAGGCCTGGGCCATCGCGACGAGCAGCATCAGCGCCTCGGTGGCCTCGGGATCCTTCTTGGGTGCCGCCTCGAACGCCCGCAGGAATTTCTGGAGGCTGCCGTGCTTCATGATGTGCGGGATCGCCTTCCAGAAGAACGGCTTGTACCCCGCCTCGAAGTACATGTCCCCGCTGTGCGACGCCACGCCGCCAAAGACGTCCGGGTTGCGCATCGCGAGGACCAGCGCGCCGTAGCCACCGCTGGACTTCCCATTTATCCCGCGATGGTCGCGCGAGGCCTTGGTGCGGTATTTACCGTCGATGTAGGGCACGAGTTCGCGGACGACATGATCCTCATACCGTCCGGTGGCGGGGGAATTCAGATACTGGCTTCCACCATATTTCGTGGAGCCGTCCGGCATGACCAGGATTGCCGGCGCCGCGCCGTCGGCGACCACGCGGTCCATCAGTTCCGGCAGCGCGGGGACCCACAGCGTTCGGTTGATCGCCGACAGCCCAATCCCGGTGAACCCGTGCAGCCAGTAGATGACGGGGTAGCGGCGGGCAGGCTCGGTCTCGTAGCCGGGCGGCAGATAGACGGAGATGTCGCGGACGTGCGGATCCCCCAGCGGGTTTCCGCGGAGCACCTGACTCTCAAACTGCTCGACGATGACCATCAGCCGAACAACCTCGGTTTCTCGACCAGCGCGCGCAAGGTCGTCATCTTGCCGATGTGATAACCGCGGTGGTACATCGGGAAGAGCAAGACTTCTCCCACCGTGTGGTAGCTCTGGCCTTCAATCGGCAGCGAGAGATCCGCCGTGCGCGCAGCTTGCAGGAGCTCCCGCTGGACATCCTCAAACAACCGGCGCAGCTCGGCCAGTGGCGGATACGGGGCATCGCCGCCGGTCCCGGTCCCGAACAGGTCCCGGTAGGTCGAGGGGACTTCGATCCGTCCACCAGCTCGGTACAGGTAACCCGCATCCGCACTTGCGATGTGACCGAACTGCCAGATGATCGGCGTCAGCCCATGGGGGCGGGTCCGGGCTTCCTCGTCGGTGACATCCTCGACGCAGCGCTTCGCGCGCGTAAAAGTGGTCTCCAGCCCATAGACGATCAACTCACGCATCGGGCTATCCTCTCCCATCGCCGATTTGCTCCAGCAGCGCCGTTCGATCGAAGTAGATCCGTTCGCCTGAGAACCTCTCCGCCTGGGGATTCCATGGAAAGTGAATGATGATCTGAAGCCGGACCGACCTGCCGGACGGCGACGTCCCCGCCCATGCGCCGCGATGCGTGCCGGTCATCTCGGTCACCTCGATCACACCCTGCGGGCCGATCACGATGTCGGACATGTTGAACGTCACGTCGGGGAACGCGCCCAGGAACGACAGGTAGAACTGCCGGGCACCGTCATGGCCCTCCCAGCGCTGGCCGGTGGGAATGATCTCGTAGACGCAACTCGCCGACAGCGTCGAGATCAGCCCCTCCAGGTCCCGCCCGTCCTCCGCCTTCGAGTGCTTGATCCACAGCGCCCTGATGTTTCCGTAGAGTTCCGGCGTCACGTCCCAGGCCAGCCGCTCCTGGATCGTGGCATTGACTGTTCCCTGTTCCCGGTTCCCTGTTCCCGGTTTCATCGCCCCTCCTTGAGCAGTTTCTGAAGATAGGCCAGGATGTCGGCGGACTGCTGCCGGCTCAGCCGCTGCGTCGTGAATTCCGGCATGTAGGGGGCGTCGGTCTCGACAGTGCCTTTCGCCAGCACCTCGAAGAACCGCTCCACGTCAGACCCTAACACCCCGCCGCTCACCGGATAGATCACCGTCCCATGGCAGTGGGCGCAGGTGCGGGCGAAAAGTTGGCCGCCGCGAGCGGGGTCCCCGGTGAATTCGCGGCCGTCGGGGTACGGACCCAGTTCAACCGTGCCGCCGGGCGCTGTCCGGAGTTCGGGCACGGTCCGGGCCGTATCGCCGGCCGCGAGCAGGAACCGCGAGCGCAGCAGCGTCCTCGCCTCGTCCACACGGCGGGTGTCGAGGGACAGTGGCATCAGCGCGCCGCGGACCAACCGGTCTTCGTCGGCCGTGAGACCAAGATCTGACAGATGCAGCTCCAGGCTCCAGTAGTACGCCACCATCGCGTCGAGTTCCCAGCGCACCAGGTACCGGCCCACGCTGCAGTATCCGCTGCAGACCTGGATCGCATCCTCGAGGCTGGCAGGATCCATCTTCCGCGTCCCGGGCGCGCAGCGGCCTTTGTCGTCGGGACCGCCGGTGGCCGTCTGGGTCTCAGTGGTGGGGTCGGGGACGCACAGATCGTGGTAGAGCGCGTAGTAGTCATTGTAGAAAGCGACGCGGTTGGCCGCGCCCCACATCGTGGTCCCCTGCGTCATGAACAGCTTGGGGTGCCCGGCCAGAATGTAGCGGAACCGCGCCTCGGGGTCCTGATCGGTCAGCACGGGATCTTCCCGGGCCGTGTTGTGGCATCGAGCGCAAGTGTAAAATTCGGAGATCCGCGGCGATGGGCTGGATCCCAGCGGGGGATTGTCGACAAACCCGTCGTAGAAGAGCCTCTCGCCCCACGCCACCCACTGCGTCCATGGGCGATCGGCGGTGACAATCCGAGTTTCGAGCTTCGCCCGGCTGTCGTCGCCCAGCAGTGCGGCAATGCTGGGATCGCCGGGCGGAACGGCTGCGGGCGGAGGCACCGGCCCCTGGCCGCAGGCCGCGGCGATCACGGCGACGGCCGTCACGACCACACCGAACCTCATCCCGGCGCGCATCGTGGCCGGCTAAGCCTGAGCGTGGGCGCGCAGCATGTCGAGGATTTCCTGGTGCCCGCGCTCGGCGGCGATGTCCAGTGCGGTCTTGCCCTCGTAGTTCTTCCAATCCAGCTTCGGATTCCCGTGCGCCAGGATCCAGCGCACGACCTTGGCATGGCCGTGGCCCACCGCGTTGCTCAGCGCCATGGACACGCCGCTCTTCGCGCCGCCTTCGTAAAGCATCTCGACCAGCTCCACGTTTCCGCTGAACGCCGCGTGCGGCAGCAGCGGGATCCCGTGTGCCCCGACCGCGTTGATTTGGTCCGGATCGGTTCGCAGGAGATCCTGGACCGTGTCCTTCCGCCCGAGCATGGCCGCGGTGTAGATGGCCATCGGCGCACCCTGCTCGAGCAGAAACAGAGCCACGTGCGGGCTGCCCGCGTGGGAGGCGGCCTGGATGGCGGTTTCGAAATCGTTGTCGGCCCACTGCTGCTTCGCGTGCAGTAACTGGGGGTGCTCGGCGAGCATAGCCTTCACTTTTGGAAGATCCCAGTGGCCGGCGATCACAAATTCCCGGACCTGCTCCGGCGTCGGTTCCGCGCCCATCAGCATCCCTCACCCTACCCTCTCCCACCGGGAGAGGGGAAATGGTTGGCCGCTGCCGCGGCCTCGCCTCACCCTCCTGCGGTCTGAAGCGACTTCTTCGGGATCAGGAAAACGCTCCCCTCGTCTTGAAGTCCTCCAACGTGAGGCGTTTGGGTCTGCTCATCCTTGCCGTGCTCCTATCCGGAGAGATCTCCGCCGCCGCTCCTTCCCCTTCCGTCGTCCCGCTGGCCCGCGCGCACGCGCACAATGACTACGAACACGCCCGGCCGCTGCTGGACGCCCTCGAACGCGGGTTTACCAGCGTGGAAGCCGACATCTGGCTCGTCGGCGGCGACCTGCTCGTCGCGCATGACCTCGCCGCCGCGCGCCCGGAGCGGACGCTGAAGGCACTGTACCTCGATCCGCTGCGCCGCATCGTGCAGCAAAATGGAGGTCGGGTCTACGCGGGCTACGGTTATGCGTTCCAGCTGCTGATCGACATCAAGTCAGACGCGGCGGCGACCTATCGCGCGCTGCACGAGCAGCTCCGCGGCTATGAGCCGATGCTGACGCTGTTCACGCCAACGGCCACGCGGGCGGGTCCGATCCTCGTCGTGATCTCGGGCAACCGGCCGCGCGAGATCATGATGGGGCAAACCCTGCGTTATGCGGGCTACGACGGGAGGGTGACCGACCTCGGAGCGCTCGCCGCGTCGAAATCCTTCATGCCGCTGGTCAGCGACAACTGGGCCCTCCAGTTCCGTTGGGGCGGGCTCGGCCCCATGCCGGACGACGAGCGAGGGAAATTGAAATCCATCATCGACCGGGCCCACGTTCGAGGCCAGCGCGTCCGCTTCTGGGCGACGCCCGACGCGCCCGGTGCTGCCACCGAGGCCGTCTGGCTCGAGTTGCTGCGCGCGGGGGTCGACTACATCAATACCGACCAGCTGGACGCGTTGCGGGAGTTCCTGCTCCGAGCGGATGCCACACCGTCGGTCCCCCCGGTGCGCTAGCGCGTGGCGGCACGCCAGCAGGGCCTCGGTTCGGGAACCGTCATGGCGCTGCTCGCCATGGGCATCGCCGTCTTTGTCATTGCCAATGACTTCACGGCGCTCAGCGTCGCGCTGCCCCAGATCGAAGCGCAGTTCGGCACCACCGTCAGTACGGTGCAGTGGGTAATCAACGGGTACGCGCTGGTCTTCGGCGTGCTCATCGTTACCGGCGGGCGGCTCGCTGATATGTTCGGCCGCCGCCGTGTGTTCTTCATGGGCTCGGCGATCTTCGCGACTGTTTCGGTCCTGGGCGGCTTCGCGCCGGGGATCGGCTGGCTGCTGGCGGCGCGCGCGGTGATGGCCGTCGGCGGCGCGATGATCTGGCCGGCCATCTTGGGGATGACCTACGCGATCCTGCCGCCCCAGCGCGCGGGGCTGGCGGGTGCGCTGATCCTCGGGGCCGCTGGGTTTGGGAATGCGGCGGGTCCGTTGATCGGCGGCCTGTTGACCGACACGGTGGGATGGCGGTGGGTATTCTTCCTGAACCTGCCGATCGCCGCCGGCGCGGTGCTGGTCACCTGGCTGACCGTCCACACCAAGGAGGCGCCGACACCCGGGGCGTCCCGGAGGATCGACGTGCCGGGCGTCGTTGCGCTGTCGGCCGGACTGCTGGCGCTCCTCATCGCCCTCGACGTGGGCACAGACATCGGGTGGGGCAATCCGCGGATCGCGGCGCTGTTGGGGATCAGTGCGCTCGCGCTGGTGGGGCTCGCCGTCATCGAGCGGCGGGCCGGCTCGGGCGCGCTGGTGCCGGGGAACGTCATGGGGAAACGCGACTTCCTCGCGGCGTCGCTGACCGTGCTGATGATGTCGGCCATCTTCTTCGCTGCGCTCGTCTACCTGCCGCAGTTCATGGCCAAGCAGCTGCGGTTTTCGGCGGTCGGGGCCGGCGCGGGCCTGCTGCCCACGATGGGAACCTTTGCGATCACCGCATTCGCCGCGGGCCCGCTGTACGGGCGCCTGGGGCCGAAGCGCATCGTCTCCCTCGGCGCAGCGTGCCTGGCGGCGGGGATGTTTCTGCTGTCGCTGCTGAAGCCGGACTCCTCCTACGCGTCGATGGTGCCGGGCATGGTCATCCTGGGGATCGGCGTGGGGCTGTTCTACTCGTCGATCACGACGGCCGGCGTCACCGCCCTCGATCCGTCCGAAGCCAGCCTCGCCGGCGGCATCATCTACATGTTCCAGATTGCGGGGGGCGCGGTTGGATTGGCCGTGAACACGGCCATCGTGGCGCCGCGGCCACTGGTGGAGGGGATCGGGATCGCGTTCAAGCTGGACGCGGCCCTGGCCGTCGTTGGGCTCCTCATCGCGCTGCTGTTCGTCGGCGGCACGGTCCATCCGGAGCGGCTGCGGAATCTGCGCTGGCACCATCGCGCCAACGCCTGAGCCGAAATAACAAAACGGGGAAGCGATGACTCGCTTCCCCGCTGCATCTTACTCCCGGCAGCGACCTACTCTCCCACACCGTTACCAGTGCAGTACCATCGGCCCTGGAGGGCTTAACTTCCGTGTTCGGAATGGGAACGGGTGTGGCCCCTCCGGCATCACCACCGGGAATACCACCCCAAAAATTCGCCAGAGCAAATTTTTGGGGACCCCGGTCCTTACTAAGCTACGCTCAGCTGAGACCGGGGACTGCACTTACTTAGATGTCGAAGGTCAAGGTGGCTCCGCCATGAGCCCCTAGGGCGTTGGCCTTGACCTTGACCTTGAACCCTTCGACATCAACCTTGTGAGCTGCCACTCGAACTTCCAGGCTCCAAACAGCTACCCCTAAAGCGGTGATCAAGCCCTCGCCCGATTAGGACCGGTCAGCTCAACACCTTGCGGTGCTTACACATCCGGTCTATATACCGAGTAGTCTTCTCGGGGGCTTACCCAGTTAACCTGGTGGGTGGCCTTATCTTGGGGTGGGCTTCGCGCTTAGATGCTTTCAGCGCTTATCCCGTCCAGACATAGTTACCCGGCGCTTGCCCTTGGCAGGACAACCGGTACGCCAGAGGTCTGTCCACTCCGGTCCTCTCGTACTAGGAGCAGCTCCCCTCAAGCCACCTGCGCCCGCAGTGGATAGGGACCGAACTGTCTCTCGCGTGTTTATTCCTCTGTTTCCAGAGGCACAGACTATAGCTCCATCCTCCTGGAGAGTGGAGGAGCCGGCGTATGATGGGTGCCCTAGATTGCCCGAAGGCACGGCATCCATCTCAGGCCTCGCGGCCTTCAGTCGTTACAGGGAACGGGAGTTTATACCTCAGTTCTGGCAATACGTACGGGCTAATGACTGATGCCATCTTCTTGGCCTCAGCCACCGCAACGTACAATCGCGATCCCCTCCCCACGCCGCTTCGGTGGATCGTGACTTCCACGCCGAAGTTGTCGCGAACCGCGACAATCAGGCGTTTCAGATCGTCAGCACCGAAGCTCTGCGTTTCGAAGAGGAGCGATCCTTGCCGCCGGTCGATCGTTCCATCATCCATGAACCAAACCGCGAGAGATTTTGGATGCACGAGCAACGCGCCGATCATCTCAGGGACGATCTTTCTGTTGCCCGCGTAGAACAGTTCTCGCAGTTCTGCCAGATACGGATGCGACCGGGTGACAAACCGCCAAAACGGGTACCCTGCGTTGTCGCTACGGTGAAGAGGTGAGGGTTTGAGCTCCAGGAACTCTTCGCGCTTCCACTCGACGTATGTCTTGAAGCGCTCGGCGTGGTTCACCTGGAGTCTGACCCCTCGGCCATGTGGCTCGAGGTATCCATCACCCAGCACCGTCCCGATCAACGTCTCCTTCATCAGCTCCCGTTCTTCCCTCGGTATTGCCCTTCGCGGCGTTCGGATCCGCGGGAGGGTTCCACCGATATCAGCCGGTTGGCACTCCGGGATTACTCCCGGAGGACGCAGTGTAATCTACGTTCTGAACCCAGCTCACGTACCGCTTTAATGGGCGAACAGCCCAACCCTTGGGACTTACTGCAGCCCCAGGATGCGATGAGCCGACATCGAGGTGCCAAACAGGGCCGTCGATGTGGACTCTTGGGCCCTATTAGCCTGTTATCCCCGGGGTAGCTTTTATCCGTTAAGCCACGCCGCTTCCACTTGCCAGCGTAGGATCACTAGGCCCGCGTTTCCGCTCTGCTCGACTTGTCAGTCTCACAGTCAAGCCCCCTTATGCCCTTACACTCGACGCACGGTTTCCATCCGTGCTGAGGGGACCTTTGGGCGCCTCAGTTACCTTTTGTGAGGCGACCGCCCCAGTCAAACTGCCCACCTGCCACGGTCCCGAGAACCGATGAGGTCCCCGGTTAGGACTTAATCTTGCCAAGGGTGGTATTCCAAGGTTGGCTCCACCGAGGCCAGAGCCCCGGCTTCGCAGCCTCCCACCTATCCTCTGCATGGTTAGATCAAGTCCAATGGCAGGCTACAGTAAAGCTCCACGGGGTCTTTCCGTCCAGCTGCGGGTAACCCGTGTCTTCACGGGTCGCACAACTTCGCCGAGTCTCTCCTCGAGACAGCGCTCAGCTCGTTACGCCTTTCGTGCAGGTCGGAACTT
>DASYRL010000086.1:0-25325 GCA_036004445.1 bacterium
TCACCCCGATCCCCGCCAGCGTCTGGGTGATCGCCGCCGTCAGCGTCGTCTTCCCGTGGTCCACGTGCCCGATCGTCCCCACGTTCACGTGGGGCTTCGTGCGCTCGAATTTCTGCTTGGCCATCCTGGTCCCCCTAACCGGTAATAACTCTCACGTCGTGTTCTCGAGCCGACTGACAGGGAACAGGGAACGGGGAACAGGGAACCGTGACAACCGTCCCCTTCGTCCGTTCCCTGCTCGCTGTTCCCGGCTCCCTGAAATGGAGCCCACGACCGGATTCGAACCGGTGACCTTGTCCTTACCAAGGACACGCTCTGCCGCCTGAGCTACGTGGGCATGCCGCGACGAACTGCGGCCGATACTGCATCCGTAATTATAGAGGCCGCCCCGCGGGCTGACAAGGCAGAAGCGCGCTGCAGCAGGAACCATGTCTATGGCGGCGAAGATGGCGAAGATGAAGAGACAAACTGGATAAGGAGGGACTACCCGTGGACAGCTGGATTTGGATCCTGCTCGCACTGGTGCTCATCTACTTCCTGTTCGTGAAGCAGGCCGCCTAGCCGGCCTCACCACCTGCAGGGGAGGGACTTGACGTTGGACATTATCTGGATTCTCGTCGCGCTGCTCCTTATCTGGTTCCTGTTCATCCGCGGCGCGGCGTAGCCCGCGCTCCTTCTTGTGGGCTGAGAGGTTCAAAAGCCCCGGCTCTGCCGGGGCTTTTCTATCTGTGGCGACCTGCGTATAATGAGGTGTCGAGCGGGCGGGAGTAGCTCAGTGGTAGAGCGTCTCCTTGCCAAGGAGAAGGTCGCGGGTTCAAGTCCCGTCTCCCGCTCCACTGACTGCTGCGAACAGGGAACTGGGAACAGGGAACAGCAACTGCTGGATTGGTTAGGGATGGACTGTTCCCTGCTCCCTGACAAGGCGGCGTAGCCAAGAGGCAAGGCAGGGGTCTGCAAAACCCCCACTCCCCGGTTCGAATCCGGGCGCCGCCTCCACCCCCTACTGCGGGATCGAAGGGATCAGGGGATCAAAGGGATCAAATATGCGAGGGCCCCGAACCTTTTCGGGGCCCTTGATCTATCCCACGGCACTTGATCGCCTTGTTCCCCTTGATCCCTGTGATCCCGATCTTGGTGGGCGGGGTGGGAGTTGAACCCACACGGCCTTTTCAGGCCAGAGGGTTTTAAGCCCTCAGCGTCTGCGATTCCGCCACCCGCCCGCAGTCGATTGTACCGCAGGACGTCCGTTCGAGGCTATCGCGGCCGCGCGCCTTGTACGATCGTCAGGAACTCGGCCCGCGTTCGGGGATCTTCGCGGAACGTTCCTCGTGTTGCCGACGTAACGACCTTGCTGCCGGGCTTGTTGATCCCCCGAATCGTCATGCAGAGATGGGTGGCCTCGATTACGACACCGGCACCCAACGCTCCCAACCCGGCCTCGCAGAGGAAATCGGCGACCTGCGTCGTGAGCCGTTCCTGGACCTGCGGCCGGCGGGCCAGCATCTCGACGACCCGGGCCACTTTGCTCACACCGAGGATGCGCCCCTGAGGAATGTAGCCCACATGTGCGACACCAATGAAAGGCAGAAAGTGGTGCTCACACAATGAAGCGAACGGGATGTCTTTGACGACCACCATCTCGCGATGATCCTCGTCATCGAACCCGACCTGCAACAGTTCACTGGGGTCCTCGTGAAGTCCGGCAAAGAGTTCCTCATACATCTCGGCGATCCGTTCCGGCGTGCCACGCAGGCCTTCGCGGCCGGGGTCCTCGCCGAGGGCGACGATGATTTCTCGGAACGCCCGCTCGATCGCGGGTTTGTCGATCGCCGGCCTCCGTCCGTCAGTGAGCAGTGACATCACGGGCCTCCTCGGTGACAACACCCTCAGTTTTGTTGTGCCCCATCAGGAGCTCCGTCATCCGCACCACGCGCACCATCGGCCGCACGTCGTGCACGCGCAGCATGTTCGCTCCCTGGACCACCGCGAACGCCACCGCCGCGGCGGTCCCTTCCAGCAGCTCATCCGGCGGCAGGCCAAGCAGGTCCCGGATATAGTCTTTCCGCGATGTCGCCACGAAGATCGGGCAGCCGAAGTTGCGCAGCTCGGGAAGGCGCTGCATCAACTCGAGATCGCGCTGCGGCCGCTTGCCGAAATTCAGGCCCGGGTCGACGAAGATCCGCTCCCGCGGGACGCCGATGGCGGCGGCGCCGGTGAGCCGCTGCCGCAGAAACGCGCCCACCCAGTCCATCATCGAGGGAACCTCGAGGTCACGGTACGGCTCTTTCGGCCGGCCGTGCAGGTGCATGATCACGACTCCGGCGTTGGAGCCGGCGATGACTTCCGCCATCCCCGGCTCACCCAGCCCGGAGATGTCATTGATGAGGACGGCGCCGGCGCCGATGGCGGCGCGTGCCACGTCCGGTTTGTAGGTGTCCACCGCGACAGGCACCGCATAGCGCGCCGAGAGGATTTCGACCAGCGGGACGACGCGGGCAATCTCCTCGGCCGGGGACAGCCGCACGCCGGCCTGCGCGCTCTCACCGCCGATCTCGATGAGGTCGCCGCCCTGCTCGACGATCTCTTCGGCCCGCGCGAGCGCCGCGTGCCTGCCGAAGTGACGGCCGCGATCGTAGAACGAATCGGGCGTGTTATTGAGGATACCGGCAACGTAGACGCGCCGGCGAAAGTCAAAATGGTGACGGCCGAGCTGGACGGGCGGAAGCGCGTCGAGGGCCGTGGCCAGCGCAGCTTTGACCGCTCCCGCCGCGGGCTCCCGGCCCTGCTCCGCCAGCTGGTGCAGCCGCCGGAGCGTGCCGGCGAGCGTGACCTGCGGGTGGTCAAACGTCGGGGGCGACGGCGGAATGACCGCCGACGCCCACCCGCCAAGCGCGGTGAATTCGCGGGCGGCGCCGGCCACGGCGTCGTCGGGCCCGGACAGTCGGAGGCGGAGGAAGGATTGCTGGGGGTCGAGATGCGGGAGGGGAAACGGAGAGAGCACCCAGCCCCAACACTCGGACGGACTCCCGAGATGCATCATCTACCGCCATACTAACAAACCTGTAGTGGGGTTAGTGTTGTGCCAGCGTCCCTTCGATGCGGCACCGGCGCTCGAGACGGCCGAAGCCCCACACGCCGATTGCCACCGTCGCGACCATGAAGAGGACGGCGAGGCCGATTTCCGCCGGGAGTGGGACCAGCGGCCGCGTGCCCAACAGGGCGGCCCGCAGACCATCGTACCCGTAGGTCAGCGGGAGCAGCAGCGAGAGCACGATCAGCGGGCGGGGGAGAATGGACACCGGGTAATCCCGGCCGCTGAGCAGGCCAAGGACGTAGTTGCCGATGTCGATCAGGGTGTTCGCGTCCCGCATCCGCAGCACACTCCCCGCCATGAGAAACCCCAGACCGTACAGGCCGACGACCACCGGCAGCACAATGGTCACGGCCGGCAGCAGTCGTCCCGGAATCGAGATGCCGAACAACAGGACGGCCAGCGCGGCGAACCCCGCGGACGTCACGGTCGTGAACAGGACGCTGGCGAGGGTCCGGCCCACCAGCAGGAGCGCCGGGGGCTGGGGCGCGAGCCAGTTCGACTCCAGCACGCCCGCGTCCATCTCGGTCTTTAACGCGAACCCCATGCCCCAGAGGACGGCCGACACGTAGCTGCTGAGGATCCAACCCACGACGACAAACGCCATGTAGTCACCGGTTCCAGTCCAGGCCGCAAACCCGACGGCGTCGGCGCCCCGAGAGAACGCGCGGCCGAGAAAGTATACCGGCGTCAGCCATGCGATGGGTTCCACCACGCGCGAGACGGCCAGGAGCGGATAACGAACCATCAACAGCAGGTCTTTTCGCGCGATCGCCAGCAGACGCCGCATCTCAGTGCGTCCAGACCGCGCCGGTCCGGCGCACGTGCGCGTCGACGGCCTGGAACGTCGCGTACCCGAGCGCCGCCAGCACGACGCCCGAGTAGGCCAGGAACGTGAGCTGCGGCACCAGCCGGGCCGGACCCGCCCCGTCCAGCAGCGCGGCCCGCAGACCGGTGATCGTATGCGTCAGCGGCAGCCACTCGGCGACGCGGTGCATCCATCCTGGCAGAACGGCGAGCGGAAAACTGATGCCCGCGAAAATCAGAAAGACGCCTCGCACGAAATACACGATGGCGTTCGCCTCTTTGAACCTCAGCACACCGGCGGCAAACGCCGTCCCGAGCCCGTAGATCCAGGGAATCGACAGACCAATCACCGCGACCGCTCCGGGCACGCTGGCATTGACCGGCACGCGCAGGATGACGAGCGATCCGACCACGCTGACGGCAAAGAAGACGCCGGCCTTGATCGCCTCGCCGGCGGCCGTCCCGATCAACATCGCAAATCGCGGCGCCGGCGAGAGCCAGTTCGATTCCAACGTGCCGCGGAGCTGCTCGGCGCGCAGGCTTGTCCCGAGTCCCCACAGCGTGATGTTCAGCCACATCCAGGCCGTCGCGCCGATGACGATGAACCCGACGTAGTTCGCCGTCCCCGCCGACTGCGCGAACAGACTCAGCCCTTCACCGCGCGGACCCGCCAGCGCGCGGCTGCTGAAGAGATAGGCAAGCGGGAACAGCACCGGCCAGACCACAACTCCGAGGATCCAACTCGGATAGCGACGGATGATCAGCAGCTCTCGACGGGCGACGGCCCCCACGACCCGCGAAATTTCGCGACTCGTGACTCGTGACTTGTGACTTGCTACAAACGGTTGAGCGGACTGTTGCGGAAGCCCTCCGCAGTCCGAGTCACGAGTCACAAGTCACCAGTCACTCGACAGGTTCCGGGATCGCGCGGAGCGTGCGCACGGGTGAGAACAGCACCCACAGAAACGCGAGCAGCCCGCCGGCGGCGGTCACCGCGATGGCCGGGCGCAGGCCGAGCACTTCGCCCAGGTAGCCGCCGGCCAGCCCGCCCAACGGCATCGTGCCCCACACGATGAACCGCATCGTCGCATTCATACGGCCCTGCAGCCGCTGGGGCGTGATCGCCTGGCGCAGGCTGACCTGGTTGATGTTGTAGACGACGCCGCCGAAGCTGCCCAACACGCCGCCCGCCGCCAGCAGCAGCACCGCGGTCTGGGGCGTGGCCGCGACGACGATCACGAATCCCAGCCCGGCCACGAAGATCGACCCGATGATCGCGGGCCCAACGCCCAGGGCGCGGCCCAGCCGGCCCCCCGTCAGCGCCCCGACCAGCGCTCCCAGGCTGCCGATGGTAAACACCAGACCGATCGAGGCCGCCATCAGCCCAAGCGTGCGTGTCGCGTAGAGGATGAGAATCGAGAACAGCGCCGCGGCGAAGAAGTTGGACGTGCCCGTGGTCCCCGCGATGCTGCGCAGCAAGGGGTTTCCAAATACGACCGCCAGTCCCTCACGCGCTTCCGCCAGCATCGCGCCACGGCCGGTGCGCGCGGGCGGCTCTTCCCGGCGGCGAATCATTCCGATAAGGAAACCGGAGACGAAGAATGAGACCGCGTCGAGGACGATCACGACCGGGGCGCTCAGCGCCTGGATGAGCACACCCGCGATCCCAGGTCCCGTAACCTGCGCGGCCGACCGGCTTACTTCCAGCTTGCTGTTTCCTTCGATCAGCTGAGTCCGCTCGACGAGCGAGGGCAGAAACGCCTGGTAGGCGACGTCGAAGAAGACCGTGAGCACGCCGACGAGGAATCCCACCGCATACAGCTGGGCCATCGTCAGCCGTCCCGCCAGCGCCGCCAGCGGAATCGTCAGCAGCACGATCCCCCGGCCGATGTCCCCCGCCACGAGAATCGGGCGGCCCGGCAGCCGGTCCACCCACACGCCCGCGAGGAGCCCAATGAGCAGGAACGGCGCCGTCTCCACCGCCGTGAGCACGCCCATCTGCGCGGGCGTGGCGCGGAGGGTCAGCGCGGCAATCAGCGGGATGGCGAGGTTGGTGAACTGACTGCCGAAGACGGAGATCGTCTGCGCGGACCAGAGCTTGAGGAAGTCGGGGTGGCGCCACAGAGATCCCGGAACACGGGATCGCGGGATCGCGGGACCGGAAATAGTCTCTGGATCTACCGCTGCCGGGGCTCGCGCGTTCCCGCGTTCCCCCGTTCCCGCGTTGCCGTCGTTAGTCACGAAGTCTCCGTCCGGTCAACGCAATAAAGACGTCCTCCAAAGACGGTTCCATCAGCTGCAGGTGGCGGACCCGGGCGCCGCGGCTGCTGACCGCCGCCACTGCCAGCGGCAGCGCTTCTCGAGCATCGTCGAGGTGCACCGTCAGCTCCCACCCGCCGTCAGCCGGCTGCTCGCGCACGAGCACCTCGCTGACCCCCGGCAGGGTGCGGAGCGCGGCCTCCACGCCGTCGATGGCGTCTTCCAATTCCATGCGCAGGATGGGGCCGTGGCTGAGCGACCGCTTCAGCGCCTGCGGCCGGTCCAGCGCGATGATCCGGCCGTGATCGATGATGCCGATGCGCTCGCACAGCTGATCCGCCTCTTCCATGTAATGGGTCGTGAGGATGATCGTCTTGCCCTCCACCGCGTGCAGGTGGCGGATCAAGTCCCGGATGTTGCGGGCGGCCTGCGGGTCCAGGCCCGTGGTCGGCTCGTCAAGCAGCAGGACCGGCGGATCGTGCACCATGGACTTGATAAGAGCCAGGCGCTGGCGCATCCCCGTGCTGTACCGTTCGACCAGATCGTCCGCCCGAGCGGTGAGCTCGACCCGGTCGAGCAGCTGGGCGATGCGCTCGCGCGCCAACGGCTGCGGCACCTGATACAGCGCCGCGAAGTACTCCAGGTTCTCGCGGCCCGTCAGCTTCCAGTAGATCGACCGCTCGCCGGCCAGCACCACGCCGATCTGCCGGCGGACGGCGGCGGGGTCGCGCGAGGCATCCACGCCCCAGACCTGCACCCGGCCGGAGGTCGGCTCCAGCAAGGTGCACAACATGCGGATCGTGGTGGTCTTCCCCGCGCCGTTGGGACCGAGCAAGCCGAACAGTTCCCCGCGCCGGATCAGCAGGTCGACGTGGTCGACGGCGACGATCTCCCGCCGGACAACCCGGCGGCGGCGGCCGTTCTCTTCCACGCCGCGCGAGACGAACAGCTTGGTCAGATCCGCCAGCTGGACAGCGTTTGCGGGCGCGGCGGCCGTCATTCGACCGTCACCTCGATGAGGTTGCCGCCCGGCTCGCGGATGTTCACGAGTTCGCCGGTCGCGTCGCCGTCCTGGACGGCGCGCACGAGCTCCGTCAGGTCGATCCCCCTCTGCTCCAGTTTGGCCCGCGTCGCCTCGGGGATGAGCGTCAGCACCGTCCCCGCCACCGAGACCGGCACGGTGAACTGGACGCTCTGGCCGCCGGCCCGCCGGATGCGCACGCGGAGGGTCCGGCCCGCCGGGCGTGGGGCGCGGTCCAGCTCGTCCAGCAGGCGCGCGGCCTCCTCCGGAGTGATTTTGCCGTCTTTCACCATTTCCAGAATGCGCAGGCGGTCATTCACCGGCGGCGCTCTCCACCACCTGGATGTCTCCGCTCGTCGTCCGCAGGGTCACGAGAGCCCCCGGGGCGTTGAGAATCCCCCGGATGACCCGCCGCCGCATGGTGCCGCGATCGGTCGACCGCTCCTGCAGCGGCAGCCGGCACGCGACGTCGCCGGACATCGTGGCCGCGTCGATCGTCGCCCGGCTGTCGGCCGGGAGGGCCACGACCACGTCGCCGCGCATCGTCTCGACGCTGAGGGTGCCCCCCTCGGGCAGCGCCGCAACCGTGACCTGGATGTCGCCGGACAGCGTGCGGGGTCTGACGTTGCGCCCGCGGGCGCCGGTGATCTCGATGTCGCCGTTTCTCACCTCGAGCTCAATGTCCCCCTCGCTGTGCGCGACCGAGATGTCCCCGTTCAGCACGTCGAGGGTGACAGACGCGCAGCGCTGGCACTCCACGTCGCCGTTGAGGATCCGGCCGGCCAGTTTCCCCCGCACGTCAACGGCCGTGACATCGCCGCTCTTGATGTCGAGGGTGACGTCGCCGCCGGCGCGCTTGACGCTCACGTCGCCGGAGGCGATCGAGAGCGTGAGGCCCTCCCCCTGGTCGGCGACATGGACGTCTCCGCGGGCGACCTGCATCTGCACCGATCCGTCCAGACCCTCCGCCCGGACGTCGCCCTTGGCGACCTCGACGGCCACCGCGACCCCCGCCGGCACGTCGATCTCCAGGTCGATCCGGCGGCGGGCTTCCATCACCATGGAGGCTCCCACCAGAACCCGGGATCCTTCGCGCCGCGGCCCGACCCGCAAGCCCTCGGCGAGGCGCTGTGCCTCCTCCCGCGTCGCCGACCAGACGCGCTTGCGGGCTTTGACGCGCAGGCGGCCGTCGGCCGATCGCCGCAGGCGCAGGTCGCCCCAGGCGTTGGCGATCTCCAGGGTGTCTGTCGGCGCCATCGCCAAGTCGGCGACGTCCTCGGCCTGCCCTTCCGCCAGGCCCTGGATGGCGTTGAGGATTCCGCGCCACCCGTGCTTGAACTCTTTGACATCCTTGATCCGGCCGAGCTGTTTGAGATCTTTGAGGTGGCGGAGCTCCCGCAGCTCGTGGATGACTTCTCTCGGGACCGATTCGGTGATCTCCTTGATCAGGTCTCCGAGCTCGACGCGCACGTCAACGCCGGTGCGCGCGGGCGATTCCCTGGGTTCTTCGGCGGGGGCGCCGGTCTCCTCGGCCAGCGCCTGGAGCAGCGCGTCGGCCTCCTCGACCGAGATCTTGCCTTCCTTCAGCATCCTGAGCACCATCTCGCGTTCTTCGTTCATCTTGGACCCTCAGGTTCGTGAATGGTGACTGGTGAATCGTGACTCGTGACTCGTGACTTGTGACTCGTCAAGACTTCAGATCCTTGAGGAGACGAAGGGCTTCCTCGGCGCGGATCTTGCCGGCGTCCAGCGCGTCGAGGATTTCTCGCCGCTTCCGTGCGACTTCCGACCGCCGCTCGGGTTCCACGGCATATCCCAAGGCTGCCAGCAGCGTATCGAGGCGAGCCCGCACCGTTGGGTACGACAATCCGAGCTCGCGCTCGACTTCCTTGATGTTGCCGCGCGCCTTCAGGAATAGCTCGAGGAACGCGAGCTGTTCAGGATCGAGGCGGGTGAAGCGCGACAGCTCGAAGTGCCCCTCGACCACGGTGCCACAGGAGGTGCACTGCAACTTCACCACCTCGAGGTCGTGGCTGCAGACCGGGCACTTTCCGGGTGTCTGGGGCATCGTGCTTACGCGCGCCTCGGGGTTGGATTGGACGTGGAACCGGCGCCGGCGCGAGGCGACGCAGTCGCCGTGGCGGTCGCCAGCAAGGCCGTCAGGTCACCCGTCCGCTTGGGACGCGGAGCTTCCGCGGCCGATCGCTGCAGCCGGCGCTGGTCGGCTAGGCGAAGCTGATCTTCGTATCGCTCCTTTGCCAGCCGCTCCATCACGTACAGATTATCGACCATGATTTCACCTCTCACTTGCTTATTAGTGGAGTTCATGGTCGAATATTAAGTCTCAGATTAATGATTGTCAAGTATATTTTCTATAATTCAATAGTATACGTACACTTGTACGTATACTTGTTTCGGCTAGGAGACCCGCAAGTGCGAGAGATCGGCGCCTTCGGATTGCAACAGCCTGCGCTTGAGCGCCACCCCGCCCCGCAGCGAATATCCTCCCAACCCTCCGTCGCTGCGCACGACGCGGTGGCAGGGAATCAGCAGCGGCACCGGGTTCCTGGCGCACGCGTTGCCCACGGCGCGGGTGGCGGTGGGGTGCCCCAGCCGCGCCGCGATCTCGCGGTAGGTCCGCACCTCGCCCTTGGGAATGTGGCGCAGCTCGTCGAGCACACGGCGCTCGAAGGGACCTACCATCGAGAGATCGATCGCGCCGGCAAATTCCTTGCCGGATGATACCGCCGTCTTCAGCTGCCGCATCAGCTCTGCAGGCGGCGAGGGATCGCGCTCCGCCTGCCGGCCGAACCGATCCTTCAGCGCCCGCTCGAACGCGCGATCGCCGGGCGCGAGGTCCACGTAGCCAACGCCCCGCTCGCTGTACGCGGCATACACCGTCCCAATGGGCGTCTCCAGCGACGTGTACAGCCACGGCCCGTCGGGCAGCGCGCCCAGCAGCAGCTGCCCCTGGCGGTGGAGCAGGATCTCCTGGATCTTGTCCTGGCTCAGGGGGGTCAGCGCTGCCGCCGGCCGGCCATAAATAGTAATGACGACCGGTTCCCCCGCCATGGCGGTGCGAACGAGCTCGTTGGTACGGTTCTTCAATTCCGCGGTACTGGCAACGCGCATCTCACTCACCCCCCCGAGACGGTGTATCTGTGCGGCTATTATTATAGCCATTAATTGTAGCTATAATATTGTCCGGGAAGAAGACCGCTGTCAAGAGGATTTCGGGCTAGAACCTGACGATGCGCCAGATCCCGTCCGAGAACCGCTGCAGGACAATCGAGGATTCCAACCGCTGCGTGCCGAGGAGGAGGTAGATGCGGTATTCGGACCTGTCGCCCTCGAGCGAGATCCGCTCCGCGGTCTGCAGGGTCCCCGCCAGCGCCAGGCGCGCCGCGTCGGTCAACCCCGCGAAGGTACGCTGTTCCGCGGCCCGGCGATCGGGGGCAACCTGCGCCAGGTAGGCCGCTTCATCACCGTGCTCGAGCGCCAGGCGCGCGCTCTCCAGCGCGCCCTCCGCCGTCGGCGGGACGACCCCGATGGTCACGCGCAGCCCAGGGTTGAGGACCCCGCTGATGCGCTCCCCCGGCGCGGCGGTGGGAGGAAGCAGCACGGCCAGCCGGACACGGCGCGCGGAGCCGGCGTCGATCCCGACCACGGTTGAGGGAATGACGGCCAGCACCGGCCGCAGAGTGGCCGACGGCGTCAGCTCAAGTGATGCGATCGGGACGGCTGGGCGCAGACTCGCCTCGAGGACGCGGAAGGCGTTCGGCTCCATCGCCACGGCCAGGGGCTGCGGATCCCAGGAGATGGCGGGGGCCGCGGCGCAGCCCAGCGCCAGTGCGGAGAGGAGCCCCAGCGCGCTCAGGCGCCGCAGGCGCATTCAAGACCGGAGGACTTCGTCCTTGTAGCGGTTGTCGGGGTGTTCGCGGAGGTAGCCGGCGACCTTCTGCGCCGTCTTCGGCCCCACGACTTCGGCGATCTGCTCCACCGAGGCCTGACGGATCTGGCGCACCGAGCCGAAGTGCCGGATGAGGTCGCGCTTGCGCTTCTCGCCGATCCCCGCGATTTCATCCAACACCGAAAAGACGATGCGGCGCTCGCGGAGTTTCTGGTGGTAGGCGTTGGCAAACCGGTGGGCTTCATCACGCACCCGCTGCAGCAGCCGCAGGGCGTGGCTGTCGCGGGGCAGCGCAATGGGTTCCGGATGCTCGACGGTCACCAGCAGCTCTTCCCGCTTGGCGAGCCCCACCGCGGGGACGTAGACGTTGTACTCGAACAGCACTTCCCGCGCCGCGTTGAGCTGACCGCGGCCCCCGTCGATGAGGATGAGGTCGGGCACCACGGACCACTTCGGCGACACCTGCTCGTCACGGTCGAGCTGCTCTTGCTCCTCGCGCGCCATGGCGAAGCGGCGGCGCAGCATCTCCTGGAGCATCGCGTAGTCGTTGGGCCCTTCCGTCCACTTCATCTTGAAGCGGCGGTAGCCACGCTTATACGGCCGCCCACCCTCGAATACCACGAGCGAGCCGACGGTTTCCCCGGCCTGGAAGTTGCTGACGTCGTACGCCTCGATGCGGAACGGCGGGTTTTCCAGTGCCAGGACGTCCTGCAGCTCCTTGATCCCGGCTCCTTCCAATCCGGCGACACGTGCGCGCTCCTGCGCGAGAAACAGCGCGGCGTTCTCGGCCGCCATATCGACCAGCCGCTTCCGCTCGCCGCGCTGAGGCACCAGCAGATCCACCTTGCTGCCCCGCCGCGCCGACAGCCAGGCCGCGATCGTCTCCGCGTCATCGACGGGATTCGCGGCCACGACCTCGCGGGGAACGCCGGGTGCGTCTTGATAGTACTGCTTCGCAAACTCCGCCAGGATCTGCCCAAACGGCAGCCCGCGCGTCCCTTCGAGGATGAAGTGCTCCTGCCCCTGGAGCCGGCCGCTCCGGATGAACAGAACCTGCACGCAGGCCAGATCGCCGGCCTGGGCCACGGCGACCACGTCGCGGTCTTCCAGCCCGACGCTGGCCGTACGCTGCTTCTCGTAAATGGCGTCCATCGCCGAGATCTGGTCACGCAACTGCGCCGCCCGTTCGAACTCCGTGGCGTCGGCGGCCCGCTGCATCTCCGCCCGGAGCTCGTCGAGCAGCGATTCCTGCCGCCCCTCCAGAAACATCGCCGCCTGGCGCACTTGCTCCGCGTATTGCTCGGCCGGGGCGCCCCAGGCCACGCACGGGGCGGTGCACTGCCCGATGAAGTAGTCCAGGCACGGGCGCGGGAGGTCGCGCGTGATCTCGATATTGCAGGACCGCAGCTTGAACAGCTTGCGGATGGTCCGGATCGTGCGGCGCACCAGCTTCGGCTCGTGGTAGGGATACGGGCCGAAGTACCGGCCGCCGTCGCGGACGACGCGGCGGGTCATCAGGATCTTCGGGAACGCTTCGTTGGTGAGCTTCACGTAGGGGAACGCCTTGTCATCGGCCATCCGCACGTTGTAGAACGGGCGGTGCCGCTTGATGAGGTTGATCTCCAGGATCAGCGCCTCGACTTCGGTCTCGCAGGCGACGACGTCGAAGTCCGCGATCTTCGACATCAGGTGGCGGATGCGCGGACTCTCCGCGTGGCCGCTGTCCTGAAAGTACTGGCGCACCCGGTTGCGCAGCGAGGTCGCCTTGCCGACGTAGATCACCCGTCCCGCGGCGTCTTTCATCAGGTACACGCCCGGGCGCGTCGGGACCACTTGAAGTTTCTCGTCGAGGTTGATCATCAGGCTAACCTACACAACCTACACAACCTACACGACCTGCACAATCACCTACAGAAAGGGCGGGGATCGCGGAGCGTCACGCAGGTCATTGTGTAGGTTGAGTGAGTTGTGTAGGTGAGGTCATAGAGTGCGGAGCACCTGCCCGAGACGGTCGAGTCCTGTCTGCAGGGTGGTCTTCTCCCCACCGAATCCAATGCGAAGATATCCATCCATCAAGAAGTGGTCGCCTGGAACCACCAGCACGCTGTGCTCCCGGCGCAGCCGGTCGGCGAGGACCGACGAGTTGACCGCCGCACGGTACTTGAGGAACGCGATGGCCCCGGCCTTCGGCGGTACCCACGATACGAGGCCGTCGTGGTCGGCGACCCACTGCCGCACCGTCTGCAGCCCGTCGGCGAGGATGCCCCGCGAGCGCGTGACGATCCGCTGGTAGGTCCGCGGCGTCAGCGCCATCCGGGCCACGTTGTCGCTGAGCACGCTGGGCGCGATCGACGTGTAATCGTGGTAGCCCCACAGCCGCTCCGCTTCCTGATGCGGCGCGACGATCCACCCGATGCGCAGCCCCGGCAGCCCGTAGGCCTTCGACAGCCCGCCGGTCACGATGACCTTCGGCGCGCGGCTCCAGAACGACGGCGTCGGATGCGCGTCGATTTCGGCCCCGCGGTAGACTTCGTCGGCGACCACCCAGGCGTCCACGCGCGCGGCGGCGTCGCAGATCGCGTTCATCGCGTCGGCCGACAGCACCGCGCCGGTCGGGTTGTTGGGATGGCAGACGAAGATCGCCTTCGTGCGCGGGGTGACCAGCCGCTCAAGCTCGCCCAGGTCCGGGGCCCACTGCGCGGGTTCGCGCAGCCACCAGGGCTTCGCGGCGGCTCCCCAGGCCGTCACGAGGAGCGGGATCTGCATGTAGTTGGGCTGCATGACGATCGCCTCGTCGCCCGGCTCCAGCAGGGCCCAGGTCACCAGGAAGTTGGCTTCCGCCGCCCCGGTCGTCACCAGGACGTGCTCGGCGCCGGCCCCGTGGTACAGGGACGCGATGCGGTTGCGGAGTTCCTGGCTGCCGTTGGTGTACCCGTAGCCGATCGGTTCGTGGCTGAGGACTTCCACCAGCCAGGTGTGGTCCACGAGCCCGGCCAGGGTCAGGGGATGCACGCCGCTGTCGGCGAGGTTGTAGTCGACGCTGTTCTCCCACGTGGACTGGAACCGCTCCATCTCGAAGCGCTCAATCTTCACGAGACACCTCAACTGAAGGGATAACAGGGATAAGAGGGATAACAGGGATTAGGGCGCCCGCTGGTTTGCTTATCCCTCTTATCCCTTTTCTCCCTCTTATCCCGTCCTTGGGGTTACCGCGTCCGCGAGTTCCTCCGGCCGCGCGCGCCATCGCCGACGAGTGCATACGTATTGCCGCCGTTGAGCACCCGCCGGAGGAACTCGCCGGTGTACGAGTGTCCGGTCTGGGCGACCTGCTCGGGTGTTCCTTCCGCGATGACCTGCCCCCCCAGCTCCCCGCCTTCCGGGCCCAGGTCGATGATCCAGTCCGCGGTCTTGATGACGTCGAGGTTGTGCTCGATGACGGCCACGGTGTTCCCGGCGTCGACCAGCCGGTGCAGCACTTGAAGAAGACGTTCGACGTCGGCGAAGTGCAGCCCCACCGTGGGCTCGTCGAGGATGTACAGCGTGCGCCCGGTGTCGCGCCGCGACAGCTCGGTAGCCAGCTTGACCCGCTGGGCCTCGCCGCCGGACAGCGTGGTCGCCGGCTGGCCGAGTTTGACGTAGCCCAGTCCGACGTCGTCGAGCGTCTGCAGCTTGCGCCGGATCCGCGGGACGTTCTCGAAGAACGCCAGCCCCTCACTGACGGTCATCTCCAATACGTCGGCAATGTTCTTCCCCTTGTAGAGGACGTCCAGGGTCTCCCGGTTGTAGCGCTTCCCTTTGCAGACCTCGCACGGGACGTAGATGTCCGGCAGGAAGTGCATCTCGATGCGCACGATGCCGTCGCCCTCGCACGCCTCGCAGCGGCCGCCGCGTACGTTGAACGAAAACCGCCCCGGTGTGTACCCGCGCACCTTCGCGTCCGGAGTCTGCGCGAACAGGTCCCGGACGAGGTCAAACGTCTTCGTGTACGTGGCGGGATTGGACCGCGGGGTCCGCCCGATCGGCGACTGATCGATGTTGATCACCTTGTCGATGTGCTCAATACCCTCGATCCGTGTGTGCGCGCCGGGCCGGACCCGCGTGCCGTGGAGGCGCGAAACCAGCGCGCGGTAGAGGATCTCGTCGACCAGGGTCGACTTTCCCGACCCCGACACGCCGGTCACCGCGACGAAGACCCCCAGCGGGACGCGCACGTCGATGCCTTTGAGGTTGTGCTCCCTCGCACCGCGCACGATCAGCGCCGCGCCGCCCGCCGCCGCGCGCCGTCGCTCCGGCACGGGAATCTCGCGGCGGCCCGAGAGGAACATCCCGGTGATCGACTCGGGGTGGCGCGCGATGTGATCCGGCGTCCCGCTCGCGACGACGTAGCCGCCCGCTTCTCCGGCACCGGGGCCGATGTCGATCACCCAGTCGGCGGACCGGATGGTCTCCTCATCGTGCTCGACGACCAGGATCGTGTTGCCCAGATCGCGCATCTGCAGCAGCGTGCTGATCAGGCGGCGGTTGTCGCGCTGGTGCAGGCCGATGCTCGGTTCGTCGAGGACGTAGAGGACCCCCATCAGGCCCGACCCGATCTGCGTGGCCAGGCGGATCCGCTGCGCCTCGCCGCCGGACAGTGTGTTGGCCGTGCGGTCCAGCGTGAGGTAGTCCAGCCCGACGTTCACCAGGAACCCAAGCCGCGATTTGATCTCCTTGAGGATCTGGGAGGCGATGAGTTTCTCTCGCTCCGTCAGGGTGAGGACGTTGAAGAAATCCAGGGTCTGCCGGACCGTCAGGGCGGTGAGCTCGGCGATGGTGCGCCCGCCGACGCGGACGCTCAGCGACTCGGGCTTCAGCCGCGCGCCGCCGCAGGTCGGGCACGGCAGGGTCGTCATGTACTGCTCGTACTCCTCGCGCATGTACTCGGAGTCGGTCTCCTTGTACCGGCGCTGCAGCTGGTTGAGCACGCCCTCGAACTTCGTTTCGTAGACCCGCAGCGCGCCCCACTTGTTGTGGTACTTGACCTTGATCTGCTCGGTGGACCCGTGCAGCAGGACATCCACGAATGCCTTGGGGAGCCGCCGCACCGGCGTCTTCATGTCCACCCGGAAATGGGCGGCCAGCGACTGCAGCAGCTCGTAGTAGTAGTCGCTGGTCGACGCCGCCCAGGGCACCACGGCGCCGTCCATCAGCGACTTATCCCAGTCCAGCACGAGATCGACGTCGAACTCCTGCCGGAACCCCAAGCCGCTGCAGGCCGGGCAGGCGCCGTAGGGGCTGTTAAAGGAGAAGATGCGCGGCTCGATCTCCGGCAGCACCGACCCGTGGTCGGGACAGGCGAAGAGCTGGCTGAAGATCAGGAGGCCTTCGGCCTCCTGCGGGAACGCGGAAACGCGGGAACGCGGAAACGAACGACTGCGACGCTTCGACTTCTGTTTGTTCCCCCGTTCCCGTGTTCCCCTGTTCCCGTCGGCGTCCGACAGGACGTCGACATAGACGACGCCCTGCCCCAGCTTCAGCGCCGTCTCCAGCGAATCCGCCAGCCGGGTCTTCACGTCCGGGCGGGTCACGATGCGGTCGACGACGACCTCGATGGAGTGCTTCTTGTTCTTGTCGAGGACGATCTCCTCGGTCAGCTCATAGACGCTGCCATCGACGCGGACGCGCGCAAACCCCTGCCGGCGCAGGTCGTCGAACAACTGCCGGTACTCCCCTTTGCGGCCGCGCACGATCGGTCCCAAGACCTGGATGCGGGACTCCTGCGGCAGCGCCAGGATCTTGTCCACGATCTGCTCGCGCGTCTGCCGGCTGATCGGCTTGCCGCAGATCGGGCAGTGCGGCTGGCCGGCGCGCGCGTACAGCAGGCGCAGGTAGTCGTAGACCTCGGTGACGGTGCCGACGGTGGAGCGGGGGTTGCGCGGGGCACCCTTCTGGTCGATGGACACCGCCGGCGACAGCCCGTCGATGTGGTCGACGTCGGGCTTTTCCATCAGCCCGAGGAACTGCCGGGCATAGGCCGACAACGACTCGACGTATTTCCGCTGGCCTTCCGCGTAGATGGTGTCGAACGCGAGCGAGGACTTCCCGGACCCGGAGATACCCGTCAGCACGACGAACCGGTCGCGCGGGATCTCGACGGTGATGTCCTTGAGGTTGTGCTCGCGCGCGCCCTGGACGACGATGCGATCGTGCGGCACTAGCGTCTACCCTGTCTCCCCAGTCGTCCCGGCCGGCCCGGGCTGCCCCGCCGCATTCCCGGGCCGCCGCGGCGTGCGCCGGCAAAGAACGGCTCCCCCAGCCCCTTGCGCAGCTCGGCGACCTGGTCGCGCAGGACGGCGGCCTTCTCGAACTCGAGGTTGGCCGAGGCCTTGCGCATCTCGCGCTCCAGCGTCTCGACGGTCTGCTCCAGCTCCTGCGGCGACAGCATCAGCAGCCGGGCGACGTCCCAGGGCACCTTGACCCGCTGCTGCTCCGCGAGCCGGATCAGCTCCTGGGCGGTCAGCGCCTCGCCGGAGGGCTGGTAGTTCTGCAGTTCCTCGGAGACCTGCTCGAGGTCGATCATGTCCCGGATGGGCTTGACGATCGACTCCGGCGTGATGCCGTGGTCCTCGTTGTATTTGAGCTGGATGTCCCGGCGACGGTTGGTTTCCTCGATCGCCCGCCGCATCGAGTCCGTGACTTCGTCCGCGTAGAGGATGACCCGGCCGCTGAGGTGGCGGGCGGCCCGGCCCATCGTCTGGATCAGGGACGTCTCCGACCGGAGGTAGCCTTCGCGGTCCGCGTCGAGAATGGCGACCAGCGACACCTCGGGCAGGTCGAGCCCCTCGCGGAGCAGGTTGATGCCGACGATGACGTCGTAGGTCCCGAGCCGCAGGTCCTTGAGGATCTGCATGCGCTCGAACGTCTGGACTTCCGCGTGCAGGTAGTGGACCTTCAGGCCCATCTCCTGGAGGTAGGCCGTGAGGTCTTCGGCCATGCGCTTCGTCAGCGTGGTGACCAGCGTGCGCTCGCCTTTTTCCACCTGGGCTTTGATCTCGGCGATCAGATCGTCGATCTGTCCCTTGGCCGTCCGCACCTCGACCTGCGGGTCGACCAGCCCGGTCGGCCGGACGATCTGCTCCACGATCCGGTCGCTCACCTCGCGCTCGTACGCGCTGGGGGTGGCGGAGACGAACACGACCTGGGTGAGCAGGGCGTCAAATTCCTCCCACGACAGCGGCCGGTTATCGAACGCCGATGGCAGCCGGAAGCCGAAGTCGACGAGGTTCCGCTTCCGGGACCGGTCGCCCTCGAGCATGCCGTGCACCTGCGGCACCGTGACGTGGCTCTCGTCGATGAACATCAGGAAGTCCTTCGGGAAGTAGTCCAGCAGGCAGCCGGGGCGCTCGCCGGGCGCGCGGCCGTCGAGGTGGCGCGAGTAGTTCTCGATACCCGGACAGTACCCGACCTCGCGGAGGAGCTCCAGGTCGTACTTCGTCCGAAACTCCAGCCGTTGCGCCTCGAGCAGTTTGCCCTGGGACTTGAACCAGTCCGACCGCTCGCGCAGCTCCTCGGCGATGGTCTGCAGGGCGCGCTCCAGCCGCTCGTCGGTGGTCACCCAGTGCTTGGCCGGCCAGATCGAGACCACCGGCTTCTCTTCGATGATCTCCCCCGTCAGCGGGTTCAGCTCGATGATCCGGTCGACTTCGTCGCCGAAGAGCTCGATGCGCACCGCGTGGTCCTCGTAGGAGGGGAACACCTCGATCACGTCGCCGCGCACGCGGAACTTCCCCCGCGCAAAATCGACGTCGTTGCGCTCGTACTGGATGTCGACGAGCCCGCGCAGGAGCTCGTCCCGCGACCGGCGGGTCCCCTTGCGGACCAGCAGCATGACTTCCTTATAATCCTCGGGATGTCCCAGCCCGAAGATGCAGGATACCGAGGCCACCACGATGACGTCGCGGCGTTCCATCAGCGCCTTCGTCGAGGCATGGCGCAGCCGGTCGATCTCGTCGTTGATCGAGGCGTCCTTGTTGATGTACAGGTCGGTCTGCGGGACGTACGCCTCGGGCTGGTAGTAGTCGTAGTACGAGACAAAGTACCGCACCGCGTTGTTGGGGAAGAAATCGCGGAACTCGCCGTAGAGCTGTGCCGCCAGCGTCTTGTTGTGCGCCAGCACGAGGGTCGGCCGCTGCATCTGCTCGATGGCGTAGGCCATCGTGACCGTTTTGCCGCTCCCGGTCACGCCAAGCAGGGTCTGACGGCGGTTGCCCTTCTTAAGACTCTCCACGAGGCCGGCAATCGCCTCCGGCTGATCGCCGCGGGGCGCCATGTCGGTGACCATTTGGAACTCTGGCACGAGCGAAACCTCCGGAAGGGTATCAACCAAGTATACCATCGAGGACGCGACGGCTTCCACTCGTCCTACTCAGGACACTTTCTGGGCTGTTCGGTGGCCGGAAACCGGAGGCCTGAGCCGGAGCAGGCTACGCGTTCCCGCGTTCCCGCGTTCCCGCGTTCCCGACCAGGGTCTTCCAGAGGGCTTCGGCCTGGCGGCGGGTGTCCTCGGGGGATCCCGAGTTGTCGATCACCCAGTCGGCCTCGGGGATCTTCTCGGCGAGGGGGCGTTGGGCCATGATCCGGCTGACCGCCTGCTCGCGCGAGAGGCCCTCGCGCGCCATCAGCCGCTCGAGCTGCAGATCGGGGTCGGCAAAGACTAGGACCACGGCGTCGAAATCGTAGGCGTCCCGGGATGCCTTATCGAGCAGGAGCGGGACGTCGACGATCACCATCGGGCTCCCGCCGGCGGCCTTCAGCCGGGCGATCTCCCGCTGGATCTCGGACCGGATATATTTGTGGGTAATCGCGTTCAACCTGGTCCGGGCGGCGGAATCACGGAAGATGAGATCGCCGAGTCGCCCGCGGTCCAAGGTGCCGTCCGGCAGCAGCATCGTCGGGCCGAAGGCTTCGAGGATTTCGTTGTGTGCCGGCTTCCCCGGCCGGACGACTTCTCTGGCGACGTGGTCGGCGTCGATGACCTGCGCCCCCAGCTCTTTGAAGATACCGACGACGAGGCTCTTCCCTGACGCGATCCCCCCGGTGAGCCCGACAATCTTCATGCGAACCGGGGTCCGGGGTCCGGGGTCCGGGGTCCGGAATTGCAGACGATGCGAGAACGTCCGAGAAGCCGGACATCGGACATCGGACATCGGACATCGTTCATTGAAGAGGCTCCATGTCTCTCCAGTTTGAGCCGACCTTGGCATCGGCGCGAAGCGGGACGCTGAGCGGAAAGGCCGACTCCATCACCCGCCTGGCCTCCGCCGCGAGGTCGCGCACCTGTTCCCGCGAGACCTCGAAGAGGAGTTCATCGTGGACGTGGAGGGTCATCATCGCACCCGGAAAGTGCGGCAGCACGTCGCGCGCCAGATCGACCATGGCCTTCTTGATGATGTCGGCGGTACTCCCCTGGATCGGCGTGTTGATGGCCGTGCGCTCCGCGGCCTCCCGGATCGGCCGGTTCCGCGTGTGGACCTCCGGGATGTACCGCCGGCGGTTGAACAGCGTGGTCACGTAGCCCGTGCGGCGGACCTGTTCCACCGCATCCAGCATGTACTGCCGGACGTTCGGGAATCGGGCATAGTAGCGCTCGATGTAGGACTTGGCCTCCGACTTGCTGATGCCCAGCTGCGCCGCCAGACCGAACTCGCTCATGCCGTACGCGACGCCGAAGACGATCGTCTTGGCCCGGCGACGCAGCTCCGGGGTCACCGCAGCCCTGGGTACGTTGAACACATCAGCCGCCGTGACCGCGTGGATGTCGTCGTCCCGTCCGAACGCCTCCAGCAGCGTCGGATCGCCGGTGATGTGAGCCAGCACCCGCAGGTCGATCTGTGAATAGTCCACGCCCAGCAGCAGGCGCCCCGCGGGGGCGACGATGGCCCGGCGGACCTTGCGGCCCTCTTCGGTGCGGATGGGGATGTTCTGGAGGTTGGGCTCGATCGTGATGACGCGGCCGGTCGCCGCGACCGTCTGATTGAAGGTCGTGTGCACGCGGCCCGTGGCGGGGTTGACCAAGCGCGGCAGCACATCGACGTAGGTACTCAGCAGCTTGGTCAACTCGCGGTGGGCGACGATCTTGGCGACGATCTCGTGCTGGGGGGCCAGGTACTCCAGCACTTCAGAATCGGTGGAGTAGCCCGTCTTGGTCTTCTTCATGGCCGGCAGCTGCAGCTTCTCGAACAGGACGAATCCAAGCTGTTTCGGGGACGAGATGTTGAACTCGGAGCCGGCCAGGGCGTAGATCTCCGCCGCCAGCGCATCGACCCGGCCGCCGAACTCCGCCGACAGCTCCTGCAGGTACGGGACGTCGACGGCCACCCCCGCCGCTTCCATGTCGGCCAGCACGCCGACCAGCGGCATCTCAACGTCGGTGAACAGCGGGTAGACCTCGCGCGCCTTCATCTTCTCGGCGAGGATCGGGCGGAGCCGCCGCAGTACGTCCGCTGCCTCGGCGGATTCAGCGACCTCATCGCGGTTGAGGCCCAGATCATCCGCCACGCCCTTGCGGACTCGCGGTGACGCATTCTCCTCCGGCTCCTGCTCCATGCGCAGGCGCCAGCCAAGGTGCTCCCACGCGGCTGTCCCGAGGGTGTGGGTGCGCTTGCCGGGGTTCAGGAGATAGGAGGCGACGGCCACGTCAAAGCCCAGGCCCCGGGGCCGCAGGCCCCGGGCCCGCAAGGTATGCAGGTCGGCCTTCACGTCGCCGCTGACCTTTAACGTGTCCGCCTCGAGCAGTGCGCGCAGATCATCAGGTACCCGGTCGTCGGCGATGGACAGGAACACGCCCTCGGTTGGGACCGCAGAGAGTGCGATGCCTTCCAGCGTCGCAGTGATCGGATGGCCCGGACCCCGCTTGAGGTACAACCCGACCTCATCCGCATCAGCGGCGGCGTGGGCCAGATCCGCGGGGTTTTCGGCGCGGCGGTACACACCCTGGGGCTGTTCCTCAGCCACGCCGACGCGTTCGACCAAGCTCTTGAACTCGAGACGCTCGAATAGCTCCCGCAGTTGCTTCGCATCGGGGTTCTTCCGGGCCAGGTCCTCCCACGTCCAGTCGACCGGCACGTCGGTGACGATGGTGGCCAGCGATTTGCTCTGGACGATCTGGCCGCCGCGCTCGGCGATGACCTTCGCGAGCTTCGGCGTCACGGAGTCGACGTGCTCCAGGAGCGCCTCCACGCTGCCGAACTGTTGGATCAGCTGGCCGGCGGTCTTCTCCCCCACCCCCGGCACACCCGGGATGTTATCGGTCGTGTCGCCTTTGAGACCCTTGTAGTCGGGGAGCTGCGGCGGGTCGAAGCCGAACCGGTCCTTGAACTTCTTCCGATCGTACACGGTGGTTTCCGTAATCCCGCGGCTGGTCACCATCACGCGGACCTTATCGTCGATCAGCTGCAACACGTCCAGGTCGCCGGTCACGATGAGGACTTCGAACCCTTCGGCGGCGGCTTTCCGTGCGATCGTGGCAAGGATGTCCTCCGCTTCGAATCCCGTCGCCTCGTAGATGGGGATGCGCAGGGCGTCGAGGACCTGTTTCGCGGTCTGCATCTGCGGCCGCAGGTCGTCGGGCATGCGCTGGCGGGTCGCCTTGTACTCCTTATACTGCTCGTGGCGGAACGTCGGGGCGGCTTTGTCGAAGGCCGCCGCAACGTACCCCGGCTTCTCGTCGTCGAGGACTTTCAGCAGCATGTTCGTAAACCCGAACACGGCGTTCGTCGGGCGGCCGTCGGTGGTCGTGAAGTACGGCAGCGCGAAAAAGGCCCGGTAGACCAGGCCGTTCGCATCGATGAGAATGAGCTTGCGGGATTTCGGCATCGTGAAGGAATTCCACCCGGGTTCAAGGATACCGTCTGCATGGACCGCCCGCAAACCCGCTACGCGCACAGCGGCGATGTGAACATCGCCTACCAGGTTTTCGGGAACGGCCCGGTTGACCTGGTCCTGATCATGGGGTGGATATGGGGGACAGCGACGCAGTGGTCGACGAGGTCGAAGAATTGCTCACCGGGGTGCGCCGACCCGCGACCCCGGACCGCGTCCGCGCCACCGTGCTCTTTGCTGACATCGTGGGGTCAACGAAGCGGGCGGCGGAGCTTGGCGATCGCCGCTGGCGCGATCTGCTCGAATCGTATTATGGGATCATGCGCAAAGACCTCGCCAGGTTCCGCGGTCAGGAGATCAGCACGAGCGGCGATGGATTTCTCGCGACGTTCGAGGGACCTGCGCGCGCGATCCGGTATGCTCAGACCGTTGCCGGAGCTGTGCGAGCGCTCGGATTCGAGATACGAGTTGGATTGCACACCGGCGAAGTCGAACTCATGCGCGAGAGCATCGGGGGGATCGCGGTCCACATCGGTGCGCGCGTCGGGGCAATGGCAGGCCCCGGCGAAGTGCTGGTCTCCAGCAGGGTCAAGGACCTCGTCGCCGGGTCGGGAATCGAGTTTCAGGATCGGGGGACCCATGCGCTGAAGGGTGTACCAGGCGAGTGGCGATTGTTTCGTGTCTCCAACGCCTAAAGGAGAGGATCATGCCCAAACTCGACCCACAGAAAGTTGCGGAACTCGCAAAGAGCATCTCGCCCGAGCAGTATGATATCTGCTTTCGCTCCGGAACCGAGGCGCCGTTTTCGGGCGAGCTGACCTACGAGCAAGGGACCGGCACGTATCACTGCGTGGTCTGTGGGACCCCGTTGTTTACGTCGGACGCAAAGTTCATCAGCAAGACAGGCTGGCCGAGTTTCGATGCGCCGATCGCGGGGGCGTTGGAAGAGCGTGAGGACCGAAGTCACGGGATGGTCCGGATCGAGGTCAGGTGCGGAACCTGCGGCGCGCACCTCGGTCACGTCTTCGACGACGGGCCAACCGCAACCGGGAAGCGGTTTTGCATCAACTCCCGCGCGTTGGAGTTCAAGAAATCCGAGTTATAATCTGTTCTGCGCGCCGGGGTGGCGAAACCGGAAAACGCAGCGGCCTCAAAAGCCGCCGGGCCGAAAGGCCTTTGAGGGTTCGACTCCCTCCCCCGGCACCATCAACGTTCCTGACAGAATTCCCAGGTACTGCCGCATGAATGCCCGCAGCAACCGCGTCCGCCTTATGAACCCGGCTACTGAGCCGCGGAGCGAAATGGGAAGCGGCAAGAGAGCGGCATTGATCCCCAGCAGGACACGGTATCTCTTGCGGGATTGGGTCACGAATCTGGCATACGACTGACGCGCATCCTCCACGGACGTCGCCCCATCGAGCGTGTTTCGCAGCACCTCGCCGCAGCGAAATCCGGCGAGGATCGCCGTCCGGATTCCCTCCCCCGTCAGCGGCAGGCACTGCCCGGCCGCGTCTCCGGCGACGAAGACTTCGTCGATCACCGGCGGCCGGAGGCCCGAGGCGAGGAACCCACCGTGATACGCGGCCGGCGTGAGACCGAAGCGAGACAGGAACTTTTGTAGGGCGGGCTGCAGCTTGCTGCGTCCACGATAGCTCAGTACCCCGATGCGCGCGGTGTTGCCAGCCGGGAACACCCAGGCGTAGCCATCGTCGATCTCCGGGACGAAGTGAAACTGAAGTCCCGGTTCCACCGCGGCGGCGACTTCGGTCTCTATCCCGAAGGCCAGCCACCGGTGCGCGGGCGCCGATCGACCGGTTCCCGTCAGCGCCGCACGCCAGCCTGTGGCGTCGACGAGGAACCGGCCCGCCACGTCCCCTCCAGACGTATGCACGATGCGACCGGTCCGTCCCCGCACCGATGCCTGCCGGAACTCGGCGCCGCTCCTGGCAAAGGCGAGTTCGCAGAACCGCTCGTAGTCGAAGGTACAATACGGTTCCGGCAGGGGCCACACGGTCCGGGATCGGAGTGTCTGGATGACGATCTCGTCGTGCACCTGCCGGACGCTAGTTTCCGCGCCCATGGCACGCACGATCGCCAGCGGCGCCGCGCAGGCGGAGGTGACCCCCTCGCCTATCGGGAGCTTGTCGACGAGCAGCACAGACGGGCCTCGGGCATCGGGCTTCGGGCCATGGGCGGGAGCGATTCCCTGCGCAACCGCGAGGCCCGCGAAACTGGCGCCGGCGATGATCACGTCGTAACTTCGTGAATCGTGAATAGTGAATTGTGAATCGGAGGCCCGCTCGACCACACTCAGTGGCGATTCACGATTCACGATTCACCATTCACTCGCTGGGTTTCGCGAACTCGAAGTTCAAGGG
>DASYRL010000087.1:0-12554 GCA_036004445.1 bacterium
CAATCCGCAGGGCGAAGTACCCGGCCGCCGCGACGACGATGTGGTCGCCGGGAGCCAGCGTGTGATCGAGGCACGCCTCCATCCCCGCCGTGCCGGTCCCCGACACCGCGAGGGTCAGCTCGTTGCTGGTCTGAAAGGTCTGCCGCAGCCGCGCGGAAATCGCTTCCAGCATGGGAACCAGTGTGGGATCCATGTGGCCGACCAGCGGTCGGGACAGCGCGGCCTGCACGCTGGGGGGCAGCATGCTCGGCCCCGGCCCCAAAAGGATACGGTCTGGAGTCCGCTCGGTGCTCATCGCCAAAATTCGTGAACGGTGATTCGTAAATCGTGAATCAGCACAGAGGGGTCTGCGGGACCTGTCGATTCACCATTCACGATTCACGATTCACGGTGGTGGTGGCGCCCACGGTCTCCGAAGCGCCGGCGGCGCTCTCCCGCAGATAGCGCGCGGCGTCTTCGGGAATGACCGGGTTGATGTAGAACCCCGACCCCCACTCGAACCCGGCCACGCGCGTCAACTGCGGAATGACTTCGATGTGCCAATGGTAGGCATGCTTCGATCCTTCTCGGTAGGGCAGCGTATGGACGATGAAGTTGTAGGGTGGGTTCCTCAACGTGGTGTACAGACGGAACAATGCTTCGTGGAGCGCATCCGCCAGCTGCGGGATATCCTCGGAGCGCAGCAGCCCGAAGTCCGCTTCGTGCTCCGTGGGCAGGATCCACGTCTCGAACGGTGACCGCGACGTGAACGGTTCAATCACGATGAACGCCTCGTTCTCATAGACGACGCGGTCCCGTGAGGCACGCTCCTGCTCGATCATGACGCAGTACATGCAGCGGCCGTCTTTGGCGAAGAACCGCTCCGCCGCCTCGAGTTCCTCCGACACCTGTTTGGGCACGATCGGCAGGGCGATGAGCTGCGAATGCGGGTGCGACAGCGACGCGCCGGCCCGGCGGCCGTGGTTGCGGAAGAGCAGCGCGTACTCAAAGCGCGTATCCCCGCGAAGGTCCTGGTACCGCTGCAGATACGCGCGGATGACGTCGGCGACCTGGCCGGCCGGCAGCAATCCGAGGTGCGTGTGGTGATCGGGCGTCTCGATAATCACCTCGTGGGCGCCCACCCCATCCATCCGGCTGTAGATCCCCACGGCGGTACGCTCGGTGTTGCCCTCGATGCGCAGCGCGGGGAACTTGTTCGACACCACACGGACGTGCCACCCCGGCGTGTTCGGGGCGGTGAGCGGATCGCGGATCGCAAAGATCTCCGGCGGCGTGCGGTCTTCGCGCCCTTCGCAGAATGGACACTTCTCCATGTCGTTGGGCGCGATCTCGTCGTGCGGGAAATCGGTCGGGCGGGCGGCGCGCTCGGTCGCAATGATGACCCACCGCCGCGTGATCGGGTCCTTCCGTAACTCAGGCACTCGTCGCTACCTCCAGCCGCCGGACAATTCGCGGCGGCACCTTCATCCCCTACCACCGGGCAGGGGCGTGCCCCGAACCGAGCCGCTGTGCGCGGTTCGGGGCTGCCGCGAGACGGCGAGCTCGTAGAGCCGGCGGTACTGCGCCGCCGCCTTCGCCCAGGAAAAGTCCGCCCGCATCCCGGCGCCGACAATCCGGGCCCACACGGCCGGATCGGCAAACGCCGCAAGCGCGCGCCGGACCGCCGCCAGCAGGGCAGCGGGCGTGGCGTCGTCAAAGACAAACCCATTCGCGGTCCCGTCGGCCAGCGCCGCCGGCGTGGCGTCGATGATCGAATCCGCCAGCCCGCCGGTACGTCGCACCACCGGGACCGTCCCGTACCGCAGACTATACAGCTGGTTGAGTCCCGACGGCTCGTACCGCGATGGCATCAGGAACATGTCCGCCCCGGCCTCGATCCAGTGGGCCAGGCGGTTGTCGAAACCCAGGCGCACCCCGACCTGGTCCTGATGCGAGGCGGCGAAGTCGGCGAACCGCTGATGGTAGACCGGCTCGCCCGTGCCCAGCAGCACGAACTGCGCTCCCGCCGCCAGGAACTCGTCGATGGCGGCCGCCACGAGGTCCAGCCCCTTCTGATCGACGAGCCGCGTGACCATGCCGATGACCGGCGCGCGTGGGTCCGCGCGCAGGCCGAACTCCTCCTGCAGCGCGCGCTTGCAGTCGGCCTTGCCGCGAAGATCGGCCGTCGAATACCTGGCGGGGATCAATGGATCGACGGCCGGATCCCACGCGCGATAATCGACCCCGTTGAGGATGCCGAACAGGTCGGCGCGGCGGTCGCGCAGGACGCCGTCGAGGCCCGCCCCGTATTCGGGGGTCTGGATTTCCTTCGCATAGGTCTCGCTGACGGTGGACAGCAGCGTGGCGAAAACGAGTCCCCCTTTCAGCACGTTCACCTGACCCCAGAATTCCATCCCGGTCATCGTGAACAGGGACGGCGGTAACCCCGTCACCGGAAACTCCGCCGCAGGAAACAGCCCCTGGTAGGCCAGGTTGTGAATCGTGAGCACCGTGGCCGCCGGCGCGGCCTGGCCGGCAGCGATGATCGCAGGGATCAGCGCCGCCTGCCAATCGTGGCAGTGGATGACGTCGGGCTGCCACGCCTGCGCGGCGGCCCAGGCGAGGACGGCGCGTGTAAAGAACGTAAACCGCGCGAGATTGTCGGGGTAGTCGCGGCCTTCTTCACCGTACAGCGCCGGCCGGTCGAAGTAATCCGGACGGTCGACCAGCCACACGGGCACGTCGCCGGCGGGCAGGCGCCCCTCGTACATCGTCCCGCTGAGCGGCGTCCCGGCGACCTGCCCCTCCACACTGCCCGCCCGCCTGAGGTCACTCAGTGGAACGGAACCGTACCGCGGCAGCACGACGCGGACATCGCAGCCCGCGGCCGCCAGCGCCGGCGGCAGTGCGCCGGACACGTCGGCCAGCCCGCCGGTCTTGGCGAACGGGACGGCTTCTGAGGTACAGAACAGGACGCGCATCACAGACCCCGTGATTCGTGACTCGTGACTCGTGACTCGCCAAGACCCTCCCAGAAACCTGTCCGGACGCTCCAGTCACCAGTCACGAGTCACAAGTCACCTTCTCCTGGAAGACTTTCCCACAAGCACGAGATAGAGGTCATTGACGTTCGTATTGGTCGGGCCCGTGACGATGAGATCGTCCAGCGCCGCAAAGAACGGATAGGCGTCGTTGCCGGCCAGCGCGCGCCGCGCGCTCAGCCCCAACGCCTCGGCGCGCTCGACGGTGGCTCCATCGGCGACCGCGCCGGCCGCATCGGTAGGCCCGTCGGTCCCGTCGGTGCCGAAGGCGGCGATCACGGTCGCCGGCCACCCGTCGATGGCCTGCGCCGCGGAGAGGGCGAATTCCTGGCAACGGCCGCCCCTGCCTGACCCATGGACGGTGACCGTCGTCTCCCCGCCGGCGATCAGACACGCCGGCGCCGACGCTGGAATACCGGCCAACCGGACGCTGCGGCCGATCCCGGCAAGCACGCGCGCGGCTTCCCGCGCCTCGCCCTCTAGGCAGGTCGTCAGCAGCAGCGACGCGTAGCCCAGCGCAGTGGCCTTTCGCGCCGCGGCGGCGGCGGCCACCTGGTTGCTGCCAACGACGACGACATAGACGCCGGCAAAGAGAGGATCACCGGGTTTGGCGGTTTCGGGCTCGCGGCCGGCAGCGCCGGCGCGCAGGTATTCCAAGACGGCCGGCGCCACGCGGTCTTCCAGGCCGTAGCGCTCCAGGATCTCCAGGGCGTCCGCGAAGGTTGTCGGGTCCGGCGACGCCGGGCCCGAGGCGATGGCATCGACCGGATCGCCGATCACGTCGGACAGCACGATGACCGCGAGCTGGGCGGGCGCAGCCACCCGCGCCAGCGCCCCCCCTTTGATCCGCGAGAGGTGCTTGCGCACCGTGTTGATCTCCCGGATCGTCGCGCCGCTGCGCAGCAGCAGCGCCGTGACGTCCACCTTCTCGTCCAGGGTAATCTGACGTACCGGCGACGGCAGCAGCGCCGATCCGCCGCCGGAGAGGATGCACAGGACCAGGTCGTTCGCGGCGGCGCCGGCCAGCAGGTCGAGGATGGCGTCGGCACCGCGGCGACCCGCGTCGTCTGGCAGGGGATGGCCGGCTTCCACTAACTGCACCCGCGTCAATGGCACGGTATACCCGTATTTCACCGTGACGATACCCGCGGTGAGCCGAGCGCCGAGGATCGCCTCCAGCGCGGCCGCCATCGACGCCCCCGCCTTCCCGGTCCCGACGACGAAAATGCGCCGAAACTCGGACAGGTCGTACGTGCGCCGCCCAATGCGCAGGGTCGATCCGCGCCGCCGCACGTGGCGGGCAACGGCGCGCGCAGGATCGACCGCCGCGAGCGCCGCGTCGAGGATGCCGGCGGCGTGGCGGCGCAGGGCGTCGTTTGGTTTGCCAGAAGCGAAATCGGCGACCTTCACGGAAGCAAGTCGCTTGCTCCGTTCGGGCGCACCGCGTGCACGCGCACGTGGTTCATCCCGTCGCGGTCGAGCTCCCACTGCACGGTATCGCGGGCCAGCGGCGTGAGGTTGTTGATGTCGCTGAGATGGACGAGCACGACCGTCTGCGGGCGGCCTGAGGATCCGGCCGCCACGACCGCGCGCGCCGCGGCATCGTTGGACAGATGGCCGCTGACGCCGACGATGCGGTTCTTGAGAAACCATGGGTAGGGACTGACGGCCAGCAGGCGCAGATCGTAATTGGCCTCCATCACCAGCACGTCGGCACCCCGGGCGCGAGCGATCAGCTCGTCGCCGGCCTCGCCGAGGTCGGTGGCCACCAGGATCGTCGTCCCGTTCCACCCGACGGCAAATCCCACGGGCTCGGCGGCATCGTGCGACACGGCGAACGCCTCCACCGTCAGCGCGCCGATGGCGAACGGCCGTCCGGTCGTAAAACGTTCGACCAGTCCGTTCCTCAACCCGGCGGCGGTCAGGGTGGCTTCGTTGGCGTACACGGGAACGCCAGCCAGGCGCGAAAACGCTCCGGCGCCTCTGGCGTGATCGTCGTGCTCATGGGTCAGCAGGATCGCGGCCAGATCCGCCGGCGCGGTCCCGGTCGCGGTGAGTTCCCGGGCGATGGTGTCCGCGGGGAGCCCCGCGTCGATGAGGACCCGTGTGCCGGCGGCGTCGAGCAAGATCGCATTGCCGCTGCTGCCGCTGCGGAGGATGCGAAGATGAAAGGGCCGATGGTCCGCGGCGATCATCAGTCCAAACTTTCCCGCCCCGGGATTGATCTCCTGCGCTACGTCACTCCACCGGCGGACCTGCCCCGAGGAGCGAAGCGACGTGGGGGTCGGGTGCGAACAGCATCGGGCGACCCGCGGTGAGCTCGATCGCGCGGCGCATCTCCTCCAGCCACCCGGCGGGCCCGACCGTCTGTGGCATCACGGCCGTCTTCGGCGGGCGGATGGTAATGACCGGGGCGTCGACGCGGTCGGGGATGCCGGCCAGCTCTTTGGCGCGCCGCACGGCGGTTGTCAGATCGCCCAGTTCATCGACCAGGCCGTGGTCGAGGGCCTGCCGCCCCGTCCACACCCGGCCGCGCGCAATGGCCTCGACGTCGTCGGGGGCCTTGGAGCGTCCGGACGCGACCCGCGATTTGAAGCGCACGTACACGTCCTCCATCCAGCCACGCAGAGCCGCCCATTCCCGCTCCGAATAGGGCGTGAACGCCGACGGCATCGTCGCGGTCTCCCCGACGGCCACCACGTCCCGGTGGAGTCCGGCGCGGAGAAACAGGCCGCTCGCGTCAAACTTCCCGCTCACGACGCCAATCGAGCCCGTCAGGGTGGTGCTCCCGGCGACGATGCGGTTCGCGCCGCAGGACACGTAATACCCGCCCGATCCGGCCACGTTGCCCATGTGCACGACCACCGGCTTCTTCTGCCGCACTCGTGCAACCTCGCGCCAGATCAGGTCGGAGGCGACGGCCGAGCCCCCGGGAGAATCGACGTGAAAGACAATGCCCCGCACCCAGGGCGTGCGCTCGGCGGTCCGAAACGCACGGGCCACGCTGTCGCTGCCGGCGAACCGCTGCCCGAACAGCGGCAGCGGCACCGGCAGATCGCGGCTCTCGCCGGGAATGATCGTCCCTAGCAGCTCGACCACCGCGATCGAGCTTGGCCGCGCGGCCCACCAGCGCAGGGGGACGCGCACCCGCGCTCTCGCCGCCGGCCACGGGACAACCGTGGCTGGAGCGGTGTCCGAGCCCAGGATCGCGGGGAGCTCATCCTCAAAACCGATGCGGTCGACGAGCCCGCGAGCCACCGCCTCCGCCGACGACACCAGCGCCGCGTCGACGGCCTTACGCACGACTGCGGGGTCCAGGCCGCGCGAGGCGGCAATTGCAGTGATGACGTCGTTCGTTGTGGATTCTAAGATGGACGTCACCACCTCGCGCTGCGGCGGGGGCATCTGCGGGTAGAGGAACCGGTTGGCGGCGGACTTGTACTCGGCGATGTGGTGCCACTGCGGGAGGATGCCCAGCCGATCCAGGGCAACGCGCAGGAACGTCGCCTCAGTGCGGAACCCGAACAAGCCCCACTCCAGAGATTCCGGCGCGACGATCAGGTCGGCGGCGCTGGCCAGATAGTAGTACGGCAGCGTCGCCAGTGGCAGGTAGGCAGCGATACGCTTCCCGCGGGCACGGAACGCCGCCAGCGAGGCGCGGAAGTCTTCCAGTGTGGTAAGCCCGGCCGTCAACTCGCCGATCTTCAGGACGATACCCTTGACCCGCGGATCGGCCGCGAGCAGGTCCAGCCGCTCGCGCCATTCCTGCAGACTCTCCGGCGGCGCGGACACCACCGGCAGGGGCAGCATCCGGCGCAACCGGCTCACCGGCGGCGGGCGCCGCTCCGGCAGCGGACCGCTGACGGTCAGCAGCACGTACTCCGGCGCGGGGGCCAGACTCGCCAACCCGTTGCGCAGCGCCCGCAGCGCGTTGGCGATTGCCTCAACGATCAGCGCAATCGGATTCATCGCCTGTGTCCTGCGCGCGTCCGCGTCTCCGCGCTCCTGGGTCTCATCAGTCGTACCCCAGCTCGGCGAGCCGGTCCTCATCAAACCCGAAGTGGTGCGCGACCTCGTGGACGATCGTGCGCCGCACCTCCTCGGTGATCTCCTCGTCCGTCTCGCACGCCTCCTCCAGCGGGCGCTGGAAGATCGTGATCTTGTCGGGCATCAGCGGATCGGCGGTGATGCCCCGTTCGATCAGCGGCGTGCCCTCGTAGAGTCCGAAGATCTCCTCGTCTGGTTCCATCTCCAGCTCGGCGCGCTGCGCGGCGGTCGGCCGGTCTTCGATCACGACGTCGACGTTGTCCATGCGAGCCCTGATGGGGTCGGGAATGGTCTCCAGCGCCCGCAGCACCAGCGCCTCAAACCGCTTCCGCGGCAGCTTCACGGCGCGGGCAGAAGGGCCGCGGTGGCGTCGAGCAGCGCCCGCACGTCGGCGCCGGAGTTGTAGGCTTGCACGCTGCCGCGGATGAGGGTCATACCGTTCCAGGATAGCACCGGGACTTCGATGCGGAAGCGCTCGTACAGCCGCTGCTGGAACGCCTCGGCGTCCGCGGCCGGCAGCCGTACGCTCACCATCTGTGCGTACCACCGGTCCGAGTCCGGACTCAACGGGCCGCCTCCTGCGCGCAGCAGGCCGCCCCGCAGCCGCGCGGCGAGCGCGTGACAGCGTGCCCGCACCTTATCCCAGCGGTGCCGCCGGAGAAACTCGATCGCCGCGGGGACCGCCAGATACGCGGCCACGTCGCGCGTCCCCTGCCACTCCTGCTCGTCGACGAACGGCGAGCCGCTGGGCCGCTCGCTCCGCCATCCCCAGCTCACCACCAGCGGCGACAGCAGCGGCTGCACCTCGGGCCGGGCGAACAGAAACCCGGCCCCTTTCGGCGCGCACATCCACTTGTGGCAGTTCCCCGCGTAGAAGTCCGCTCCCAACGCATCCAGATGCAGTGGGATCTGTCCGGGCGCATGCGCGCCGTCAATCACCGTCAGGATACCCGCCGCCCGGGCGCGCCGGACGATCTCCCGCACGGGGAAGATCAACGCCGTGGGGGCGGCGATGTGGCTGCAGAAGAGCACGCGTGTACGCGGCGTGACGCGCGCCCAGATCGCGTCGGCGACCTGCCGCGCCGAGCGGACGGGAACGGGGACGGCCGCCTTGACGTAGCGGGCGCCGCGGCGCTCGCAGATGAACGTCCAGGTCCGGTCCAGCGCGCCGTACTCGTGATCGGTGCCCAGCACTTCGTCCCCGGCCCGCAGCGCGAGCGACCGGGCGACCACGTTCAATCCGACGGTCGCATTCGGCACGTACACGAGATTGTCGGCGCGGGTGCCGACGTACGCTGCCAGCGCCGCGCGGGCCGCGTGCATGAGGACGGGAAACCGCCGGCCCAGGAACTCGACCGGCTGGCGCTCCAGCTCGCGCTGCCAGCGCTGGTAGGCGGCAAAGACGGGCCGGGGACACGCGCCGAACGAGCCGTGATTGAGAAAGATGACGTCCGGCCGCAGGAGGAAGCGCCGTCGAAATTTCGCTGCGCTTGACCTTGACCGGTTAGTCATCGTTGTTAGGCGGCGCTGTCCAACGGCCGCTTGGCTTCCGGATCGCCGGGGCCAAATATCAGGGGCAGGTCCGGATGTACCACCGTAAGGAGGTGACTGGACATGCGGACACGAGTCGTAGTCCCCCTCGTGATGCTACTGCTGCTGGCGATGCTGACCATGGGTATTGCCGCCGCAGCCGAGCGGCCGGACACTGTGCCGGTTGACTCGCTCGAGGAAGAAGCGGTAAGCACGGCTGGTGAAGGGGAGGCGCTCTTGACGTTCATGCTGCCGATCTTCAGTGGCGGCGTGGCCCTCTCTGATGAGGAGTCGGGCGCGGGCGTCGACAACCGGCCGGATCACTAACGCGGTGGAGTAATCGAGACGCCCGGTGGGACATATCGTCCCACCGGGCGTCGTCGTGTGTCCCTTACGCGTCGTAGTACAGCACGAATTCCGCGGGATGCGGCCGCATGCGCACGACATCGATCTCGCGGCTCCGCTTGTAGGCCAGCCACGTCTCGATCAGATCCGGCGTGAACACGTCGCCTTCCAGCAGGAACGCATGATCGTGCTCCAAGGCGGCCAGTGATTCCTCCAGCGACCCAGGCAACTGGCGGATCTTCGCGGCCTCGTCCGGGGACAGTTCGTAGAGATCCACGTCCATCGGGTCGCCGGGATCGAGCCGCCGTTTGATCCCGTCCAGTCCCGCCATCAGCATCGCCGCGAACGCCAGGTATGGGTTGGCCGTCGGATCGGGCGGGCGGTACTCGATGCGCTTGGTCTTCGGGCTGGTGGAGTACATCGGAATGCGCACGGCCGCGGAGCGGTTGCGCCGCGAATACACCAGGTTCACCGGCGCTTCGAACCCCGGGACGAGGCGGCGGTATGAGTTCGTCGTCGGGGCGCAAAACGCCATCAACGCCGGGGAGTGCACCAGCAGGCCGCCGATGTAGTAGCGCGCGAGGTCGGAGATCTGGGCGTAGCCGACGGCATCGTGGAACAGGTTGGTCCCGTCGCGCCACAGGCTCTGGTGGCAGTGCATGCCTGAGCCGTTGTCGCCGAAGATGGGCTTGGGCATGAACGTGGCCGTCTTGAAATGCTCGCGGGCGAATTGCTTGACCAGGTACTTGTAGGTGGTGAGCCGGTCCCCCATGTCCGTCAGCGAGGCAAAACGCATGTCGATCTCGCACTGCCCCGCCGACGCCACTTCATGGTGATGCACCTCGACTTCTACCCCCGCCTCCGCCATCTTCAGCACCAGCGCGGAGCGGAAATCCTGCAGCGTGTCCGCCGGCGGCACCGGGAAGTACCCCTCCTTGTGCCGGGGCTTGTACCCGAGGTTCGGCTTCTCGTCCCGCCCGCTGTTCCAGGCTCCTTCGCTCGAGTCGACCGCATAGAACGCGGAGTGCTGTGTCTGCTCGTACCGGACGTCGTCGAACACGAAGAACTCCGCTTCCGGACCCCAGTAGCTGGTCGTCGCGATCCCGGTGGTGATCAGGTACCGTTCCGCCTTTTGGGCGATGAAGCGGGGATCGCGCGAGTACCGCTCCCCGGTGATCGGATCGACGACGTCGCAGATGAGCGATAGTGTCGGCACCCGCAGCAGCGGGTCGACGCGGGCGGTCGCCGGGTCCGGAATCAGCAGCATGTCCGACTCGTCGATGTGCTGGAACCCCCGGATGCTGCTCCCGTCGAACCCGATGCCGGCAGAGAAGATGCCGTCACTGAGCTCGGCGACCGGCGCGGAGAAGTGCTGCCAGGTGCCCAGCAGATCGGTGAAGCGGTAGTCCACCATCTGGACTCCGCGTTCCTGGCACAGGGCCAGCACCTCCGCCGGGCTGGTCTTTGCGCCGTTGGTCCTGATCTGCTCCTTCATCGCCGTCCCTCCCCCTGGTCCGTGCGCCCAATTCCGCCCAGAAACGACAAAACGCCCTCCGTGAGGAGGGCGTCAGAGTTTCGGCCGTACCCTGGGACACATGGTAATTAAGGTGAGACGATAGCAGAGGGGGCGCGTTTGGTCAAGGGGAAAATGCAGCGTATGGCACACTACCAGTACCTCATCGTCGGAGCAAGCATGGCGGGGGACGCGGCCGTCCGCGGCATCCGGGACGCTGATCCGTCTGGAGCCATCGGATTGATCGGCGCCGAACCTGATCCGCCGTACAACCGCCCCCCGCTCACCAAGGGCCTGTGGAAGGGGCAGCAAGAAGAGGAAATCTGGCGCGCCACCACCGACCTCGGCGCGACGCTCCACCTCGGACGCACGGCCCGGTCCGTCGACGTCGCCGCCAAACGGGTCACCGATGACCAGGGCGAGGCGTACACCTACGACCGGCTGCTGCTCGCCACCGGGGGCACGCCCAAGCGCCTCGAGATTCCGGGCGAGCGCATCCTCTACTACCGGACGTATCGCGATTACGAGCAGCTCCGGGCCCTTAGCGAGCGCGGGCAGCGGTTCGCGGTCATCGGCGGGGGGTTCATCGGGTCCGAGCTCGCCGCCGCGCTGGCGATGAACGGCAAGACGGTCACGCTGATCCTCCGGGGGAAGGGGATCGCGTCGGGCATGTTCCCCGCCGGGCTGTCGGCGTTCCTCAACACCTACTACACCGACAAGGGCGTCGAGGTGGTGACTGGAGAGGCGGTCTCGGCCGTGTCCCAGACCGGGCGCGCCACCGCCGTCTCGACGAACGCGGGACGAACGCTCGACGTCGATGGCGTCGTCGCCGGTGTGGGTATCCGTCCCAATACGGAACTGGCTCAGGCGGCGGGGCTGCGCGTCGACGACGGAATCCTGGTCGACCAACACCTGCGCACCTCCCAGGCCGAGGTGTTTGCGGCCGGGGACGTCGCGCGCTTCTACAATCCCGCCCTCGGCGAGTACGTGCGGGTCGAGCACGAAGACAACGCCAACACCATGGGGCAGGCGGCGGGCCGGAACATGGGTGGACAGGCCGTGACCTACGATCACCTGCCGTTCTTCTACTCGGACCTGTTCGACCTGGGCTATGAGGCCGTGGGCGACCTCCGCGCGTCGCTCACGATCGTCGAGGACTGGAAAGACCCCTATCGCGAGGGGGTCATCTACTACCTGCGGGGCGGCCGCGTTCGCGGCGTGCTGCTGTGGAACGTGTGGGACCAGGTCGACAACGCGAGGCGGCTCATCGCCGAACCCGGGCCGTTTGGGGTCGACGACGTGAAGGGACGACTCCCCGCCTGACCCGCGCCCCGCCCTAGCGGAGCTTGCCCAGAAATTCCAGGAGAGCCGCGTTGACCTGGGCGGGCTGCTCGAGGTTGGAGAGATGGCCGGCCTCGGAAATCACCACAAGCTCGCTGCCCGCAATCGCCTGATGCATTTTCTCTGACGCCTCTGCCGGCGTCGCCTTGTCGGCGTCCCCCACGGCGATCAGCGTCGGCACGGTGATCTCTGACAGCAGCGGTACGCTGTCCGGCCGTTCGGCCATCGCCTGCAGCCCGCCGATGATCGACTCCACCCGCGTGGCCGCCATCATTCGCCGCGCCTCCCCGACGATCATCGGACGGCTTTCCAGACTCTCGGCCGACAGCACGAGTTTGAGGAAGTCCTCCACGAACCCGTCGGGACCTTCCTTCTTGATGCGCTCGATCCCGGCGTAGCGGCGCTCGCGCCCTTCCGGAGTGTCCGCTTCCGCCCTCGTGTCCAGCAGCACCAGCGCGGCCACGCGCGCCATGTGCGAGGCGAGATAGCGGAACACGACGTAGCCGCCCATCGAGAAGCCGCCCAGGACGAACGACGAGAGCGCGAGATGATCCGCCAGCGCGTGGACGTCGCCGGCCAGCTCCTCCAGCGACGACGGCGTCCCGGTAGACTCGCCGAACCCGCGCAGATCCGGCGTGATCAGGCGGCACGCCTGCGTCAGCGCGTCGAGCTGGGGGCGCCACATCCGCCGCGAAAAGGGAAACCCGTGCAGCAGCACCACCGGCGTCCCGGCGCCCTGGTCATCATAGGCGAGATCG
>DASYRL010000088.1:0-3520 GCA_036004445.1 bacterium
CACGCGCAGCTCGGCGGCGTCCGTGATTTCGGTGACGCCGATCGCGGCGGTCGCCACCACGCACAGCACCGGAAGTTCATCGATGACCCTGGGGATCAGCGCGCCGCTGATGGCCGTGCCGCGCAGATTCGACCCCCGCACGACCACGGTGCCGACCGGCTCCCCCGCCCACGTGGCATCCTCGCGCACCTCGATGCCGGCCCCCATGGCGCGCAGGACGTCGAGGACGCCGGTGCGCGTAGGGTTGATGCCGACGCCGCTCACGGTGATCTCGGAACCAGGCAGCGCCGCGGCCGCAGCGAGGAGGAACGCCGCAGACGAGAGATCCCCCGGCACGGTGACGGGAACGGCACGCAGCACGCTGCGGCGCACGGACACCGTTCCGTCGCGGCGAGTCACCCCGGCTCCGAACGACTCGAGCATCCGCTCGGTGTGATCACGGGTCATGACGGGCTCGTGAACCGTCGTGGTCCCATCGGCGAACAGACCGGCGAGCAGCACCGCCGACTTTACCTGCGCGCTGGCAACCGGAGGAGTGTACGTGATACCGCGCAGCATTCCGCCACGGACCCTCAGCGGCAGACCGCCGGCCGGGCTCGACTCCACCGCAGCACCCATCAGGCGCAGGGGCTCCGCTACACGCTCCATAGGCCGGGCGCGCAGCGACGCATCGCCGGTGATCTCGGTGACGAAGGACTGCCCGGCAAGGATCCCGGACAGCAGGCGGACGGTCGTGCCCGAGTTCCCCGCATCGAGGACACGGTCCGGCCCGCTCAGCCGCGGGCCGCGGCCGTGCACGACCGCGGCGTCGCCCCGCTCGCCGATCTCAACCCCGAGGGAACGCAGACAGGCGAGCGTGGACCGGCAGTCATCCGCCCACAGAAAATTGGAGATGACCGTCGTGCCTTCCGCGATGCCGCCCAACATCGCCGCGCGATGCGAGATGGACTTGTCGCCGGGAACACGGACGCTGCCGCGGAGGACCCGCGCGGGCGCAATCGTGAAGGCATCCGTCATTTCTGGGGCTTGAGGTCGGGCCGCAGCGCCGCCGCGGCGCGCAGGTAGACGTGGCGAACCTGTTCCTGGGACCGCGACGAGTTCCACAGCATCAGCACCCGGACACAGCGGGGCAGCGCGCCCGGCACGTTGATCTCGGTCGCCGACATCAGCGGCACGGTGGTCCACTCCAACTGCCGGGCCGCCTCGGCGGGAAATGCGGCGGTCAGATCGGGAGTAGCCGTGAAGAGGATGGCTGCGATCTCGTCAGGCTCGGCATCGTTGTCGGCGAGCATCCGCTGCAGGAGTTCGCGGGTCGCGGCGTGGATCTCTTCTTCCGTATTGCGGGGGACTGTCGTCGCACCCCGAAGCCCGCGGATGTGCACCTCGATACCCCGTGACTAGGGACTCGTGACTGGTGACTGGAGGGTCCGTTCATTCGAGTCACGAGTCACGAGTCACCAGTCACCTCTTCTTGACGAGAGTAATGGCCGCCCTGAGCCCCAGCAGAAAACTCTCTACGCCAAAGCCATAGATAGTGCCGCGGCAGACCGGCGCGATCACCGACGTCGCCCGAAATGGTTCCCGCGCCGCCACGTTCGACATGTGCACTTCGATCACCGGGATCGCGATGGCGGCAACGGCGTCACGGACGGCGTAGCTGTAGTGGGAGAGCGCGCCGGCGTTGAGCACCACCGCCTGATGAGAGTGCCTGGCGGCCTGCAGGCGGTCGATGATCTCGCCTTCGCTGTTCGACTGGAAGAACTCGACGTCGGCTCCCTCGGTTCGCGCCAGCGCGGTAATGGCGCCGGAAATATCCTCGAGTGTGGCCGTCCCGTACGTACCGGGCTCGCGCTCGCCAAGCAAATTCAGGTTAGGGCCGTACACGACCAGCACGCGTGCCACCCGCCAGCACCTCCCGCAGCACCGTTTCAGGCACTTCCTGTTCGAGCAGCACATCACCGATGCCTTTGAGCAGCGGGAACCGCACCATCCCGTTGCGGACTTTCTTGTCCAGCGCCATGGCGCGCCACAATGCGCGCGCGCTGACCCGCGGCGCGGCAATGGGCAAACCGGCGCGCCGGATCAGCTCGTTCTGACGCTGTACGATCGCTGCCGCCGTGAGGCCCAGCTGCTGGGCCAACCGTGCTTCCAGCGCCATCCCAATGGCGACGGCCTCTCCGTGAGTGAGCCGGCCCAGGCCCGCCGCCGCCTCGACGGCGTGGCCGATGGTATGGCCGTAGTTGAGGATGGTGCGCTGGCGGCGCTCTCGCTCGTCGAGCTCGACGATGCGGCTCTTGTACGCGGCGCAGTGCGTGATCACCTCGACCAGGGCCCGTGGGTCGCGGTTGAGCACGGCGTCGAGGTTGCGCTCGAGAAATTCAAACAGGGTCGGATCCCCGATCACGGCCGTCTTGATGACTTCAGCCATCCCGCTGCGCAGCTCCCGCGCCGGCAGGGTCGTCAGCAGGCGCACGTCGGCGAGGACTTCGGCGGGCTGGTGGAACGCACCGACGAGATTCTTCACGCCGGCGTGGTTGACGCCCGTCTTTCCGCCGATGCTGCTGTCGACCATCGCCAGCAGCGTCGTCGGCACCTGCACCAGACGGATGCCCCGCATGTACGTCGCCGCCACGAACCCGCCGAGATCCCCGACGACCCCACCGCCCAGCGCGACCACCGTGCCGCCGCGGTCGAACCGCGCGCGGGCCAGCCGCGTGGACAGCTGCGAGACGACCGCCAGGCTCTTCGCACGTTCCCCGGCCGGCACGTCGAGCACCAGCGGAGCGAATCCCCAGGCGGTGAGCGCGGCCGCCAGCCGTTTCCCCACCGCCCGCAGGAGGGGCCGGTGCGACACGACCGCGACGTGCGCGCCCGCCTCGAGCGTGCCCAAATCCGCCGGCAACAACGGGAGGATGCCGTCTCCGACGTAGATCGCGTAGGTGCGGTCGTCCAGCCGTACGGGGATGACCTGACGCTCCCGCCGCCCCAGAAACGCCACGATGGCTTCGACGGCCCGGGCGGGGGTCGTGGCGGATACGTCGAGGATCAGGTCGGCGTCCCGGTACAGCGGACGGCGTTCGGCAAGCAGCCGCGTGACAGTCTGCCGCACGTCGGTCGTGCGTGTCCTTCGACGCGCTAGCGCCCGCTCAGGACCTGCGGCCGTGCGCAGGAGAGGCCTCCCTTCCCCCTCGCCCAGCCGTTTCAGAATGACCTCCACCGGTGCGGTCAGCGAGACAATCCAACCGTGCCGGCGCAGCCGGAGCATGTTGTCCGGCCGCAGGACCACGCCGCCGCCGGTGGCGATTACGGCGTCGCGTTCGGCAATGGCTTTCGCGACGATCTTGGCCTCGGCATCCCGAAAGTATGCCTCGCCGCGGCGGGCGAAGATCTGGGCGACCGACGCGCCCTCCTGAATCTCAACCCGTCGGTCCGTATCGACGAACTTCCAGCCGAGCCGCCGGGCCAGCAGCCGCCCGACCTCGCTCTTGCCGGTGCCCATGAACCCGATCAACACTATGTT
>DASYRL010000089.1:0-4342 GCA_036004445.1 bacterium
GGTCCCGTTCATTCCAGTCAACCGCGCCGCAGGGGCGGGGGCGCAGGCCTTCATCTACATGATTGAGAAGGCCGGCGATCCGCACCAGATCCTCATCAGCCTCGACAACGTCTTCTTCACGCCGCTGAACCAAGACCTGAAGATGCCCAATGGGACGAACTTCTCTTGGCAAGACATGACCCCGATCGCCCGGCTGCTGCTGGATAACTTCATCCTGTGGGTCCACGCCGACTCGCCCTGGCGGACGGTCGCTGACTTCGAGCGCGCGGCCAAAGCCGCGCCGAGGGGCAGCATCAAGATGGCGGGGACGGGGTCCCGCCAGGAAGACGAGATTATCATGGTGGCGCTCGAGCAGACCTGGGGTGTCGACTTTACGTACGTGCCGTTCGCCGGCGGCGGTGCCGTGGCGGCGGCGCTGGTGGGCAAGCAGGTGGAGTTCACCGTCAACAACCCGCTGGAGGCTATCGGCCACTGGGAAGGCAACCGCGTGCGGCCGCTCGCGATTTTTGCCGCCCGGCGCGTGGCCACCGCTCCCTGGAACCAGGTTCCCACGATGAAAGAACAGGGCGTCAACATCGAGTACCAGATGCTGCGCGGCATCTTCGGGCCACCGAACATGCCCACCGCCGCGACGATCTGGTACGTCGAGCTGTTCCGCAAGCTCTTGGACACTCCGGACATGACCGACTTCATCGCCCGGGGTGGGTTCGACAAGGCCTTCCTCACCGGCGCTGAGTACATCAGGTGGCTGAGGGGTAAGGACGCCGAGGTGCGCAGCCTGATGGTGAAGGCGGGCTGGATCAAGTAACGCGAAAGCGGGAACGGGGAACGGCGAACAGGGAACGGTAAGACCGAGGTTCAGATCCGTGGTCTCTGTTCCCGGTTCCCAGTTCCCTGTTCCCGTAGTATGGGGTGAATCGTGCGCAAGGCTGAGACCGCAGTGGCGGCTCTCCTTACCCTGTTCGCGCTCGGGATGATCCGCGAGGCGACTAAACTGTCCGTCGGGTGGACCGAGATCGGGCCTGGGTCAGGCTTCTTTCCGTTCTGGCTGTCCGTCGGCGTGGCGGTGACGGGCGTGATTATCCTCACGCAGAGCCTGCGCGCTCCACGCACGGCCGACGGTGATGCGGCATTCATCCCGCCGAGGGCCTGGAAGCCGCTCCTGATCGTGTTTCTGCCGATGGTCGCCGTGATCGCGCTGCTGGACTGGTTGGGGATCTACATCGGCGGCGCGGTGTACCTTGCCGGGTACACGCGGTTTGTGGGCCGGTTCCGCTGGGTGACGGTCGTCCTGATCAGCGTGCTGATCCCGGTCGTGCTGTTCTTCATCTTCGAGAAGTGGTTCCTGTTGCCGCTGCCGAAGGGCAGCATTCTCGAAGCCCTGCTCTACGGGAGATAGCCCTTTATGTCTGTCTTCAACGACCTGCTCTTCGGCCTCAGTGTGGCGCTCACCCCCGCGAACATGCTCATCGCCGTGATCGGGCTGATCCTGGGGACGGCCGTCGGCGTGCTGCCCGGCCTGGGCGGCACCAACGGCGTCGCGCTGCTCCTGCCGCTGACGTTCACGCTGCAGCCGACGGCGGCGATCATCCTGCTGGCGTCGGTGTACTGGGGTGCGATCTTCGGCGGCGCCATCACGTCGATTCTCTTCAACATCCCCGGCGAGCCATGGTCGGTGGCGACGACGTTTGACGGCTACCCCCTGGCCAAACAGGGGAAGCCCGGGCTCGCCCTGACGGCGGCGTTTACGTCCTCGTTCATCGGGGCGCTGGTGTCCATCGTGCTCTTCACATTCTTCGCGCCCCCGCTGGCGGAACTCGCGTTGAAGTTTGGGCCGCCGGAGAACTTCGCGGTGCTGCTGCTGGCGTTTTCGACGTTCACCGGACTGGGTGGCGGCAGTCCATCCAAGACGATCTTGATGACGCTCCTCGGTCTGCTGCTGGCCACTGTCGGCTTCGATATCATCAACGGGAGCCCACGCATGAACTTCGGGTTCGTCGCCCTGCAGTCGGGGGTCAACTTCATCGTCATTGCCATCGGGCTGTTTGGGTTGGGAGAGATTTTCCTGACCGTCGAGGAAGGCTTACGGCTGGAAGGGATCCGGGGCCGGATCAGCTTCCGCGACGTGGTGGAGACATGGAAGATGTTTCCCCGTTATCTCGCTACCATCATCCGCTCGACGATCCTGGGATTCTGGATCGGCGTGCTACCCGGCACCGGCGCGACGCCGGCCTCGTTCATGAGCTACGGCCTGGCCAAGCAGTTCAGCAAACATCCGGAGCGGTTCGGCAAAGGCGAAGTCGAGGGCGTGATCGCGCCCGAGACCGCGGCGCACTCGGCCGGTATCGGCGCCCTGCTGCCGATGATCACGCTGGGCATCCCCGGCTCGCCCACCGCGGCAGTGATGCTGGCGGGTTTCTTCATCTGGGGTCTGAACCCCGGACCGTTGCTGTTCGCAACGAACCGTGACTTTGTCTGGGGCCTCATCGGGTCGATGTACCTGGCCAACGTCATCGGCGTCATCCTGGTGCTCACGCTCGTCCCGGCCTTCGCCGCCATCAACCGCGTACCGTTCGCGATCCTCGCGCCGCTGATTGTCATCATGTCCAGCATCGGAGCGTATGCGACCAACAACCAGATTCTCGATCTCTGGTTGATGCTGGGCTCCGGCGTGGTCGGATACATCTTCAAGAAGCTGAACTATCCGCTGGCGCCGTTGGTTGTGGCGTTGGTCCTCGGAGATATGACGGAGCAGGCATTGCGGCAGAGTCTCCTGATGTTCCAGGGGAATCCCATCGTCTTTCTACAGCGGCCGATCTCGTTGGTTTTCCTGGTCGCCACAGTCTTCCTGTTCGCGCTGCCCGCCATCCGCGGGTTCAACGGGCGGCGGCGGCGCCGCCCACCGCAGCCGGAAGCAGCCTGACCACGCGGGATCGCGGGAACGCGGGATCGCGGGAACACAAAGGGAGCCGTCACCTGGGCGAAACGATCTCGCGCATTCCCGTGTTCCCCCGTTCCCGTGTTCCCGTCTTTCTATGTACAATGGGCAGGCGATGAATTTCCACTTCGATCTGGGCGTCTTGCTGATCGTCCTCCAGCTCATCTACCTGGAGGGCATCCTGTCGATTGACAACGCCGCCGTGCTCGGGGCGATGGTCTCGCACCTGCCCCACAAAGAGCCGATCCCCTGGCCGGCGCCGCTGCGCTTCCTGGCGCGGCCCGTCAACCGGGTCCTGGGCGGCCAGCGCATGGCCGCCTTGAAAGTCGGGTTGCTCGGCGCCTACCTCGGCCGTGGCAGCATGCTGTTCGTCGCGTCGTGGGTCGTCCAAAACAAGTGGCTGCTGCTGCTCGGCGGGCTCTACCTGATCAAGCTCGCCGCCGACCATCTCGGGGAGACGCCGGCGCAGGCCCGAATCGCGGCGCAGGAAGCCGCGGGTGAGCCGGTCGTCCGGGTCGGCCGCTCGTTCTGGAGCGTGGTGTTGGCCGTGGAGCTGGCGGACCTGGCGTTCAGTCTCGACAATGTCGTCGCCGCGGTGGCGCTGTCCCGCGAGTTGTGGGTGGTGTTCCTCGGCGTCGCGCTGGGCATCGTCACGATGAGGTTCGCGGCGGGGATCTTCGTGTACCTGATCGAGCGGTACCCGGAGCTTGAAGCGGCGGCCTACCTGTTGGTGCTCAACATCGGGATTATGCTGCTGCTGGAAGACTTCGCCGGTATCCATCCGACGGATCTGCAGAAGTTCCTCGTGTCGATTGGGACGCTCGGTCTGGTTCTGCTGTGGGGCCGGAGCAAGGCGGTGCAGCGGTTCGCGCGAAACTTCCGCTGGCTGCGGCGGGTGCTCGGTCTGATCGATTTGGCCTTCATCTACGTGCTGAAGCCGCTGTCGTGGCTGCTCGGCGGCAGCGTCGCGGTCGTACGGTCGCTCGCGTTCATGCTGACGACCCGGCGCCGGGCGCGGCAGGCGGAGCTGCCGGACGAGTTGCTCGAGCCGCCCTCGCCACGCTGAGGCAGTAGGTCGATTCGACCATCAGCTTCTTCAAAGGACGGGTGGAGGGTCGTACTGCTCCGACACCGGAAGATACTGGGGGCGGGGGCGTCCTCCTCGGCCCCTCCACCCGGACCACCTACCAGAGGGTCCACTCTGCTGAGCGGCGGCGATGAACTGGGCGGCGGCGAGCGGGGCGGCCACTGCGCGAAGATTGGGAGGGCGGCAACGATTTGGCAGGCCGTCAGTTAGGGATCGTCGCAGCCAGGTAGCGAGGGAGCGGTACTTGGGATTGACGTTGCCTTCTGCGCGGCGCCAGGGCGCGTTCGGCGCGTTGCCGGAGGTATCATGATCCCCCT
>DASYRL010000090.1:0-22591 GCA_036004445.1 bacterium
CCGCAGATTGTGGCGGTCGGGCGCGACGTATTCGCTGCTTGGAGTGCTGGTAATCCGCGCAGAGACATTTACTTCGCGAAAACCACCGGCGGTTTCGCTGACCTTCCACCGGGCGCCGGCGGCTGGGCCGGTGGTACGAACCTAGGAACCTACTGAGGGACGAGCGAGCGTACGACCCGCGGCATCCGCTCTCCGGGCGCCAGCGGGATCGCCGGCACCAGCTTCACTTCGACGGCGACCTGGGGGCCCAGGATCGCGGTGAGGGCGACGGTGATGGCCTGCGCGGCGCTCTGCCCGTCGGTGTCGATGCGCGCCAGCAGCACGCGCACGTGATCCGGCCGCTCCTGGACCAGCTGGTACTGCAGGATGCCGGGGACGTGTTGGATCGCCAGGGTCAGTGAGTACGGATGGATGATTCGACCGTCGGGCAGGACGAATGAGTCGACACGCCGGCCTTCGATCATCTCCAACAGCGGGAGGGCTCGTCCGCATGGACACCGCGCGGCGCTCCACCGGGCGGCATCACCCATTCCGGAGTACCGGATGATCGGGAACACGAAATTGGTCAGATCGGTGACGACGACGTCGCCCGGCTCGCCGGGCGGCGCGGGTACGCCATCGCGGAGCACCTCGAGGATGGTCCGCGTTGAGATCACGTGGACGCCGCGGTGGTGCGCGCACTCCAACCCGATGAGCCCGCCCTCGGTCGAGCCGTAGGCGGCGAAGAGTTCCGAGCGAAAGACGCTCCCGATGAGCGCCCGGGTCTGCGGATCGAGGACTTCCGCCGACCAGATGATGGCCTGCGGCTGATGCAGCATGAGCCCGCGGTCCCGCGCATGCAGCGCCAGGTTGCGCAGGGTGCTGGGGTAACTGACCATCAGATCCGGGCGGAACTCATTGAGGCGCGCGGCCTGCTCGGCGGGGTCGGCGAGCGCATTGGCCTCCTTGATGCGCAGCATGAACCGCGGCAGCACCCGCATCATGACGGTTTCGATGCTGTGCTCATCGCGCACCAGCATCGTCATCATCCGCCAGGCCGGCCGGCCGAGCCAGCGCGCCACCATCATCGGCGATCCCCAGCCCGCCACCGAGAAGATCGCACGCGTATCTTTGTAGATCCTCGTCGGCTGCCCGGTCGATCCGGAGGTTTCAGTCAGGTAGCAATCTTCGCGGCGGGCTTCGCGGTCGAGCAGCTCCTGGGATGGAAGTTCCCGCAGCACCTTCTTCGTCAGGAGGGGGAGCCGGGCCAGGTCGTCGAGGGTCCGGATCTGCTCGGGCCGCGCTCCGGCGTCATCAAACCACCGCCGGTAGAACGGGACCCGGGCGTACGCATGGGCGACCAGCCGGCGCAGCCGGAGTTCCTGGTGGCGGCGGAGCCCTTCGGGATCCCTGGACAGACGATCCAGCGAGAGCGCCCCAACAACGTGACGGACCAGCGAAATGGCGTTGCGGAACTTGTTCAAATCTCAACATTCTTCCACCGCCTGGGGACACTTCCTTTATGATGGAGTTGGGGAGGGGCCGATGACGAGGATCCTGCTGGCCGTCTGGTGTGTGGTTGCCGTCGCGGCGCCTCCGGCATCTGCCGCGCTGGCGCCCTCCGCCGGTCCCGCCGTCGTCCTCACGGGCGTGTTCCACAGCGTGGACGGCAACGCGCTGGTCGTCGCCGGCCAGGTCGAGAACCGCGGTCCGGCGGTCACGGGTCTGGTGATCGACGCCGCAGCGTTCTCCCTGCGCGGCATCGAGATCGCGTCGGGCAGTGATGGCATTCCGTGGACGCTGGCCAGCGGCGGCCGGGAACGGTTCTCCGTCAGGCTACCGCTCGGAGATACCCTGATCCGGTACTACGAGGTCCAGGTGGCCCTGGCCCGCCCCCCGTTCGCGCCGCTGTCCCGCGCACAGCACAGCGTGGACTTGGCGCTCTACCGGCCGTTCATTCTCTCGCTTGTGCAGGTGCAGGCGGACGTGGCGGGCGGGTGGCTGATCGTGCGGAGCCGCGCCGGCGGCCTGCCCGTGCAACAGATTACCACCAGCATTACGGTCCTGTTCGTGGCCCGGAAGGCCTTCTGGCTGCAGACCGTGACGGTCGACGTGCCGGCGGACGGAACTGTAACCGTCCCCATCGGCTTCAATGCGGCCGCGATCTCCACGGTCCGCATCATCGACGTCGTGCTGAAGAGCACCTGGTCGGACTAACCCGCGCGCCGGTGCGCCCAGGCCCATCCCGGTCCCCCGCGCTGTCTCGCCGCCTCTTTGCCTTGTTCTCTTCCTGCACGCCGACCCGGTGCTCGTAGCCCAGATCGCCTCGGAGCCACCCCGAGTACACGAGGGCGATGATCGCGATGACCGACAGCACGTAGCCGATGGGGATCCAAGATCATTGAACCAGGTACAGATTATCGGGCTTTTCGGTACCAGGTACATCTTTGCCGGATTTCTGGTACCAGGTACTCCCTTGGCGGGAATTCGGTACCTGGTACGGCCGTCGGGTCGCGGTGTCCTCAGAGGGCGGGCCGGCGAGCGCCAGCCCTAGTTTTCGTCGGCTACGAAGGCTGCGTATGCCGCCCGGCTTTTGGAGGCGTCACGGCCAACCAGCATCAGGACGAGGTCCGGGTTAGTGACTATGTGTCCATTCGGGTTGACGTAGTCTTGATAACTACTCCAACGATAATCCCCGGCGCTGAGGGTCAATCCGGCCCGTACAGGGTTGCGGTGGATGTAACGCGTCACTCCCAGCAAATCGGTATCATCCATGATCAGGCGGCTCCGGTAGGGACCTCCAAACACGTGGCCTGTTCTATTGTAACGACGATTGAATCGGAAGGCATAGGGTCGGTGAATCCGGTGCATGACCTCCCCGATGTTCGGCTGGGGGGTGTGAACCGCGATGTGAACGTGGTTGGACATGAGGACGTATGCGAAGATCTGGAACTTGAGGAGATCCTTCGCTTCGGTGAGCAGTTCCAGATAGGTAGCGCGGTCGGCGTCGTCGCGGAAGATGTTCTCCCCGTTGTTGCCTCGGGCTCTCACATGATAGGTGCCGTCGGCGATCATCAGTCGCGGACATCGGGACATCGCGCTGCCTCCGGATCTGTACCTGGTACCGTGAGACCGGGGTTGTGGTACCTGGTACCCCGTCGGCTTCCATTCAAGCGAGCGGGCTGAGCCGTGTCGATCACTCAAATGGGCTGTCTTTGAACATCTCCCAAACGATGCGATGGACGACGGCACGGAAGCGTCCCCAGTCGCTCCAGTTGCTCTCCAGCTCAGGGGCGGGCTGGGGGGCTAGGCGATCCAGTTCCCAGGCGATCCGTCGCAGGTCGTGGGGATCGATCTCACGGAATGCCTCAACGTGCTCGTGCGGGTCAACGGGCCTAGGGTTCGCCTCAGGAGAGTCGAGCAAGAAGGCGTAGGTGAATGTCAGAGGATCGGCGACACCTGCCGACGTCCTGTACGCAACGACGGAAAGAAAGTGGACGCCGCCGATGCTGAAACCTGTTTCCTCGTAGAGCTCGCGGCCGAGCGCGTCGAGGATCCCCTCGCCGTTGCCGATCCCTCCCGTCGGCAGCCGGAAGATCTCCGGCGGGTAGAACGTCTTTCTGAATACCAGGAATCGTGCGGATGACCGCCGGATGATCATGCAGACCTCACAGGGGCGGGGAGTCCCGCCACCGGGGTCGGCAAAGCGATTCGCCCCCAGGTCCGCGACGTCGATGCGCGGCGCACCATAGCGCGCAGCCAGCACCTCGATCTCACGGCGGTGGGCCTCAGGCAGCCGGTGTCCGAGACGGGCGAGCTCGAGCATGAGGGGAGGGTACCTGGTACCAATTATGGGCTATCTCTGTACCAGGTACCGATGCGGCGCATAGCCGTTGTCGGGACAACCGGATCCGGCAAGACAACCTTGGCCCGGGCGATCGCCCGACGGCTGGGGATCCCGCACGTCGAACTGGATGCTCTGAACTGGGGGTCAAATTGGACGGAAGTGCCCCGTGACGTTTTTCGGCAGCGGGTCGCCGCCGCGCTGGACGGAGAGCGCTGGGTCGTGGACGGGAACTACAGCGCGGTCCGCGACATCGTCTGGCCGCGCGCGGACACGATCATCTGGATCGACTATCCTCTGTGGCTCATCCTGTGGCGCCTGCTGCTGCGGACGTTTCGGAGGACGTTCACCAGAGAGGAACTCTGGAGCGGCAACCGGGAGCGGTTTCGAGACCAATTCCTCAGCCGGAACTCCCTGTTCCTATGGGCCCTGCAAACCTACCGACCCCGGCGCCGGAATTACCCGCGCCTGCTCTCGCAGCCCGAACACGCCCACCTCAGGGTGGTGCGGTTGCGGTCGAGCCGACAGACGGCGGTGTGGTTGGATCGACTGGCGCGCCCGGAGGGACTTGAACCCCCGACTTTCGGCTCCGGAGGCCGACGCTCTATCCACTGAGCTACGGGCGCGCTGACCGAATACGATTATAGCAAGAGCAGACCGAGGAGGCACGGCCGGCATCACGAATGCGGGGGTCACGCAGGCGAAGTGCAGTCTAGAGCAGAGGAGCGAGTGGCATGGACATAGAGGGGAACGTCGAGCAGCCTGAGCTGGCGTCAGGCGGCGGGGCACCTGTGGAAGAAGCGGCGGCAATCGAGAAGGCCCTTCTCAGCGGCTTCATCCGCGACCGCTACCTGCTGGGGCGGGCGCTGGAAGCCGGATTCCGCCCCGACCTCATGCCCCACGCGCTGGGACGCACCCTTGCCACCACCCTGGCGGAAGTCTACGGCAACAAAGACCTCCCACTGGAGCCGCTGACGATCCGCGCCACCCTGGTCGAGCGCGGGCTGCTGACGCCCGAGCTGCGCAAGTTCTTCGACGCCGTCGTCGCCACGTCCGAGCCGGACGCCGCCCAGGTGCTGGCGTACGTCGATATCCTCAAAGCCCGCGCGGCGCGGCTCCGTCTCGTCGAACTGAACACTCGCATCTCCGCGTACCTGGAAGAAGAACGCTCCGGCGGTGAGGATATCGTCGAGTTCGTGGGCTCCATCATCCCCCCCCTGCTGCAGATCCAGCAGCAGCGCGCGGCGCGGGCGACGATGCCCGCCAGCGACATCGGGAGCCGGATCGCGCGGGAGATCATCGAGGGCCACGCCGGATCCGCTCCGGGATATACCATTCCGTTTGACCGCCTGAACGATGCACTGGGCGGTTTCCGGCGCGGGTTTTACTACGGCCTGGCCGGCGCACCGCGCCGCGGCAAGACGAACTTCGGTCTGGAGCTTGCCGCCGGCATCGCCGGCAAGCACGGGATTCCCGTCCTGTACTACTCGTGGGAGCAAACCTCGCGCATCCTCCTCGCGCGGCTGCTGGCCCGGGAAGTCCTGGTCAACCCGGCGGTCCTGCTGTCGGAGGAGGCGCGCGATCCGGAGATCCAGCGGCGCGTGAAGGTCGCCTGGGAGGAAATGGAGTCGCGCCTGCACACGCTGTTCATCCTCGAAGCCGGGCGGCGCGACACCATCGAGCAGGTCAAGGCCCGGGCGCACAACCTCATGCACACGTTCCAGACCGAGGACTGCGTGATCTTCATCGACTACCTGCAGCGCGTGCCCCTCGACGAAGAAGTCCATGACACGAAGGGGCGCACCGACCTCATCTCGGCAAAGCTGGCCGACCTCAGCCTCGAGCTGAACTGCCCGGTCTTCGCCATCTCGCCGTTGGATAAAGAAGGGTGCCGGCTCGACGAGAAGCCCGCCGAGGACGTCTCGGAGTTCTCGCGGCCGACCATGCACCACTCCGTCGGCAGCGGCGACCTCGAGTACGACCTCGACGTGGCGATGGTCATGTCCAAGGACTGGGTCTCCACGAAGAACCTGGAAGACCTGCTGCGCACGGAGGCGAAAGCCGGCCGCGGGGACCCCGATCATCTGCCGCGGATCGACGTCATCGACCTGCACCTGGACAAGAACCGCGACGCTCCCGACAGCGTGGCCAACACCATCCAGTACGCGTTCTTCGTGACCCTGAACAAATACGTGGAGATCGGCTACAAGACGTCGGAGGAATTCACCACCGGCTTCCGCGACTTCGCGAAGATGCAGCAGATTCTCGAGAAACTGCGCGGAAAGGGACTGCTCGCGATCGCCTAAGATCGCGAACAGGGAACAGCGAACAGGGAACAGGTAAGGGCCAAGTCCAATCGCAGTCGTTTGTGTTCCCTTCTCTAGGGGCCCGGCCCCAAGTACGCTCCTTGAGCCATCAGTACCTGCTGCAGGCGGCGGATCAGCGCGCTCGTGCGGATGATCGTCTCCGGGACGCACCCGTCTTTCGCGCAGATCGCGGCGGCCACGCCCGCGGCATGGCCCATCCCCATGGTGGTCGGAATGACCCGCGCAGATCCGGCGGCCTCGGACGTCGCCGAGAACGCCCGCGACGCGACGATCAACCCCGCCACGCCCTTGGGAATCAGCGACCGGAATGGGATCGAGTACACGTGCCGCACCGGCGCGTACGGATTGGTCCAGTCCGGGCGGTACGGGTGGATGTCGATCGGATAGGAGGCGACGGCGATCCGGTCTTCGAACCGCCGCCGTAAGAGGATGTCGCGCACCGTCATCGTGTAGAAGCCGTCGACGTGCCGGGTCTCCCGCACGTACAGCGCGGGGGCCGTCCCGGCCAACCGGGCATTTTCAAATCCCGGAATCGTCTCCCGCAGGAAACCGACCAGGCGCGGCAGTTCCCGCTGCGCCTTGATCATTCCCGCATCGAGCGACGCCTGGCTGGTGCCGTCGATCCCGAACACCTGGAGGTTGTTGATGAGGATCGAGCCGTCGTGCTGCAGCGCCATGTTCAGGCCCAGGACGCCGGTGTCGGCCTGTGACGGCTTGTACGCCCGCATCTCCTCCCAAAATCCCCAACCGGCTTTCCCATTGACGCCCCAGCGTGCCGGATCCGCGGTCCGCCGCTCCATGAGCACGCGTGTGATCGCGTCCCAGCTCGCCCCTTCGACCCGGAAGATGAGCGTCGCCGGCTGCATCCACCGCTCGCCGCGCGGGCCCTCACGGCCCATGACATACCCGGCACCGGCGGCGGCGGCGAGATCCGCGTCATCGGTGGCGTCGATCACGATCTTGGCCCGGACGGTGAGGAGCCGGTCAAATGCTTTGTCCTCGAACTCCGCGCCGACGACGCGGCTCCCCTCCACGAGGGGACGGATCATCGGGGCGTTCTCCGTCACGTTCACCAGGACTTCCCGGTACATCGCCCAGGTCAGCTTGTGGACCGCTTCATCGAGGTCGAAGCTGAGTCCGAGCAGGTTGTAGTAATCCGCAAAGACTCCGCGTGTGAGCTGGAGCCCGTCGGGGGAAAGGTTCATGTCGAAGGTCGTCAGCCAGGCCCACGTGATTGGCCCGCCCAGCTTGGGCCGTCCTTCCACCAGGTGGACCCGTGCACCGGCGCGCGCCGCTCCGGTCGCCGCCGCGATGCCCGCGGGCGTTCCTCCCACGACGAGCACGTCGACCGTAATCTGCCGCGGGACGGGGGCGGCCCCCGCACCGCCGGTGAGCAGCACCAGGACGACCCCGAGGACTCCGGCTGTGATCAGACGCACGAGGTTTTCTTTTCCCCTGCAGGCGGCGATGTCCTCGGCGTTGAACACTTCCCGTACCGCCGCACTCGAAGTCGCTGATGCGAGCCGACACCATTCACGCGCTCGGACCGCTGATCGTCGCCGCCATTGCCATTAACCTGGTGCTGGCGGGGTGGGCGTTTGCCGCCGGGCTGACTCGCCGGCGTGCGCTGGGGCCCGCATTCTGGATCACGCTGCTGCTTGGCCTTGTCCTGGTGGTCGTCGAGGCGGGACTGGGGATACTCCTGGCCGCGGGCGGGGCGCGCCCCCGCACGCCGCTGCACTTCCTCTACGGCGTTCTCGTGGCGATCGCGGCGGCAGCGCAGTTTGGGTTGCGGCCCGGCGGCGTTCTGCGGCGGGCGATGCAGCGGACAGCCGGACGCCCCTTCAACGAACCCCAGGTGCTGGCACTGCTTTGTCTCACCCAGGCGGCGCTGTTGATGCGGGCCTACATGACGGGCGCGCTCGGCCGCTAGGTGGGGAAAAAGGAGGACACGGGCGATGACGAGCCGGGAACGGCTTGAACAGTACTTCAAGGACAACCGCGTGTCGTTCAGCGTAACCCCGCACGTGGAAGTGTATACTGCGCAGGAAGTCGCCGCCGTCGAGCACGTGCCGGGCATGTACGTTGCCAAGGTGGTCATCGCGGTGGTTGACGGGACGCCGACGATGCTGGTGCTGCCGGCGCCGTTCCGTGTGGACATCGCCAAGCTGACCGCGGCCCTCGGCGCGCGCGAGGCGACTCTGGCGACCGAGGACGAGTTCGCGGATCTGTTCCCCGACTGTGAGCTGGGGGCGATGCCGCCGTTTGGCAACCTTTACAACGTGCCCGTGGTGGTGGATCGGCATTTGACCGACGATCCGAAGATCGTCTTCAGAGCCGGCACGCACCGCGAAACCATGACGATTGCATACGCGGATTTCGAACGGCTGGTCAGCCCCAAGGTCGCCGAATTCGCGCAGCCGGGTTGATTATTTCCCGGGAGGTGACGAGATGGCAGTCGGACGCCGCATGGACCCCGGAGCCCGCCGGCGCGGGTTCACGATTCCGGTCCCGCACACGCGGTCAGGATTGAAGCACGTGCAGGCGTACATCCAGACGCTGCGTCCAATGGTGGACGACATTGCGGCGACGCTGGACCTGGACCGCGAAGCTCTGACCGGCGGTGCGCCCGACCACGTCGGCGCGGCCTATCTCGCCGCGTTTCTCGACGATCTGCGCGATCATCTCGAGGCCTGAACGCCCCGGACTAACCACGCTCCGGCGAGGATCAGCAGGCACGACGCCGCAAAGATCCAGCGCACGCTGATCAGCGGGATGAGCAGACCGGCCAGAAACGGCGCGGTCGCCGCGCGCAGCCCGACCAGGGTGTTGTAGATCGCCAGGTAGTGGCGCACCTCGCCGGCGGGCGCGTACTGGAGGATGGCGGTCAGCCAGCCGAGATCGATCCCTGCCGACGTCAGCCCTTCCGTCACGCCCGCGCCCTGGACGACCCACGCGTTTGGTGAGACCGCGTAGAGGATCGGAGAGATCCCTCCGATCAGAAAAATCGTCCCCAGCGTACCCGCGGCCGTGCGGCGGTCGATCATCCGGCCCCAGTAGTAGTAGGCGAGCAGCCAGGTCCCGGACGTGATCGCGCCCAGCAGGCCCACCTGGAAGTTGGTCGCGTGCAGCAGATCCACGAGCAGGATCGGCACGGCCGGACTCATTAACCACGCGCCGAATCCGAACACGAAGAACGCGAGCAGGAAGCGCCGGAACGCCGGGTTCTCGCGGAGCACTTCCATCGTGCGCGAAATGCCTGGACGGACGAGCGGGGGTTCGACCGCACCCATGCGGACCGCGCGGAAGACGAGCGCGCTGGCGACCCCGAAGACCCCGGCCGCGGCGAACACCCACTGGAACGCGACGTGCTCCATGATCTGCCCGCCGGCCAGCGATCCGGCGATCCAGGCCACCGCCATACCCACGCGGACGAGTGCCATGATCCGCCCGCGCACCTCGTCGGGGTAGACGGACCGCATGACCTGGGCGTAGGCGAGCATGCCCACCGACGCGATCGCGTGGTAGGCGACGATGAACGCGACGTAGAAGGCGGGCGTGCGGATCAGCGGCATCAGGAAGAACATGGCCCGTCCGATCGCGTGCGGCCAGACGACCTGTCTGACCGGATTGGCCCCGGGCAGCAGCCGCACCCACCACAGCGAGAGGAGCAGGACGATGGCCGGGGCAGCGACGAGCAGCGATACTTCCAGGGCCGACGCGCCCAGCCGGCGTCCCATCACCGGGATGAATGGAGTGGTGAGGCCGCCGAACGCTCCGAAGAGGACGGCGGCGACGAAATCGACGGCGGCGTTTCTGCGGACGGCCGGCGGAATCCACGGCCGGAACCAGCGGTCGAAAACGTTCATCCTATGCGGTGGTGTTCTGGACCATCACAGGAAGGCCCTGCGCGAGTCCCGAAGGGTACCGCCGTGATCCGATTGGTGTGCGCGCTGGCCGCAGTCTGCCTGCTCGCGGCGCCGGCCGCCGCGGTCCCGTCGCTGGAAGATCAGGTGTATGCGATTGCCCGGGAGTTGATGTGTCCGGTCTGCAGCGGACAAACGGTCGCCGAGTCCAACAGCCAGCTGGCCCAGCAGATGCGTGACGAAATCCGGATGCGCCTCCAGCGCGGAGAATCGCGCGAGCAGATCATCGCCTTTTTCGTCGGCCAGTTTGGCGAGTCGGTGCTGGCGACGCCCCCGCGCCGGGGGGTGGGGCTGCTGGTCTGGATCACGCCGCTGATTATCTTCGTGCTCGGTGCAGTGATCCTGATTCGGTTCTTGCAGAACGCGCGTCGCCGCTCGCCGGATGCAGGGCCCGACGACGAGTCACGAGTCACGAGTCACGAGTCACCATGAAGTACGCCGTCCTCTCCGACATCCACGGGAATCTCGAAGCGCTGGAAGCCGTCCTCGAGGACGTTGAGTCGAAGGCGCCCGACGCTGTGTTCTGCCTGGGCGACTTTGTCGGCTACGGCCCCGATCCCAATGCCTGCGTGGCGCGCCTGCGTCCGGTGATCGCCGGCGCGGTGGCGGGGAACCACGATCGCGCCGCGCTGGGCGAGCTGGACATCTCGTTGTTCAATCCGCTCGCGCGGGCGGCCATCCGCTGGACGCAGGCCCAACTGACGGAGGAGACGCGGGCATTTCTCCGCGGGCTGCCGGAACGGATCGAGCGCGACGGATTTGTGGCGGTGCACGGCAGCGTGCGCGACCCCGTGGAGGAGTACATCTTTGATCCGTCCACCGCGGCGGAGAGTTTTCGTCTGGCGGCATTTCGGCTGTGCGCGGTCGGTCACACGCACGTCCCGGCCGTGTTCACGCAGCGGCACGACGGCGTCGGGACGCTGCGGTTCTCCTCGGAGCAGCCGCTGCTCCTGGATCCGGACACCCGGTATATCGTCAATGCCGGCAGCGTTGGCCAGCCGCGCGACGGCGATCCGCGCGCCGCGTATCTGTGGCTGGAGGATGATCGCGCCACGCTCGTGCGGATTCCCTATCCACTGGAACGGACTCAAGAGAAGATGATCTCCGCCGGCCTGCCGGCGGCGCTCGCCGAACGGCTCGCCTATGGACGCTAACCATCGTGACTTGTGACTCGTGACTTGTGACTCGAATGGGCTTTGCTCATGGCCCGAACTAAGATGTTGGCGAGTCACGAGTCACGAGTCACGAATTCTCAGGATAGGAGCGACTCCAGATGAGCACGCGGAAAATTACGATTGAGGACCTGCTCTCCATCAAGTGGATCGGTGATCCGCAGCTGTCGCCGGATGGGGCGCGCGTCGCCTACGTGCTGACCGTCGCGGATCGCGAGGCCAATACGTATCGCTCGCACCTGTGGATTGTGCCCATGGCCGGCGGCCCCACGACTGCGCTCGGGGCAGGTGAGCCGCGGCAGTTCACCTGGGGGGAGCACCGGGATTCTAGCCCGCGCTGGTCGCCGGACGGCCGGTGGATCGCGTTCCTCAGCGACCGCGGCGCCAAATCCGACCCGGGCGTCAAGAAACCCAAGCAGCTGTTTGTGATCCCCGCCGACGGCGGCGAAGCGCAGATGCTCGTCGGCGGTGGGTACGCGCCCGCGGACCCGGCCTGGTCCCCCGACGGCGGCACGATCGCGTTCGTCGGCCGACCGGAAGGGTCCAAGCCGGACAGCGACGTCAAAGTCATCACGCGCGTCCGCTACAAAAACGACGGCGAAGGGTTCTGGGACGGCCGCTACAAGCATGTGTTCATCGTTCCAACGTCCGGCGGGACGCCCCGGCAGCTGACCGCCGGCGATTTCGATCATCTCGATCCGGCGTGGTCGCCGGACGGCCGGGCCATCGCCTTTGCCGCCAACCGCACAGCCGAAGGTGAGTTCACCAACATCGCCGACATTTGGGCCGTGGACGCGGCCGGGGACAATCTGCGGCAGCTGACGTCGTCGAAAGGTCCGGCCGCCACCCCGGCGTGGTCGCCCGACGGCGAGTGGATCGCCTACTTCGGCCACGACAACGCGGCGATGGGGGCGACGAACACCGGACTGTGGCTGGTCCCCGCCGCCGGCGGAGTCGCGACGAACCTCACGGCCGGCTACGATCGCAGTCTCGTCCATCACGTCATCTCGGACATGCGTGCGCACCCGAAAGTCGGCGGGCCGCGGTGGTCGGCCGACAGCCGGCGCATCTTCTTCCTGGTGGCCGAGGGCGCGACCAACCAGATTGCGGTGATCGATAGGGCTGGGGGCCCGGTGCGAACGCTCACCTCCGGCCGTTACGAGATCTTCGGCTATGCGATCGATGGGGCGGGGACCGGCGGTGTCATCGCCGCGTCCGACCCGTCGCATCCCGGCGACCTCTGGGCCGCCCGGCTCGGCGAGACCGGGACGCTCGAGGATCAGCGGCGGCTGACGACGGTTAACAAGTCGCTGCTCGGTGAGATCCAGCTCAGCCTGCCCGAACGCTTCGAGTACGACGGCGTGGACGGCTGGCCAATTGAGGGCTGGGTCATGCGACCGGCGGAATTTCGCGAGGGCGAGCGCTACCCCACCATTCTGCAGATCCACGGCGGCCCGCACGGCGCCTATGGCGAGGCCTTCTTCCACGAGTTCCAGGTGCTGGCCGCGGAAGGGTTTGCCATCGTGTTCGTCAATCCCCGCGGCAGCCAGGGCTACGGGCAGCGCTTCACCGCCGCCACCCAGCACGACTGGGGCGGCAAGGACTTCGAGGACCTCATGCGCGGTCTGGACGCGGCGCTGGCCCGCTATGCCTTCCTCGATCCGGACCGGCTGGGTGTGGCCGGCGGGAGCTACGGCGGGTTCATGACCAACTGGGTCGTGGGGCACAGCGACCGCTTCAAAGCCGCGGTGACGATGCGATCGATCTCCAACCACCTCAGCCAGTGGGGCACGAGCGACCTGGCCTTCATGAAGGGGTTCTGGGAATTCCCCGGCGACCCGTGGGAGAATCCGACCTGGTACTGGGAGCATTCGCCCCTGGCATACGTCGAGAAGATTACGACGCCGCTGCTCATCCTGCATAGCGAAGAGGATCTGCGGTGCCCGATTCCTGAGGCCGAGCAGCTGTTCGCGGCGTTGAAGAAGTTGCAGCGCGAAGTCACCTTCGTGCGATTCCCCGGCGAAAGCCACGATCTGTCACGCAACGGCAAACCAGCCCACCGGCTCGAGCGCCTGCGCTGGATCGTCCGCTGGATGAGCGACCATCTGCGAGCCACCACCCAACCGGCGGAGCCGCGGGAGCTTGCCCTGAACCCAAGCGCCGCGCGCGGTTCAGGGCCCGTGGTGGCGGGAGGAGCAGAGGTCAGTTGACGAGGATCTACACGCGCGCCGGGGACCGCGGGGACACCGGGCTCATCGGAGGCCAGCGCGTGCCCAAAGATCATCCCCGCGTCGAGGCCTACGGTGCGGTCGATGAACTCAACTCCTCCCTGGGAGTGGTGATCGCGGAGCTCGACGACCCCGAAACGGCGTCGCTGCTGCAGAACGCCCAGCACCGCCTGTTCGATCTCGGTGCCGAACTGGCAACCCCCGCGACCCAGTCCGCATCTGCGGGCATCACCGGCGACGACGTCGAGGCGCTGGAACGGGCGATCGACCGCGTCGAAGACGGTCTGCCGCCGCTCCGCGAGTTCATCCTGCCGGGGGGTAGCCCGGCCGCCGCGGCCCTGCACGTGGCCCGCGCCGTCGCCCGCCGGGTGGAGCGGCAGGTGGTGGCCCTGGCCCGCACCGAGCCGGTCAATCCTCAGATCGTGCCCTTCCTGAACAGGCTGTCCGATCTCTTGTTTGTCCTCGCCCGCGCCGCCAACCGGCGCGCCGGCAGTCCCGATACCGCCTGGCAGAAGCGGGGATAGTAGGCGAGGGTTGACGTCATTGTAGATATCTGTCTACAATGGCGGTACCGTGAAGATTATCGACCTCACCACGAAGACCCAGCCCCTCCAGGTCCGGCTTGACCCGTCTCCCGTCTATGACCTGATGGCCGCGATGTACCTGGTCGAAAACTGGACTCGGGAACGGGAGTTCGAGATCGAGCGCCGCTGGGTGAACCGGGCCAGGACGGCGCTGGGACCTGGGCTGCGGAAGGACCTGCGCCTGTTTGGGAGACAGCGCGGGCTGCTGATGGGTCTGATCTGGCTGCTCGAAGACCGGCCGGGAATCTCCGTCGCGGAATTCCTCGATGCCGTGGGATCGACGCCGCCGGCGGATCTGCTGGAGCGCATGCTGACGGCTCCGCGGGCCGCTCGGCCGGCCACGCCGCTGATCCGCGAGGTGCTGCTCGACCCCACCGACGAGCGGATCGCCGCTGCGGCCGCTGCCTTTCCACCGGAATTTGATCAGGACCGCATCCGCTCGATCCTCGCCGTGGGGGCGGAGGACGTGAAGCGCCGCATCACGGGGCTGCTGACCGGTTTCTACGAGCGCGTCTACCGGCAGGAAGAGGCGGCGGTCGTCCCGATCCTGCGGGCCGATGTGGAGGCCAAGCAGGCGCTGGCTGCCGTGCTGTCTCCGCTGGACCTCGTGGAGCGGGCCAGCGGCGGTTTCACCATCAGCCCGGACAGCGACGTCACGCACGTCGTGCTCGCCCCGACGTACTACTTCCGGCCGTACAATCTCATCAGCGAGTACCCGGGCGTGCGAGTGTTTGTCTACCCGGTGGACGTCGACGCCGCCGAACCCGCCGCGGGATCGCGCGAGCTCACCCGCCTGTTCAAGGCGCTGGGGGACGATACGCGGCTGCGGATCCTGCAGCTGCTCGGCGACCGTGAGATGTATCTCCAGGAGATCGCCAACCGGTTGGGCGTGTCCCACGTGACGGCCATCCACCACCTGGCTTTGCTGCGCGCCGCGCATCTGGTGCGCGTGGTGGAGCGGCAGAACAAGAACTACTATCAGCGGCGACCCGAGATCGGCGACGAGATCAGCGCGCGAGTGGGCGACCTGCTGAAAAACAATCGAATGCGCGGGGGCGAAGCATGGAACGGCTGACGCAAGAGCGCGAAGGGACCGAGCGCGAACTGCTCACGGTCGAGCAAGCCGCGGAGTACCTTCAGGTCCACAAGGTCACGGTGTACAAGTATATCCGGCTCGGCTGGCTGCCGGCCGCGAAGCTCGGGAAAGTCTACCGCATCTTCCGGCGCGACGTCGAGGCCCTGCTGTCCAAGCTGACCCTGCAGACTCCGTGAGATCGCTCAGCAGTCTGTCGACATTTTCGGGGCTGCGCCACCGGAACTACCGGCTGTTCTGGACGGGCTCGCTCGTCTCGCTCATCGGGACTTGGATGCAGGGCACCGCGCAGAGCTACCTCGTCTGGGAGTTGACGCGGTCGCCGCTGGCCACGACGCTGACGACCTTGTTCTTCGGGCTGCCGTCGATGCTGCTCTCGCTCGTCGGCGGCGCCATCGCCGACCGTGTGGACCGCCGGCGCCTCCTGCTCACCACGCAGTCGCTGTTCACGCTGCAGGCAGCGATCCTGACCGTCCTGGCCTTCGGTGGGTGGCTCCAAGTCTGGCACATCTACCTGCTGGCATTGTTCAGCGGCGCGATCATCGCCGTCGACGCCCCGACGCGCCAGTCGCTGGTGCCGTCGCTGGTGTCGCGCGAGGACCTCAGCAATGCCATCGCGCTGAACTCCACGGCCTTCAATGGGGCCCGCGTCATCGGACCGCCGCTGGCGGGGCTCCTCTACGCGGCCGCAGGCCCGGCCTGGTGCTTTCTGCTGAACACAGTCTCGTTCCTGGCCATCCTCTACCCGTTGAGCATCATCCGGCCGGAGCCGGTCACGCCGGGACCGCGGCGGGCGGTCTGGCATCAGGTCCGCGAGGGACTGGACTACTCACGCCATCATGCCCTGATCTTCGCGCTGCTGCTGATGGTCGCGCTGGTCGGGACCTTCGCCTTCACGTACATCGTGCTGATGCCGGTCATCGCCAGCCAGGTGCTGGGGGGCGGCCCGCGCGAGAACGGGTTCCTGACCGGCGCCGCGGGGGTCGGCGCGACCTTGGGTGCGCTGACCGTGGCCACTCTCGGCAGGGCGCGCCGGCCGGGCCGGATCATCGCGGGCTTCGGTTTGGCGGGAGCCGCGGGCTTAGTGCTGTTCTCGTTGAGCCGGACCCTGCTGCTGTCGATGGTGATCACCGCCGCCACGGCCGGCGCCATCATGGCGTTCCTGGCCACGACCAATTCGACGATCCAGGCCTACACGCCCGACGCGCTGCGCGGGCGGATCATGAGCCTGTACACGATGGCGCTGATCGGGGGCGGGCCGGCCAACGCGCTCCTCGCGGGCGTGCTGGCCAACGCGCTGGGCGCGCCGATGGCGATTGCCATCAGCGCCGTGCTCATGGCGCTGGCCGTGATCTTCATCGCATCCCGCTACCGCTCGCTCTACGATCTCGATACAAACGAGGAACCGGCTCCTGTGGAACCGACTCCCCAACTCGTCGGCAGCAGGCGCTGATGCAACATCCCAGGGATCCTCGGCCGGATGGTCACGGCGGCGGGTGAGTGGGGCGGCCGCCGCCCACAGCCGATCACAGCCGACCGCCCGACGTTCGCGGATCACTTCGCCCGGCCGGTCACCTTCCGCCAGAGCCACAGGATCGGGTCGTAGTCCCGGCTGACCACCCGCTCCTTCAGCGGGATGATCGCGTTGTCGGTGATGCGGATGCTCTCCGGGCAGACCTCGGTGCAGCACTTCGTGATGTTGCAGAAGCCGATGCCGGCCTGCCGTTTCACGAACTCGGTCCGGTCGACGGTGTCCCAGGGATGCATCGACAGGTTCGCCAGGTGGATGAGGAAGCGTGGGCCGCTGAACGCCGGCTTGTTGTCCGGATGATCGCGGATGACGTGGCAGACGTTCTGGCACAGGAAGCACTCGATGCACTTGCGGAACTCCTGGATCCGCTCCACGTCCTCCTGGTACATACGGCGCTTGCCGTCCGGCGGCTTTGGCCCCGGCGTGAACGGCGGGATCTCCTTCGCCTTTTCGTAGTTCCACGATACGTCGGTCACCAGATCCTTGATGACCGGGAACGTCTTCATCGGCGCAACGGTGACCGGTCCCTCGTCGTGGATCTCTTCCAGCCGCGTCATGCACGTCAGCCGGGGATGGCCGTTGACCTCGGCGCTGCACGACCCACACTTGCCCGCCTTGCAGTTCCAGCGGATCGCCAGATCCGGCGCCTGGGTCGCCTGGGCTGCGCGCAGCGCGTCAAGGACGACCATGCCGTCGGTCGCCGTCACGTCATATCCCTTGAACTCACCGCCTGTGCGGGTTCCCCGCCAGACGCGCAGGTGCACGGTCTCGCCGGGTTTCATCTATTTGACCTCCAGCAGCGCCGACAGCTCAGCGGGCATGGCCGGGATGGGCACGTGATCCAGGGTGATCTCCCCGTTCCGCTTGCGAACGACGAGGTTCGTTCCTTCCCACGCGGGCTGCGCCTTCGGGTGGTCCGTGCGGCTGTGGCCTCCCCGCGTCTCCGTCCGCTCGATCGCCGCCCGCGTGACGACCTCGGCGACGGTGAGCATCGAGTACAGATCGCGCGTGGCATGCCAGCCGGGATTGTACTCGCGCGGGCCCTCGACCTTCACGTGCTGTGCGCGCGGCTTCAGCGCCTCGATTCGCCGCAGTCCTTCTTTCATGCCCGCCTCGTCGCGGTAGATGCCGACGTGATCCTGCATTGTTTCTTGGAGTTCCGACTGGATGGCATAGGGGTTCTCGCCCCCGGCCGCCTCAAACGGGATCAGCAGCTCCGCCGCCGCCTCGTCGATCGCCGCGGCGCTCGCCGGTGGCGTGCCGGGCACCGTCTTCGCGTGCTGCGCCGCGAAGAGCCCGGCCCGGCGGCCAAAGACCAGGATGTCGGTCAATGAGTTGCCGCCCAGCCGGTTCGCACCATGCAGCCCGGCGGCGAGTTCTCCAGCGGCGAACAGCCCGGGGACCGTGGTCTCCTCGGTCTCCGCGTCCACCCGCACGCCGCCCATGCTGTAGTGGCAGGTGGGATAGACTTCCATCGGAGCCTTCGTGATGTCGACGCCGGCGAGCTCCATGAACTGGTGGTACATCGACGGCAGGCGCTTGCGGATGTACTCCGCGCTGCGCCGCGTGGCGATGTCCAGAAACACGCCGCCGTGTGGGCTGCCCCGGCCGGCTTTCACCTCGGCGTAGATCGCCCGCGTCACCTCGTCGCGCGGGAGGAGCTCGGGGGGCCGCCGGTTGGTCTTGTCGGTGTACCAGCGGTCGCCCTCGGCCTCGGTATCGGCGGTCTCCTTCTTGAAGAACTCCGGGACGTAGTTGAACATGAACCGCTCACCCTTGGCGTTGCGCAGCACGCCGCCGTCTCCCCGCACGCCCTCGGTGACGAGGATCCCCCGCGCCCCCGGGGGCCAGATCATCCCGGTGGGGTGAAACTGCACCATCTCCACGTCGATGAGGTCCGCGCCCGCGTCGAGGGCCAGGGCCACTCCGTCGCCGGTGGACTCCCAGGACATCGAGGTGTGCTTCCAGGTCTTGCCCAGCCCGCCGGTCGCCAGCACGATGGCCTTCGCCCCGAAGACCAGAAACGCGCCCGTGTCGCGACGGTAGCCGAAGGCTCCGGCGATGCGGCCGCCCTCGGTGAACAAGCGCGTGACCGTGCACTCCATGAACACGTCGACGGGCATGGAGATCAGCTTGTACTGCAGGGTCCGGATGATTTCCAAGCCGGTGCGGTCGCCGACGTGCGCCAGCCGCGCGTAGCGGTGGCCGCCGAAGTCGCGCTGGCTGATCAGGCCATCCCTGGTGCGGTCGAAGACCGCGCCCCACTCCTCCAGCTCGAGGACGCGATCGGGCGCTTCCTTGGCGAAGATCTCCGCCATCTTCCAGTTGTTGATGAGTTTGCCGCCGCGCATCGTGTCCCGGAAGTGCACCTGCCAGTTGTCCTCGGGCCACACGTTGCCCAGCGCCGCGGCGGCGCCGCCTTCGGCCATCACCGTGTGCGCCTTGCCTAGCAGCGACTTGCAGATCAGCGCGGTGCGGGCTCCCTGCGCCGATGCCTCGATGGCCGCGCGCAGCCCCGCGCCGCCGGCACCGATGACGACGACGTCGTACTCGTGCGTGTCAATCGGCTCACGAGCCGCCATCAGAACAGCCTCACGTCGTGGATCACGCCCATCGCCACGAGTCGGATGTAGACGTCGGTGAGAGCCACGGAGACCATGCTCACCCAGGCGATGGGTCCGTGGCGCTCATTGAGCCGGCTGACGAATTGCCACAACCTCCAGCGCATGGGCGCGCGCGTGAACGTATTCAGCGCGCCGCCGCAGATATGCCGGCATGAGTGGCACGAGAACGAGTATGCGGACAGCAGCACCACGTTCACCAGCATGACCACCGTCCCCACGCCGACGCCGAACCCGGTCGGGAAGCGGAATGCCAGCAGCGCATCCCACCACAGAAACGCGAGCACCGGCAGGGCGATCCAGAAGAAGTAGCGGTGCACGTTTTGCAGGATGAACGGGAACCGCGTTTCTCCGGCGTAGCCCCTCGACACGGGCAGATCGTGGACGGCGCAGGCGGGCGGAGATAGGAAGAACGCGCGGTAGTAGCTCTTCCGGTAGTAGTAGCAGGTGGCCCGGAATCCCAGCGGCGCCCAGAGGACCAGCAGGGCGGGCGACAGCGTCCACCACGATCCGATCAGCGGCAGGGTCTGATGCTGGCAGTTCGCGGCGATGCAGGGGGAGTAAAACGGTGAGAGGTACGGCTCGACGTAATAGTGCGCGTTGACGAAGATCACGTAGAATGCGTAGAGGGTAAACCCGCCCAGGAGCAGGATCGTCGGCAGGGTCTCCACCCACCAGGCGTCTCGCCGGAGCGTGATCGGTGCGCTGACGGCCCCGCGTTCGCTGCGCAGCACGTTCCTGATCATTCCCCCATCACCTCGGTGTCACGTCGTTCGGGCCGCGCGCTGCGTTCTCCTAGCCTCCTCCTCCGGGACCGCCGCGCAGGCCCGGCGCGGTCATCGCCTCGGCGTCGAGGATCTCGGCCAGCTGCGCGTCGGAGAGCCCCAGTTGCTCGCCGGCCACCTCACGGATGGACCGTCCCGTGGCGGCCGCGAGCTTGGCGACCTCGGCGGCCTTGTCGTACCCGACGACGGGCGCGAGCGCAGTGGCCAGCATCAGCCCGCGCTCGACGAGCTCGCCCGCCCGCGGCGTGGCCCGCAGCCCGGTGATGCACTGGGTCGCGAAGTTGGCCGAGACCGCGGCGAGCAGCTCGATCGACCGGAGCAGGTTGTGCGCGATCAGCGGCATCATCGTGTTCAGCTCGAAGTTGCCCCACTGGTTGCCCAGGGCCACGGCGAGGTCGTTCCCTTGGACCTGGGCGCACACCTGCAGCACCGATTCCGCGATGACCGGGTTGACCTTTCCGGGCATGATGGACGAGCCGGGCTGCACGGCGGGGAGCTGCAGCTCGGCCAGCCCCGCGCGCGGACCGGAGCCCATCCACCGGATGTCATTGGCGATCTTCATCAGCGCGGTCGCATACGTGCGCAGCGTGCCCGACGCGAATACGAGCGCGTCGAGGGCCGCCTGGCCCTGAAAATGGTTCGACGTCTCTCGCAGCCGGATCCCGGTGAGTTCTTCCAGCCGCGCGCAGACGCGGTGTGCGAACGCCGGGTGCGCATTGGTGCCCGTCCCCACCGCGGTGCCGCCGAGGGGCACCTCGCGGAGGTCGTCGGAGGCGACCTCCAGCCGGCGCACGGCCCGCTCTACCTGCCCGGCGTAGCCGTCGAATTCCTGGCCCAGCCGGATCGGGGTCGCGTCCATCAGGTGGGTGCGGCCGGTCTTGACGACCGGATAGAATTCTTTTGCCTTCGCCGCCAGCGCCCCGCGCAGCGTGTCCATCGCGGGCAGCAGGCGGTCGCGGAGTTCGAGCAACGCCGCGAGGTGGATGGCCGTGGGGATGACGTCGTTGCTGGACTGGCAGATGTTCACGTGGTCGTTGGGGTGCACGTGCTTGCCGCCACGGGGATGGCCGAGCAGTTCGGCCGCCCGGTTCGCGATGACCTCGTTGGCGTTCATGTTGGTGGACGTGCCCGAGCCGGTCTGGTAGATGTCGAGCACGAACTCCCCGTCCAGGGCGCCGTCGGCCACCTCGCCCGCCGCGCGGATGATCGCCTCGCCCTCGCGGCGGCCCAGCAAGTCCAACGCGACGTTCACCTCCGCGGCGGCGCGCTTGATGAGGCCCAGCGCGCGGATGAACGGCCGTGGGAACCGCATCCCGCTGATCGGGAAGTTCCTCAGCGCGCGCGCGGTCTGCACGCCGTAGTAGGCGTCGTCGGGGACCTCCAGCTCGCCGAGCGAGTCACGCTCCATCCGTGTCTTGGCCACTGCGCTCACCACCCCTTCTTCAACTGCGATGATCGATCTGTGCCCGCATGTCGTCCAGGTGGCGACGCATCGCCTGCCGCGCCGCCGTCGTCTGCCGGCGCCGCAGCGCCGCCAGGACCTGGCGATGGTACTGGTGGGCCTTGTGCGGGCTGGTCTCCTTGCGGCCGGTTTTCTCTCGCGACCGCAGCCAGAGTTCATTGAGGTACCGCATGACGCTGCCCAGCACGGCGCTGCCGGATGTGTCGGCGAGCATGGCGTGGAACGCCAGATCGCCGGCGACGTCCTGACGGCCGCCCGCCAGCTCGTGCTCCCGCGTTTCCAGATACTGCTCGAGGGCGTCGAAGTCGTCGCGCGTCGCCGCCCGCGCCGCCAGGCGCACGATTTCATCCTCGACCACGCGACGCGCGGCCAGGACGTCCAGCAGAAAGGTTCGCTCCCGGAGCAGACGGTACACCGAGGGGTCGAGCGGGGCAGGGGGTGTCGACGCCACGAACGTGCCCTCGCCCGGCCGCACCTCGACAACGCCGAGGTAGTCCAGAACCCGCAGGGCTTCGCGGACCGACGCGCGGCTGACTGAGAGGACGTCGGCCAGCTCGCGCTCCCCGGGGAGGCGGTCACCGGGGGCGAGGTGTTTGTCGGCGATGAGGTCCTGGATCTGGCGGACGATGTCCTCGTACAGCCGGCTGCGGCGGACGGGCTGGAACAGCGGCGCAGTGGTCAGGCCACCAGTCCTCATCAATCCCAGCCTACGACTCCCGCCCATGTGGCGTCAAGGCCGACCCTGTTTCTGGGGGCTGGTGGAGGGCCGCTCCGCTCCCTGGGCGGCTCGCCCGCCGGGCGTAGCGCTCGGGTTCGCCCAGCCACGATCGGCTGGGCTCGCCCGGCCTGCACGACGGCCGGGCACGCTGCTCCGGGCCCCCTCAGCCCGTCCGCGGGCGACGTCCTACGCTGTGCCCCTCTCACCTCGCGGCGTGCTGAGGCTCCGCCCTTCGCGACGCGGCCCTCGCGCACGGCGGCGACAACTCGCCGCCATGTCCGCTCCGCGGCCCTCCACCAGCCCCATCCAGAAACCAGTTCC
>DASYRL010000091.1:0-18235 GCA_036004445.1 bacterium
CCCTTGAAGTCCGAAGGCTTGACCTTCTCGAGGAACTTGCGGAACTCTTCCATCTCTTCATCGAGCGGTTTCTTCAGCACGATCGCCTGCTGGGCGACCTTGTCGCTGACGAAGATCGGCGCCTCGGCCCGCAGCGCGAGGGCGATCGCGTCGCTGGGTCGCGAGTCGACGACGAGATCGGTGCCGTTGCTCGCGAGGTGGACTTCCGCGTAGTACGTGCTGTCTTTCACGTCGGTGACGATGACGCGGACGACGTTGACGGTGAGTTCGGTCAGCACGGCGCGGAGCAGATCGTGGGTCATCGGTCGCGGGGGTTTGACGCCTTGCAGCTCCATGGCGATGGCGGTGGCCTCGGCCTGGCCGATCCAGATGGGGAGGGCCATCGCTTCGCCTTGATCGACCAGCAGGACGACAGGGTTCATCTGCTGGTCCAGTGCCACGCCCCGCACCTTCATGTGCACCAAGGCCCTGTACCCTCCTCCATCGTCGCCCTATTATAACAGAACCTCTTCACCAGACAACGCAAAGGGAATTTTCCCCGCTCCGCGAACTACGATTGGCTGATTGTGTGCGTCTAATGACGCCGGAAGGGTGGTACGGAACAGACACCAGTTGGCGAGACAGGTGCACGGATGACCCATCGCGTCCTGCCGGTGGTTGCCGTGGTGATCGGACTGATCCTGCTCGTTCCGATCACAACCGCGGTAGCCGCCCAATCCTACATCGTCCAGCCTGGCGACACGCTGTGGGGGATTGCCCTACGGTTCGGCGTCTCCGTTGACGCGCTGCAGTCCGCCAACCGGCTGCCGAACCCCGATGCGCTTCACCTCGGGCAGCGGCTGGCCATTCCGGTTCGGACGTCAGGCGCCGGCACTGCTCCGGCCGCCGCCTCCCGCCCGGTGGTCCGCACTCACGTCGTGCAGAACGGCGATACCCTCTGGGTGATCGCGTCCAAGTATGACGTGTCCGTTGATGCCATCGTGGCCGCGAACCAGCTTGCCAATCCCAACGCGTTGAAACTCGACCAGCGGCTGATTATCCCCGGAAGCGGTGCCGCGCGGCCCGCTGCGGTTCAGTCCGTTCCGCGCCCGTCGGCGCGCTCCGCGCCTGCGAGGAGCGCAGCGACGTGGGGATGGCACATCGTCACGAGCGGGGACACGCTGTGGACGATCGCATCGCGGTATCACGCCACGGTGGACGCGCTGATCACCCTGAACGGTCTCCGGAACCCCGATGCGCTGCAGCTCGGCCAGCGGCTGAAAGTTCCCGGCGCGGCGCCGGCGGCGGTGCGCGCGCCGAAGCCGGCCGCGCGGAAGCCACAGCCCGCGGTGCAGAAACCAAAGCCGGCGACTCAGGCGCCGAAACCCGCCGCGCAGCCTTCAGTCGTTTCGCCGCCGGCTCCGGCAAGGCTGCGCCCGGTGCCGGCTCTGCGAGTATTTCCGAGCACCGCGATCGCCCCCGCGCGCCTGCTGCCGCGCAGCGCGATCCCCTCGCGCGGCGAGAAGTGGGCGTCGGCGCTCCAGCAGAACGCCGTCCGCGTGCTCGGCGTGCGCTACCGCTGGGGTGGGACTACTCCGCGCGGGTTTGACTGCTCGGGTTTCGTCAACTACGCGCTGAACCGCGTCGGTGTGCAGGTCCCGCGCACGACGTTTGCCATGTTTGCGACCGGCCGGCCGGTGTCGCGCAGCCGGCTCCAGGTTGGCGACGTCGTGTTCTTCCAGACCGTGAGCCGGGGTCCCAGCCACGCGGGGATCTACATCGGAAACAACCTGTTCATGCACTCCTCGTCGGGGATCGGCCGCGTGAGCATTACTTCGCTGGACTACCGCTACTACAAAGCCCGGTACTACGGAGCCCGGCGCTTCTAAGACCAACTCACACAACCTACGACTCATACAACCTACACAATCAAACTGCTCAAGCCTGGCTGGTAGTGAGTTGTGTAGGTTGTGTAGGTCGTGTAGGTTGTGTAGGTGGACTTCCGACTGAGTTCCGCCATCGCGCTGGGCAAGGCGACGGCCGGTTTGAGCAGGCTCCTCCGTCTTGGAGGCGGCACGACAATGCCTGGCCGCGTGGCACAGGCCATCGAGCCCGGCGTCGTGCGCCGCCTCGCCCGTCGATTGAGTGCCGGGGTCGTTATCGTCACCGGTACCAATGGTAAGACCACCACCTCCCGCCTCATCAGTCACGTTGTCCAGGCCGCGGGGCTGACGCCCGTCCACAACCGCGCCGGCGCCAACCTGGCGACGGGCATCGCGGCCGCGCTGGTCCAACATTCGACCGCACAGGGACGCCTGCGCGGCGACCTGGGGGTCTTCGAGGTCGACGAGGCGACGCTGCCGGTAGTGAGCGGCCCGCTCGCTCCCCGCAGCATCGTCCTCACGAACCTCTTTCGAGATCAGCTCGACCGCTACGGGGAGATCGACATCGTCGCCGGCCGGTGGCAGCGGGCGCTGTCGGGCGCCGCCGGAGCGACCGCCGTTATCTTCAACGCGGACGACCCGCTGGTAGCCGATGTCGGTACCGGTTATGGGGGACCGCGGGTCGCCTTCGGCATCGCCGACGTGTCGTGCGGGATCGGAGTCGTCGAACACGCGGCCGACGCGCGCTACTGCTATCGGTGCGGCAGCCGGTACGTGTACGATGCGGTCTTCTTCGGGCACATGGGGTTGTACCGCTGTGACGGCTGCGGCTGGCGGCGCCCGGAACCAGCCGTCGTGGCGACGGATGTCCGCATGCTGGGCATCGAGGGAACGGAGTTCACGCTCCAGACCCCTGCCGGCACCCAGCGGGTGCGGACGCCGCTTCCGGGAGTCTACAATATCCACAACGTGCTCGCCGCGTCGGCGGCGTGCCTGCGGCTGAACGTACCCTTCGAGACGATCACGCGTCAGATCGGGACGTTTACGCCCGCGTTCGGACGCGCGGAGGCCGTGCGCCTGAACGGCCATCAGGCCGTCGTGCTGCTGGCCAAGAATCCCGCCGGATTCAACGAGGTCCTCCGCACGGTGCTGCGCGAGCCCGGCGACAGAGTGGTGATGATCGCCATCAACGATCTGACCGCCGACGGCCGCGACATTTCCTGGTTGTGGGACGTCGATTTCGAGATGCTGGCGCCGGGAGCCGCGCCGATCGTCGTCAGCGGCCTGCGGGCCGAAGACATGGCGCTGCGCCTCAGGTATGCGGGGATCGACGAGGCGCGCGTGACGACCGTGCCCTCGATCGCCGCGGGGCTCGACGCCGCCGCGATGGCCGCCGGCCCCGCGCGCCGTCTCTTTGTCTTGCCAACGTACACGGCGATGCTCGAACTCAGGCGCGTCCTCCAAAAGCGAGGACTTGTGAGACGGTTCTGGGAACAATGATCTCGTGAATAGTGAATCGTGAATGGTGAATCGACGGCTGGTGCCTGAATTCACTGCGATTCACGATTGACGATGCACTGTGTTATAGTGGGCACCCTGATGGAACTAAGAATCTGCCACCTCTACCCTGACCTGCTGAACTTGTATGGTGACCGAGGAAACCTGATGGCCCTCTCTGCGCGAGCGCGGTGGCGGGGGATCGAGGTCCGTGTCGACGAGCGCGGACTGCACGACGCGGTGCCGTCCGGCGGTCACGATCTGTATTTCCTCGGCGGCGGCGAAGATCGCCAGCAGCGGCTGGCCGCGCAGGATCTGCGCGAATCCAAAGGAGCGGCCCTGCGCGACGCCGCGGGCCGCGGCGCCGTCGTTCTCGCCGTCTGCGGCGGCTACCAGCTGCTGGGCCGATACTACCGTCCGGCAGAAGGCGAAGACCTCCTCGGAGTGGGCCTGCTGGATCTGACGACCGAGCATCCGGGTCCGGCAGCGCAGCGGTTGATCGGGAACATCGTCATTCGGTCGGCGCTGCTCGGCGGCGCCACCCTGGTGGGATTCGAGAATCACGGCGGGCGGACGCGGCTCGGTCCCTCTGCGCGGCCGTTGGGGGTCGTGCTGTCCGGGTACGGCAACAACGGGGAGGACCGCACCGAAGGCGCCGTTTCCGGACACGTGTACGGGACGTACCTGCACGGGCCGCTGCTCCCCAAGAATCCCGTCCTCACCGATCACCTCATCGGCGCCGCACTGCGGTCCCGCGACCCGGAGATGGTGCTGGCGCCGCTGCCCGATCGGGTCGAGACCGCTGCGCACAACGCCGCGCTGGCGCGCGCCCATGGCCTGTACCCGAGCAAAGCGAGTGGTACAGGCGTGCACCGGTGACGCCGCGCGGGCTGGTGCTGCGGATCTCCATCGTCCTGGGTCTGGCCGAACTGGGGTTTGCGACGGTCATTCCACTGCTGCCCCTCCACCTCACGGAGCGGCTGGGCGCCAGCGTGCGGTTGGTCGGCGTCGTCGTAGCGGCCTTCGCGCTGGTCGAGACGCTCGCGAAGACGGTGTGGGGAACGATCGCCGACCGCGTCGGCCGCCGGCCGCTGATCATCGTCGGCCTCCTGCTGAGCAGCCTCGCCCCTCTGCTGATGTCCGTCCTCCGTGTTCCGACCCTGTTCGTGCCTCTGCGGCTGGTCGATGGGACGGGGTCATCGGCGCTGTGGCCGGCATCTGCCGCGGCCATCGCCGACACCTCACCGGTGGGTCAGCGGGCCACTGCGATGGGGACGCTGAACTCCTTCTTTCTCGCCGGCCTCGCGTTGGGTCCGTCGCTGGGGCTGCTGGTGGTCGGATTCACCGGGTCGTACCACATCGGGTTCTACGTGGCCAGCGCCATCCTCGCGGCGGCGGCGGTTCTTGCGGCCTTCCTGCTGCGTGGGATCGACGACGTTCGCCGGCCGCATGCGGACGACGCCGGCGTCAGCCCGCACCTCAGCGACGTGGTCGTCGGCGCGCGGATGTCGCCGACGCTGTTCGCGATGCTGATCGTGGCCTTCGTGCAAATGTTTGGGGTTGGAGTGCTCGCGCCGATTCTCGTCATTTACGCCAAGCGCGTGCTCGGGTTTCCCGAACAGCTCATCGGCACGCTGTTCCTCGCCGCGGTGCTCACCGTCGCGGCGGCCTCGATCCCCGCGGGGCGTGTCGCCGACCGCTGGGGGAAAGTCCCGGCGGTCATCTGGGGGATGGTGGTGGCCACCGTGGGGATGTGGCTGCTGCCGCTGACGGCCCGGCTCGAGCTGCTGGGTGTGGCGGCGGTGTTGGTCGGAGCGGGATACACGCTCTCGTCGCCGGCATGGCACGCACTGGTCAGCGAACTCGCTCCACCCGGCCGGATCGGCCTGGCGATGGGCGCCGCGCAGACGGCCGAGGGGATTGGGCTCGTGCTGGGGCCGCTGCTCGGCGGTGTGCTGTGGGACACCGTCGGCGAGCGGGCGCCGTTCGTCGCGACGGCGATCGTGCTCAGCATCGGCACGGCTATCCTGATGGTGGCAATTCGGCGGGTGGCACGGGAGCTCGCCGTACCATAAGCACTCCGCTGAGAACGGCCGCTCCGCCGGCGATCTGAATCGGATCCAACCGTTCCCGCAGGAGTACGAAGCCGAGCAGCGCCGCGACGACCGGTTCCAGCGTGGCGATCAGGCTCGCCCGCCCCGCCTCAACGTGGCGCAGCCCGCTCAAGTACAGAAACTGTGCGACCAGCGTGGTGACCAGCCCCAGATAGGCGATGATCGGCCACCCCGCGCGCAGGGTCTGCGCGTTCAGCTGTCCCGTTGCGACCACCGCCAGCCCCAGGAAGACGCTCCCGAATCCCAGGGCGTACGTCAGCGTCACTTGCGGAGGGTACCGCCGCAGGGCTGTTTTGCCGAGGATGCTGTACAGGCCGTAGGTCAATCCCGACGCGAGACCGGCGAGGATCCCGGAGAGCGTCAGCCGCAGCGCCGCAAGATCGTATCCGCGCACGACCAGTAGGCAGCCGAGAAAAGTGAGCGCCACGGCCCACAGCTTGGGACGCGTGAGCGGTTCGTCAAACAGGAGCCGCGACAGGACCAGCACCCACGCCGGCGCCGTGTACAACAGGATGGCGGCCGTTGCCACCGTGGTTTTGCTGACCGCGTACAGGTAGACGAAGAAGAACACCGCGATGCTGATGAAGCCAAACAGCGCAAACAACCACAGATCCGCGCGGCGGATCCGCAGGGCGGCGGGCATCCCCAGCACCGCGACCGCGGCGACGACGAGGAACGCCAGCGTCGCCCGGTAAAACGCAACCGCCAGCGGCGTCAGGCCGGCCTCGAACGCAAACTTGCCGGCGACGCCCAGACTCCCCCACAGCAGGGCGGCCGCCGCGACCTGCAGGATTCCCCGCCGGTGCGCGTCAGCGGAGGGGGGACTCGGTTTCCTCAATGAACAGTTCGTTCCGGCGGATGAAGCTGTTCAGGAGCAGGCGCAGGTACGGGCTCTGGTACTGGCTGCGGTAGGCGTGCATGGCATTTGTCTTCGCCGCGACCTGGGCGGGGGTGAGATCGAACCGCACCCAGCGCCCATCGACGCGGATGTGCGGCGGTGGGAGCAGTGCGGACTTCGGTGAGTACCGCAGCGGACGCGGGTAGTCCGTCGCATGGATCACGAACGTGTACCGCCGCGGGCGGATCGCCGGCGAACGCTGGGCCAGATCATCCAACACCATCGTGACGAACGCGTTGAGCGCTTGGTGGTCTGCGTGTTCGTCGAGGTCGGAATGGAAGAGCACGATGGTCGGCGCCGCACGCTCGGTGATTTCGGCCAGGATCGCATGGACGTCCTCACCCGCGTATTGCATCTTCGGCCGGTAGGCTCCCGAGTAGGGGGGCGCGGACGTGCGGGTGAAGGGCGAGACGTACGGCGCGAGCCGAGACCAGTGCACAGTGAGGAGATCGTTCATGCCGCGGTCGGGGAGCCCGAGGAACACGACCTGAGCGGGGGCGATGCCCAGCCGCTGCAGGGCGGAGAGCGATTCCTGCTGGCGTACTTCCCCCTCGCGGATGTACTCGCGCGGGCCGGGGCGCACACGCCGGCTGAGGACGGCCGCGGAGAACTTGTTGCCGTCCCCGTTGGTCACAACGACCACCGTGACCTGGCTGCCCGCGGCGACGGCACTGCTCAGGTAGCCGCCGGCAGCGATGATCTCGTCGTCGTTGTGGGCCACCACCAGCAGGATGCGGTCGGCCGCGGTAGGCGGCCGCATGGCGTCCAGATGTCCGGCAAACGTGTTGGGGATGAACAATCCGGCCACTCCGTATGCGATGAGTACGATGACCACTCCAGTCGCCCCGCGCCCCCAGCCAAACAGCCGCCTCGGCTGCCGCTTGCGGCTGACGAGGTGATCGCGCGTCGCCTGGAGTTTGAACCGGTAGCCCCGGACCAGCCCGTACTTCTTCGCTTTCGACCGGTGCGAAACGCCCTCCAAGTCCACCGACCGAACCCGCCACTTCTGCCGCCGCGCCGCCCTCGACAGAGTGTGCTCAAGGGCGAACCCGCGGTGGCGCAGGTCAGGCGCCCGAAGCAGCAGTGAGCGGGAGAGGGCCCGCTGGCCTGCAAGGTATGGCGCGACCATCTGCAGCAGGTCCTCCCCCAGCAGGCCGACGACCATATCGGCCTCATTGCGCAAGATCGGCTGCACGAGCGTCTCAATATGTTCGGACTGCAGGCCGATGAGGTCGGCATCCAGGAACACGATCGCCTCGCCGTGGGCGAGATCCACGCCGGCCATCACGGCGCCGCCTTTGCCGACGGTTTTCGACAGCTCAATCACCAGGTCCGCGCCTGCTTGGCGGGCTGCCTCCGCGGTCGCATCACGAGACCCGTCGGAGACTACGATGACCTCGCTCACCGACGGCGCCCGCTTTGCGGCGTCGACGACCTGGCCCACCGTGTGGGCTTCATCGAGCGCCGGAATGATGACAGAAACTTTCATGCGGCGGCGTCCGCCCCCTTGCGGGCAACGACATACAGTCCGTCACCGGCGAAATCGTAGACGATGTCCTCGCATCCCAGCATTCGCAGCTTCCCTGACAGCCGGGTGATCGCCCACTCCGGCAGCTTTGCTCCGCTGGACAGCCCGATGACGATGGCACCGCCCGGGCGGATCACCCTCGCCAGCTCTCGGACCGGCGGCGGCGCGTTGTTCACGATCACGAGATCGAACGCGCCGCTGCGAAACGACAGCTTCGTGCCGTCGCACCGGACCCAACCAACGCGGCTGGCGCGCGCCCGGGCTCGCTCCAGCATGTCCGATGACAGGTCGCATCCGACGACCGCCGCGGTCGGGAAGGCCTGTGCGGCGGTCCGCGCGGCGAATCCGGTGCCGGTGCCCACGTCCAGGACGTGCCGGGGAGCGTGGGTAATCTGTGCCAACGCCGCAACCAGCGGAGCGCTGTACTCCGCGTGGCGTCCGATGACCTGGCCGTCGTAGCGCGATGCCAGGTGGCGGTACCGGCGCTGCGCCCACCATCGAATCATCCGCCGCGGGGGGAACGACTCCCAGATCGCGGTGAGGACGTACGCCAGGTCGGTAGCGTACCCTACGACCATACGAAGACTCCAGATGAGGGCGCGAACAGGCGTTCCTATCGTTTCCCTATTTCGATCGGAACCTCCTGTGTTGGAGGTTCCGATCGAGGTGTCAATGGGGAAAAAGGACGGCGGTAGAGGAGGGATCGCCATGAAGGACAACGAGCTGGAGAACTATCGGAAGCTGCTTACCGAGCATCTCGGCGGGCTGGGACGCGATGACATTGCCATCGGGGAACTCTCCGAGTCCGAGCCGGGTCAGCTGCGCGTGCAGTTCGTGCGGGGCACGCTGAAGCACGACGCGACCATTCCCGTGGACAAGTTGAACGACCGCGAGCAGGCGCGACAGACTTTGAACGAGGCATTCCGGAAACTCAGCAAAGCGGTCGAGCGCCAGCACATCCAGGAAGCCACCAAATCCGGGTAGCCCGGTTCCCTGGTAGCCCTCGCAGCCCGGTAGCGGTGTTCCTCCGTTAGCGCCGCACCGGATCGAGCTGTCATACTTGGCCCATGAAGAAGCGGATGTTCTCCCGGCTCTATTGCCTTTCTTGGTCGGCCGCCCGAGTCGACCATTGCACCCCGCGCAAGACCGCCAACACCGTTTCCTTACGATAGTGAAGAGGAGCCAGCAGGTGACAGAGAAGGCGGTCATACGTTGGCTGCTTGATTCGGACCCTGCGATTCGATGGCAGGTCATGCGTGACCTCACAGGGGAGCCCGAAGAGGTTGTTGCCGCCGAGCGGTCTCGTGTCGCTGTCGAAGGCTGGGGCGCCCGGTTGCTCAGCCTCCAGGAACCTGATGGGAATTGGGGTGGTGGCCCATGGGTTTTTCAGAGTTGGGCCTCCACCATGGAAACCCTGATGCTGCTGAGGGAACTGGGGCTGGACCCGGCCAGCCCGCAGGCCCGGAAGGCGATTGGCCTCGTCCGTGACAACAGCAACTGGGGGCCGTACCACGGCCATTCGCCCTTCTTCGAGGGCGAGGTTGAACCTTGTATCAATGGCAGGGTTCTCGCCTGCGGCGCGTACTTCGGCGAGGCAAGCGACCGGCTGGTCGACCGGCTTCTCAGCGAACAGTTGCAGGATGGCGGCTGGAACTGCGAAGCTCCACCGAGCACGCGGTCCTCGTTCAATTCCACCATCTGCGTCCTGGAAGGACTGCTGGAATACGAGAAGGCGAAAGGCGCCACCCGTGCAGTACGGGATGCTCGCCTCCGAGGCCAGGAGTATCTGCTGGAACGGAAGCTGTTCAGGTCCCTGTCAACCGGAACAGTGATCGATCGTGACCGGAAAAGCGATCGCGACTGGAGAGAATTTTCGTTTCCAACTCGCTGGCACTACGACGTCCTGTGGGGATTGGATTACTTGCGGAAAGCCGGGGCCGGTCCCGATGAACGAGCGGCTGAGGCCATCGCCCTGGTGGCCGGGAAGCATCAGAACGGACGATGGCGGCTCGCGACACCCCACGCCGGCAAGGTCCACTTCGACATGGAGGGTGGGAGAGGAACGGCGAGCCGCTGGAACACACTCCGTGCCCTGCGTGTGTTGGACTGGTTTTCAGCCCGAGGCTGACGGGGGCGCCCTTTCTCCTTTTCGTGGCCCAATTCAAAACTGACTCACTGCCCGAGATTGGGTAGTGGGTCGGTTTGGCCATCAGTTCCTTCGGCAGCACGGGTGGAGGGCCGTACCGCTCCGACACCGGCAGATACTGGGGGCGGGGGCGTCCTCCTGGGCCCCTCCGCCCGAGATTGGGTTCCTTTGCCCAATGCACGTGGGATCGCTATAATTGATTGGCCGCGGCCCCATCGTCTAGCCCGGTCTAGGACATGGCCCTCTCAAGGCCAAGACGCGGGTTCGAATCCCGCTGGGGCTACCAGAGATGGCAGGTTCCGAGCGTTAGGGCGAGTGCGAGCGACAGACGGGGGTTCGAATCCCGCTGGAGCTACCACTCATGGTGGGGGCGGCGTCAGCCGCCAATCCTAATTCCCCTCTCCCTTGGGGAGAGGGTCAGGGTGAGGGAGAACCGCAATGAAAATGAACCCGGTCATTCATTTCGAGATGCCGTACGAAGATCGAAGCCGGATGGCCGACTTCTATGCAAAGACGTTTGGCTGGCAGCCGCAGATGCTTGGCCCTGAAATGGGAAGTTACGTTGTCGTCACCACGACCGAATCCGACGAAAACGGCCCCAAGCAGCCCGGCGCAATCAATGGCGGCTTTTACGAGAAGACCAAGGAGACGCAGTACCCCTCGGTCGTCGTGTCGGTCGACGACATCAAGCAGGCGATGAAGCGAGTCGAGGAAGCGGGGGGCAAAGTGCTGGGCGGGCAGACCCCCGGACAACCCGATGACATCCCGGGCGTCGGGCTCTACGTCGCGATCGTGGACACCGAAGGTAATCGGGTCGGCATGCTTCAGGCGGCGCCGCGAACAGCCGGCTAGTCTCCGTGCAGTTCCCTCAGTCGTGGTGACAGCCGCAGCATGAGCTGGACCCGCTCCACTTCGCGCAGCCAGTCCGCTACGATCTCGTCCATGTAGTCCTCACCCGGGGGCACGATTCCCGTCGGACAGGCCGCGCCCAGCCGCTCGGCCGCGATCTTCCGGTAGGTCGCCAGCGTCCGCTCGCCGTAACGGGCGCATTCCGCGTAGTCTTCGCTCAGGAACACCACGACCGGGATCCGGTGGCCGTTGTTGATCGCCAGCGCGTCGCGCAGCTCGGGGTTCTCGTCGCGGTCCAGGAACCGGAGATCGATGACGGGACACTCCTCGGCGATCCGTTGGAGGATCGGGGACTCCCGCACGCAGTCGCCGCACCACGTCCCCGACAGGCACAACAGGTACATCTGCCGGGGAAATCCAGCCAGCATCTCACGCTGCTCGGCCGGCACCCGCACCTTATCATATACGGCCTGCCACCTGCGCCGGTGCTCGTCGGTCCCGTAGCGCTGAAGGAATTCCGCGTAGGTCAACGCCTGCTGATAGTGCGTTTTCCAATCCATACCCGTACTGGTTCGCGTCGCGTTCCCGCGTTCCCGTGTAAGATAGGGTTTGATGATTCCGGAGTCCGACGCAACGCGGAAACTGGAGCAGGTGCTCCGGCGTGTCGATGCTCGGCTGATCCTGGACAAACCCTCCGTCCGGTACATGGCCGAGCCGTTCGCAGGCGTAGAGTACGGGTTGGGGCTGGGCAGCGCCGGCGCACTGATGTTCATGCCCGAGGCCGATCTGGCTGCGCCTGACTGGGAGAGCAGGCTGTTCAAGAAGTTGGAAGCAGCCAAGCGTTATCTTGAGACGTTTCCACAGGAACACCCGGTCCGCCGTTGATCCCGCGTTCCCGCGGTCCCGCGTTCCCGTCCATTGATCTCAACTGTGACATGGGCGAGGGGGCGGACACCGACGCCGAGCTCATGCCCCTCATGACATCCGCCAACATCGCCTGCGGGGGTCACGCTGGCGATGAAGGGACGATGAGACGTACGGTTCAACTCGCCGTCGCGCATGGCGTCGGCATCGGAGCGCACCCGTCGTATCCCGACCGCGCAGGGTTTGGGCGGCGAGCGCTCCGGATGACCACGACGCAGGTCCGCCAGGAGATTGAGGCGCAGATCCGAGGCCTGCAGTCGGTCACCGCAGCGGTCGGGACTGTGCTGCAGCACGTCAAACCACACGGCGCGCTCTACAACCAGGCGGCCTCAAATGCCGACCTTGCCGCGGCGATCGGCGAGGCGATCAGACAGGTTGACCCCTCGCTGATCGTGGTCGCCTTTGCAGGCTCTCCCCAGGTGGACATCCTTCGTCAGATGGACCTGCGCGTGGCCGAGGAAGCCTTCATCGACCGCGGGTACACCCCCGCGGGGCAGCTGGTCGCGCGCGAGAACGCCGCTGCGTTGATCGCCGACGCGACTCTGGCGGCACAACGCGCCGTCCGGCTGGTCCGCGATCACTCGCTGACGGCGGTCGACGGCACTGACCTCGCGGTTCACGCCGACACGCTGTGCATCCACAGCGACACACCCGGCTCGGTCGCGCTCGCGCATGCCGTGCGCGCTGCATTTGCTGAAGCCGGAATCACCGTCTCGCCTCTCGCGCAGGTTGTTGCGAAGCCCGACGCCCGAAGCCCGAGGCCGGGCTCCTGATGGCCGCCTATCTCTCCCGCGCGGTGGCGTCCATTCAGGAAAACGGTGACGACGTCGAACGGGCGCGCCTGGCGGGCCTGCTGGGGCGGTACCCGCCGGACACGCGTATCCTGCGATCACTAACGTCGCGCCAGCACGACGACGGGGGATTCCCGTACGGCATGATCCCCGGCCGGGCCTCATCGGTCGCTGCGACGGCGAAGGCGCTGCGGTGGATCGAGGACCTGCGGATGCTGCCGGCTGCGTCCGCGCAGCGCGCCGCGAGCTTTCTGCTGATGGTGCAGCGGCCGGACGGCGCCTGGGATGAATCCCCGGCCGTCGTCAAGTTTGACCCGCCGCCCCGCTTGCGGCCGGGCACTCCATTCGCACGGCGGTACTGTACCGGGGTGGCCGCGATTGCCCTGGCCCGCGTGCTCGGACCGTCGTCGGACGCGGTCGGCCTCGCGGCTGAGTTCCTGCGCGCCCACCGTGACGGCGCCGCGCCGGTCGACGAGGTCGCGGAAACCGCGGCGCTGGAGACCTCTGTCTTGATGCTTGCGGGGGGGCGCAGCGCGGCGGTCGCCGCCGACGCGGCGGAAGCGCTGAGCCGCGTCCCGGTCGAGTTGTGGACGGTCGATCGCCTCACGAACGCGCTCTCCGCGTTCCACACCGCCGGCTTATCGGCCGACGACCCGATGGCCGCCTGGGCCATCCGCGGCCTGCTCGAGGCACAGGCCCCCGACGGGGGATGGCGCAGCGCGCTGGGCCCGGACCACGACGTCGAGGTCTCGCTGGACGCGCTGTCGGTGCTCTCCGCCTTCGGCATCGCCTCGGGCCGCTGAGTACGCTATAATCAACCTCTCGTGAGTCCGCGCCTGTGGTCGTACATTCTCCGCCACCGCCGGGCGTATCTGTTCGGCTTCGCCCTCAGCGTCGCCGCCTCGGTGCTCCTGATGCTCGATCCGCTGATCCTGCGCAAGGCGGTCGACGCCATCACCGCGGGTACGGACCGCCGCGCGCTGCTGACGTATGCGCTGATGCTGATCGGCGTGAACCTCGGCGCCTGGATCCTGCGGTACTTCTGGCGGCTGCACATCCTGGGCGCGTCCCGGCGGATCGAGTACGAGATCCGCAACGATTTCCTGGCCCATCTGCAGCGGATGCACCAGGCGTATTTCCAGCACACGCGCACCGGCGACCTGATGACGCGCGCGGTGTCGGATCTGAACACCGTGCAGCGGTTCGTCGGCCCGGGCATCATGCACTTCTTCAGCACGCTGATTACCGCCGCCATCGCGGTGGCGTTCATGCTGTCCATCAACGTGCCGCTGACCCTGTCTCTGATCATCATCCTGCCGATGGTGAGCCTGACGTTCGTGATCCTCGGACCGATGATCCACCGCCAGTACGAATCCGTGCAGGATCAGTTCAGCACCGTCTCGACAAAGGCCCAGGAGAACTTCTCCGGGATCCGTGTCCTCAAGGCGTTCGCGCAGGAGCCGCAGGAAGTCGAGCAGTTTGCGAACCTCAATCGCGAGTACATCCGGCGGAACTTGGCCGTGATCCGCACCGACGGCGCGCTGTGGCCGCTGATGATGTTCTTCCTGGGGCTGGCCGCGGTCGTGCTGCTGTGGCAGGGCGGCGACGCGGTCATCGCCCGCCGGATCACCCTGGGGCAGTTTGTCCAGTTCAGCGGCTACCTGGCCCTGCTGTCGTGGCCGATGATCGCGCTGGGGTGGGTCCTGAATCTGATGCAGCGGGGGCGGGCGTCGATGAAGCGGCTGGACGAGGTCTTTGCCCAGCGGTCGCGCATCGCCGACGCGCCGGATGCGCGCCCGGTGCACAAGCTGCGTGGGGAGATCGAGTTCCGCGACGTGACGTTCGCCTACAACGGGACTCCGGTGCTGCGCGATGTCAGCCTGCGCATCCCGGCAGGCTCGACGACCGCGATCGTCGGACACCTCGGCTCGGGGAAGAGCACCCTGGTGAACCTGATCCCGCGGCTGTTCGACGTCACGGAAGGACAGGTGCTCATCGACGGCGTGGACGTCCGCCGCCTGCGGCTGGGCGACCTTCGCCGGCACATCGGGTTTGTCCCGCAGGACACGTTTTTGTTCTCGGAGACGCTACGCGAGAATGTCGGGTACGGGCTGGAGGTCGTCGACGAGGAGCGGGTGCGCGAGGCCTCGGCTGTCGCGCAGATCGCGGGCGACATCGCCGATTTCCCCCGCGGCTACGACACGCTGGTCGGGGAGCGGGGAGTGACGCTGTCGGGCGGCCAGAAGCAGCGCGCCGCGATCGCCCGGGCGGTGGCCCGGGATCCGCGGATCCTAATCCTCGACGACGCGCTGAGCAGCGTGGACACCAACACGGAAGAGGCGATTCTCTCGAGGCTGCGCGGCGTGATGGCCGCTCGGACCGCGATCCTCATCTCACACCGCGTGAGCACCGTCCGCCACGCGGACCAGATCGTGGTGCTGTCCGAGGGTCGCATCGTGGAGCGCGGCACGCACGACGAGCTCCTCGCCCGCGGCGGCCTGTACGCCGAGCTGTACCAGCGGCAGTTGCTGGAGGAAGCGCTGGAAGAGGCCTGATGAGCACGCACTTCCAGGAAGACGAGATTCTCGGGAAGGCCTACGATGCGCGGCTGATGCGCCGGCTGCTGACGTACCTGCGTCCGTACCGCGGCGCGGTCGTCGTCGCGGTGATCCTGCTGCTGCTGGCGGCCGCGGCCGAGCTGGCCGGACCCTACTTCGTGAAGGTGGCGATCGACCGCTACATCAGCTCGGGCGACATGGCCGGTCTCGCGCGGATCTCCGCGCTCTATCTGCTTACTCTGATTCTCGCCGCGGGGATCCGCTACGCCCAGAACTACATCACGCAGATCGTCGGCCAGAACGTGATGTACAACATCCGGATGGAGATGTTCGCTCACCTGCAGCGGCTGTCGGTGGCCTTCTTCTCGCGGAATCCGGTAGGCCGCCTGATGACCCGCATCACCAACGACGTGGACACCCTCTACGAGATGGTGACTTCCGGCGTCGTGACGGTGTTCGGCGACGTCTTCATGCTGGCGGGCATCATCATCGCCATGCTGCTGCTGGACTGGCGCCTGGCGCTGGTCGTGTTCACCGTGCTGCCGGCGCTGGTCGCGATGACGCTGTGGTTCCAGGTGCGATCGCGCGAGTCGTACCGCGCCGTGCGGATCCGCATCGCCCGGATCAACGCGTACCTCAACGAAAACATCATGGGCATGACGATCGCGCAGCTGTTCAACCGGCAGCGCCGGAACTTCGAGAAATTCGACGTCCTCAACCGGGACCACCTGGACTCCCACCTGCGGGCGGTCCGCTACTTTGCGCTGTTCTTTCCGTCGGTTGGGTTCATCGCCGCGGTCGCCACTGCGCTGCTCATCTGGTACGGCGGCGGCCAGGTGGTGCAGGGCGCGGTCACGATCGGCGTCCTGGTCGCGGCGATCCAGTATTCCGAACGGTTCTTCCGGCCGATTCAGGACCTCGCGGAGAAGTACAACATCCTCCAGGCCGCCATGGCGAGTTCGGAGCGCATCTTCCGCATCCTTGACGAGCCGGTGACGGTAGAGGACCGGGCCGATCCCGTACCGCTCCCGCGCGTCCGGGGCGAGATCGAATTCCAGGACGTGTGGTTCGCGTACCCGTCCTCCGCCGACGAGGACAGCGTGCCTGCCGCTGGCCGGACGGCCGGACGGCGGGACGGCGAGCCGCCGCTGCCCGAGGGCAGTGACGAGTGGGTGCTGAAGGGCGTCTCGTTCCGCATCGCGCCGGGGGAGAGCGTGGCCTTCGTCGGCCACACCGGAGCGGGCAAGACGTCGATCATCAACCTGTTGCTGCGGTTCTACGATCCGCAGCGCGGCCGGGTGCTGGTGGACGGCGTCGACGTGCGCGAGTACGCCCAGCGCGACCTGCGCCGCCACATCGGGCTGGTGCTCCAGGACGTCTTCCTGTTTTCCGGAACGATCGCGTCCAACATCCGGCTGGGGAACGACGAGATCGCCGACGAGGAGATCCGCCGGGCCGCGGAGTTCGTGAACGCGCACCGGTTCATCGACCGCATGCCCAAAGGCTTCGCCAGCGACGTCGTGGAGCGCGGGACCACGCTGTCGGCCGGGCAGCGCCAGCTCATCGCGTTCGCCCGCGCGATCTCGCACAACCCGGACATCCTGCTCGTCCTCGACGAGGCGACGAGCAGCGTGGACACCGAGACGGAAATCCTCATCCAGGACGCGCTGCGCCGGGTCCTCCGCGGGCGCACGTCGATCATCATCGCCCACCGGCTGTCCACGATCCAGAACGTACACCGTATCCTCGTGCTCCACAAAGGCCGGATCGTGGAAGAGGGGACGCACCGCGACCTGCTCGTCGCCGGCGGTATCTACACGAAGCTCTATCAGCTGCAGTATCGCGATCAGGAGATCACGGCGGCGATCGATGGATGAGTCGAAGGTCGTCAGTGAGATTCGCAAGGTCGCCGGAGATGCGGTGGACGCACGCCGGGGGTTGATCGGCTATTCGAAGATGGAGGCGATCGAGATGGACCGCCGGGCGAGGGCCGTGGAACGCGAGGCGCTCGAGAAGATGAAACTCCTGCTCCCGGCCATGCCGGCGCTCCCGGCGCTCCACCAGATCCGGCTGCGCCTGCAGCGGATGGAAGAGCGTCTCGAGGAGCTGACGTCGCGGCAGGGGATCGCCGAGACGTCACGCACGCTGGAAAGCGACGACATCGTGTGGCGGACCTTCGAGGACGTACTTGAGCTGCTTGAAGCATAGTCTTCCCCGTCTGCCCAGTCACCCCGTCACAAGCAGCTGCCGGATGTGTCGGGTTGAGACTGGGAAGACAGGGAAGACTGGGTAGACTGGGTAGACGCAGTCGGGGTTAGCGGCGTTTCTTGCCGCCGCCGCGTTTGGCTTCGGTATTCCGCTTCAGATCGAGCAGCCGTTCCTCGCTTTCCTTCATGAACGCCTTCAGCTTCTCTTCGAACGACTTCTTCTCGCGAGTGCGGGTAACCCGTTCTTCCGGCGCGAGGGCCTGCTTGACGGACAGATCGAGCTTGCCCTTGTCGTTGAGGCCGAGGACTTTGACCCTGATGGTCTCCTGCTCTTTGAGATAGTCTCGGACGTCCTTGACGTAGACGTCAGCGATTTCGGAGATGTGAACGAGGCCGCTCTTGCCGTCGGAAAGCTCGACGAACGCGCCGTAGTTCGTAATCTTGACTACCTTGCCTTGAACAACCGTGCCTACATCCACGCTCATACTAGTGCCCGATGACACCTCCCGGGGATATGCAGGCCAATTCTAAGTCCGCCTTCCGCGCACTGTCAATTAGCCGGAGTGAGCTTGTGAACGGTCAGCGATGATGTCCCCCTAACTGGTCAGCGAAAATGTCTTCCCCCCGCTGAGCCGAATTCGGGGAGGCATGATTACTTTGACGCAGCGTGCCGAGCAGTGCCTGCAAGTCCTCCATGCCATCGACCGGGGCGAGCTCCTCACGCTTCACTGCCCGCTTCGCGCAGCCGGCGGTGGATTCGACCGCGGCGTTTCGGCCGCCCTGGGCGCGTGGCTCATTTCCCCGCAGCCGGGTCATTACCAAACTGATGTTTGGTTTTGCCTAGCAGGATTTTTCACAGGT
>DASYRL010000092.1:0-12630 GCA_036004445.1 bacterium
GGCTGGAGTTCGGCGCGTGTCACGGGGGCATAACAAAAAACAGGAAGAATATCATTTGTCGGAGCACACGATGTCCGTACTGCAGCGACTCACTGAGGCGGATCTGAACTTCATCGCAGCCACCGTCATGCCCGCGGACGACCGGGCCTATGCGGTGGCCCGGCTGCGGGACGAGGAACCGCTGCTCGACCGGGTCCTTGACGACGACCGCCTCATGCGGAGGCTGCAGGACGATGCCCCCGTCATTGCACGGATCTCGCCCTGGCTGCTGTTCAACGTACTCCTGCGCGCGGCGCGGCGCGAACTCCGCGGGAGTTCCTACACGGTCGAACGAATCGGAGGCGAGCGGCTCGCCGTGTTTGATGCGCGGCGGGCCGGGGATCTCCTGGCGGATCGGCCGATCCAGGAGTACCTCGTCGAGCTCCTCACGTCGTTCACGCGGATCTCCAGCTTCACCGTTGACGTGCATGAGGGAGGGAAACTCCGGCGCCGCCGGTTCAGCGACTTCAGCAGCGAAGACATGCTTTCCCTCGCCGCCTTGGTCCCCGATGAGCTGCGGTTCCCGTTCCTCCGCCGCACGGCGGACATCGCGCTGTTCATCACAGGTGTGTTCCCCGAGTCGGTCTTTCCATGGACGGCGCCACCCGGCCACCCACGCCGGGCACAGATCCCCGTGCCCTGGTCGGGACGCCGGACGCTCGAGGAGTATGAAGAGGAAGGGCGCCGGTTCTACCGCCTGGCCTCGGAGCACGTCATGGCGAGGCGGACCGGCATGGCCGAGCTGCTCGCGACTCTGGCGGACGCCTTCTCGCTGGCGAGAAAGCCCTTGAGTTTCATGAGTCATTACTTCAGCTGGACGCAGAGGAGCGAGCCGCGGCAATGAGGCTGCGCCAGGGAGCATCGGCGTCGGGCGCAAACGGTTCATAGATCCCCACCCGGTCGGCCAGGCCCGCGTAGCGCCCGACGATCCGCGTGCCGATCTCGGCCGCCGGCCCGACGACGGCAATGGTCTCGAGCATCGCGTTGGTGACCAGCTCGGGCATTGCCGCCCACCGGCCCCGCGCGGCCAGCGCGCTAAGGTCCGCGCCGACCGCATCCCACCCATGGTGCGCGAGGACGCCTCGGTAGGAGGGCGTGCTGGCGTAGAAGGCGATCGACTGCCTGACCCGCTCGCGCGAGGCTGCGATCGCGGGTTCGTCGGCGCCGGTGACGACGAAGACCGAGGCGGCGACGGAAAACGGCAGCTCCGAACGGCCGGATTTGCGCCGGGCCACCTCGATCGCCGGCCGGATGACCTCGCGGAGGTAGGCGACGGTGTGCAGCGGATGGACCTGAAAACCGTCTGCCGCCGCGCCCGCCGCGCGGCACATCGCGGGGTTTACCCCCGCGGTGACGATCGGGATGTCCGCGCCGTGCGGCGGCGGCGTGAAGAACGGAGTCATCAGTGTGAGGGTGTAGAATCGCCCACGGTACTGAAGCGGCGTGCCGTCCCGCCACGACGTCCACACGCTGCGGATCGCTTCGACGGCCTCGCGCAGCTTCGGCGCGGGGGGATCCCACGACAGCCCGAACCGGCGGGTGATGTGCGCCTTCACCTGCGACCCGAGGCCCAGAATGAACCGGCCGCCGGACAGCGCGGCCAGATCCCATGCGGTGTGGGCGAGCACCGTCGGGCTGCGCGTGAAGGCGATGGCGACCGACGTTCCGATGCTGATGCGCCGGGTGTGCTCCGCGGCCAGGGTTGCACCCAGGAACGGGTCGTGCGACGTCTCGCTGAACCAGACGCCATCGACACCGATCTCCTCCGCCGCGCGGACGAGAGCCGGCACCTCGTTCAGGGTCTGATACTCGATGTGGGCGTCCACTTTCATCGTGCTGGTACTGAGTACTGGGTACTGGGTACCCGGCCCTGCACGCACTGATGCACCCAGTGCCCAGCACCCGGTACCCGTTGAGGGCAGAGGATTCATCACATAGCGCGCGAAATAGCGTCGGACGGGAGAGGCCGTTCGTGTAGTGGCAAGGTGGTAGGCGCACACTCGGGGTAGGGAATGAAGGTCATTGCAGCCGTGCTCCTGGCGGCGACGCTCGCGTGGGCGCCATCCAGTTCCGCTCTGGCTCAGGCCTCCGGGATCAAGGTCGTCGTCAACGGCGTTGAGATCCCGCTGGCCGCGCCTGCCGTGCTGTCCAACGGGCAGGTCATGGCGCCCATTGTGGGGCTGTTCGAGCCCATGGGCGCCATCGCGGCGTTCTACGAGGCCGACCGCAGCATCGTCGTCACCAACCGCGTCCGCACCACCGTGCGGATGCGTGTGAACGAGTCCACCGCGTTGGTCAACGGTCAGTCCCGGCCGCTTCCGGCCGCCCCGATGCAGGTCGGTGACCGCGTCTTCGTGCCCGTCCAGGCGATCTTTGTGGCGCTGGGCGCCTGGACGAAGTACGAAGAGGCGGAACGCACGCTCCACGTCAGCTCGCAGATCACGGCGCTGGCCGTACAGCGGGTGGGCGACGGGCTGCAGGTGCGCGTCGACGCCACTGGACCGGTGCAGGTGGAAACGAACGTTCTCAGCGATCCGGACCGCCTTGTCGTCGACTTCTTCAACGCCGCGCTGCGCACCCAGGAGCGTGAAGTCGCCGTTAACGGCGGCGGCGTTGTGCGGGTGCGGTCCGCGCAGTTTCAGATCAAGCCGTACGTCTCCCGGCTGGTCTTCGACCTGACCGAACCGGTGGACGTCCGGGTGACGGCCTCGGCGACGACGTATCTCGTCACGCTGGAACTGCATCCGAAGGCGGCCGCCGCGGCACCCGCTCCGGTCCCGCCGCAGCCGGCGCCCCCGGCGCCGCCGGGTCCGCCTCTCGCAGTCCCCGCTCCAGCCGCCGAGACCCTCAAGATCCTCAACGTTGCGTTTCAACCCGTGGGGTCCGGGGGCCGGGTCACCATCGAGGGCACCGCCACGATGCAGTACAAAGTCCGCGAGTTCGTGTTCCCGGACCGCCTGGCGATCGACATCCAGGACGCCGTGTTCGTTCCCGTCAAGCAGGAGATTCCTGTTGACGGCCCGGTCATCGTCGCGGTGCGCGCGGCGCAGTTCACCGCGGAGCCCCTCGTGACGCGGGTCGTCGTCACCCTGAAACGCAAAACCAACTACCTGGTGAATCAGGCCGACGGCCACCTGACGATTGACCTGGCCGACGCCGCGGCGTCGCGCGCCGGGCATATCGTCGCGATCGACGCCGGGCACGGCGGCAAGGACCCGGGCGCCATCGGCCCGACCGGACTCCGCGAATCCGACGTCGTGCTCGACGTCTCGCTTCGCCTGCGCGACCTCTTGGCGAAGGACGGGATCCGTACCATCATGATCCGCGACGCCGACGTCTTCGTGGACTTGTTCGATCGCACGAAAATTGCCCGCGAGCGCGGCGCGACGATCATGGTCAGCATTCACGCGAACGCGCACGCGCAAACCGCGGTGAACGGGTCGGAAACCTATTACCTGACCCCGCAGAGCCTGGCGCTGGCGCAGATGATCCAGGATGAGCTCGGCGTGCTCCTGGGGATCCCCAGCCGCGGGGTGAAGACGGCCAACTTCGTGGTATTGCGCGAGCCCGGCGTCCCGTCGGTACTGGTCGAGACCGCGTTCATCTCTCATCCCGACGACGAGGCGCGCCTCCGCGACGTCGCGTTCCGGCAGCGGGTGGCGCAGGCGATCTACCGTGGCATTACCCGCTTCCTCGCCGTCTACCCCGTTCCGGCCGGAAACTAGCCCTGTTCCAACGGGTGCTGGAAGGCACCTGGGCTCGCTACTGTGGTTGGTGGAGGGCTCGCCGCGCGGGGGCCGCCCCTGCGCCGCCGTCTTTCTATGCCGGTCAAGGAATCGGTTTACGATCCCGCGAAAGGTGGGGCATGCCAAGACCCGACGGCCGCGCGGACGAGCAAATGCGTCCCGTGGTCATCACCCGCCACTATCTCAAGTATGCCGAAGGCTCGGTCCTCATCGAGCTCGGCGACACGCGGGTCATCTGCGCGGCCAGCATCGAAGAGCGCGTCCCGCAGTGGCTGCGCGGGGCAGGGCAGGGGTGGGTCACGGCCGAGTACGGCATGTTGCCGCGTGCGACGAGCGAGCGCTCCTCGCGGGAGATCGGCCGGCCCAGCGGGCGGACCCAGGAGATCCAGCGGCTGGTGGGCCGGTCGCTACGGGCGGCGGTCGATCTCGAGAAACTCGGGGAGCGCACGATCTGGCTGGACTGCGACGTGCTGCAGGCCGACGGCGGCACCCGGACCGCGGCCATCACGGGAGCCTTCGTCGCCCTGGTCGACGCGCTGGCCGTCCTGCGGAAGACCGGCGCGCTGACCCGGTGGCCGCTGCGCGATTTTCTCGCGGCGACCAGCGTCGGCATCGTCGAGGGCGGTACCCGGCTGGACCTGAACTTCCAGGAGGATTCCCGCGCCAGGGTGGACATGAACCTGGTCATGACCGGCGCCGGCCGGATCGTGGAGTTCCAGGCGACCGCCGAGGGACTGCCGTTTACGCGCGATGAGATGCAGGCCATGCTGGCCCTCGGAGAGCGCGGCGTCCAGCAGTTGATCGCATACCAGAGAACCGTCCTTGCCGATGTCCTCCAGACGACCCCGAAGCTCTAAGGTGCTGCGCCCTCGGGAGCCGGATCGTTCCAGGCCCCAGGCCCCAGGCCCCAGGTCCTCCCGGGAACCGCTGGAGGTCGTGCTGGCAACCCGGAACGACGGCAAGGTGCGCGAGTTCCTCGAGTTGATGGCTGATCTGCCCGTCCAGGTCTACTCCCTGACCGCATTTCCACAAATTCCTACGTTGCGTGAAGACGGTAGCACTTACACCGAGAACGCCATCGGCAAGGCCATGACGGTGGCCCGGATGACCGGCCGGGTGGCGATCGCCGACGACTCGGGTATCGAAGTCGACGCGCTGGGCGGGCAGCCCGGACCGTTCTCCAACCGCTTCACCGACGGCGGGGCGAGCGAGACGGCCCGCAACGCGAAGCTGCTGAAGCTGCTGCGGGGAACGCATTCCGGCGAGCGGACCGCGCGATACCGTGCGGTCGTGGCCGTGGCGCTTCCTGGAGGAGACGTGCGCACGTTCGAGGGGGTGTGCGAGGGCCAAGTGCTGAGCGCGCCCCGCGGGTCAGGCGGCTTCGGATACGATCCCATCTTCTTCATCCCGCGGGAAGGGAAGACCATGGCACAGCTCTCGCTGGCCGCCAAGAACCGCATCAGCCACCGCGCCCGGGCCATGGCCGCGGCCAGACCGTTCATCCGGAAACTTGCCGCCGGGCCACCCCCGCCGCCCGGCGACGCGTAGCGAATCCTCTACGCTTTGAGACCGAGGTGCTTTTCCAAACGCTGCGGCTTGGCAAGGAGGGAACGCCACGGGTCGCGGCGTCCCTTCATCCAGTCGGGCACCGTCTTCAGATCGAACTCCAGCGGATCCAGACCCGCCTCAAGTTCCTTCCACGTTAGCGGAATGGAGACGCCGGCTTCGGGAGTGGGCCTGACGCTATACGCGCTGGCCAGTGTCGCCCCGATCCGGTTCTGGTTGTAGTCCAGAAACACTTTGCCCACCCGTTTCGCCGTGTCCCACTCGGTTGTGACCGTGTCGCGGTGCTGTGACTCCAGGTACTGCGTAATCGTCTTCGCCACCGCGTGCGTTTGCTCGAACGTGTACCGGCGCTCGATTGGCACGAAGACGTGCAGGCCGGTCTTCCCCGACGTCTTGACGAAGCTCTCCAACGCCAGGCCTCTGAGAATCCCGCGCAGCAGCAGCGCGGCTTCCGTTGCGGCGTCGAACCCGCGCCGCGAGTAGTCCGGGTCTTTCTCTCCCTTGCGCTGCGGCAGCTTGTTGTCCGGGAAGATGTAGGGGTCGATGTCGAACACCACGAAGTCCGGCCGGTTCAGCACGCTCTCACGACGCCCATCCTCGGAGCGCGCGAACTCCGTGCCGGCTTTCCCGCCTTCCGCGCGGCGCAGCGGCGTGATCCGGCTGAACCACGTGTGGATCTCGATGTCGGCCAGCTGCGCCAGCCACAGCAGCGTCGGCAGATTGTTGCACACCGGCGCCGCCAGGGTATTCTTGGAGCTCTCGGTCCAGATGCGGACGATCTTGACGAACTCCGGAGCATCGGGATAGTCCTTCTGGTAGAAGCTCTGTCCGGCGATCCCGTTCGGGAATCGCCGCAGTGTGATCGGCCGGTCGGTCAAGTGCGGCAGGATGAGATCCGCCACGGCCAGGTAGTAGTAGATGAGGTCGCCTTTAGTGTATCCCTGCTGCGGCCAGAACACCTTGTCGAGGTTGGTGAACTGGACGGGGACCTTTGCGCGGGCCAATCTCTCTTCGATGTTGCCGGCTCCTGACGCTTGGGCCCGCGCGCGGGAACGCGGGATCGCGGGAACGTGGGACCGCGGTTTCGCGGGTTGCTCGCCCGTTCCCCGTTCCCTGTTCTCTGTTCCGTGCTCCCACGGCAGTTGCGCCGGCCGCTCCAGCCTGACTTCGCCCGCCGGCTTGTCCGTGCGCAGCCCCTTGTAGACGGGGAATCGCAGATAGCCCTCGCGCGTCCAGCCGCCGTATTCGACCTCCACGACGAGGTCGGGTTTCACCCAGGTCGGCACGTCATTGGTCGCCGGCGGCGCGGCAGCAAAGGGGCTCGCGTCGGTCACCCGATCATCCAGCAGGCCTCTGAGACGTCGTAGTTCCCCGTCGGTGAAGCCGCCGCCGCAGTGCGCGATGTACTGCAGGTGTCCCGCATCGTCGTATGCCCCGAGGATGAACGCGCCGAAGGCCTTGCCGCGCGCGCCGCGCCCTCGCGTGAAGCCGCCGACGACGGCCTCGAGGCGCTGCTTGATCTTGATCTTCGCCCACGCCGGCGTCCGCCTCCCCTCCGAGTACGGAGAATCCTTCCGTTTGCCGACGATGCCTTCGAGGCCGTGCTCCCGCGCCGCCTCGTAGAACGCCCGGCCCGTCTCGGCAACGGCCTCGGACAGTCGGACGATCGGGCCGCGAGGGACGACCGCTTCCAGCGCCCGCCGGCGTTCCTCCAGGGGCCGGGATACCAGGGAATGTCCGTTGTAGTACAGGAGATCGAACACGTAGTACGCGATGGTCAGGGGCTCGGTCTCCTTCGGCCGGGTTCCGTCGCGGGCCATCGGGATGCGCGACTGCAGCAGCTGGAAGTGGGCGCGTCCCGCCGAATCGAGCGCGACGATCTCTCCATCGAGCACGGCGTCGGGGAGATCCAGCCGGTACAACGCCTCCACGACTTCGGGAAACTGACGGTTTTGGGTCAGGTTGTTCCGGCTGCGGAGCTCGACCTCGCGCTCGCTCCCACGCCTGCGCAGGTATGCGATCGTGCGCACGCCGTCCCACTTGACTTCAAACAGCCAGTCCTTCCCGTCAAACGGCTGCTCGGTCAGCGTCGCCAGCGTTGGCTTGACGTCTTTGAGGAACGGATCCTTGCCCGGTTTGTCGAGACCTAACTGCTTGAGGACCCGTGACTCGTGACTCGTGACCCGTGACTCGCGAGGTGTCTTTCGCTTGCTTGCTTGCTCGCTTGCCTGCTTGCGCTCTTGTGGGTCGCCGGAATGCCACCGAGCGCTTCCTTCCTCCCGAATCTCCGCAATGGTCCGTCCGGTCTTGACCGAGACCGACGGCGACGGCAGGGTCCACCCGGGCTCGGCGTCGTCGTCCCGCTTCTTGAACATCAGCCACTGCGTCTGCCCGCCCATTTTCGTCCGCACGAGGTGGAACTCGCCGCGGAGTTTCTTGCCGTGGAGGACGACGGTCAGTTTTCCGCTGTCGTACGCTTTGACCGGGTCACCCTCCAGTGTCTCGTAGGTGCCCAGGTCCCACACCATCACCGTGCCGGCCCCATAGTTGCCTTTGGGAATGACGCCTTCGAACTCCATGTAATCCAGCGGGTGATCCTCGACCGGGACGGCGAGCCGTTTCTCGTCCGGATCGAGCGTCGGCCCCTTGGGGACCGCCCAGGACTTCAGCACGCCCTCCATCTCGAGGCGAAAGTCCCAATGCAGCCGGGTGGCGTGGTGCTCTTGGATGACGAAGTGGGGCTTCGCCTTCCCGACCGGAGGCCGTGTGGCCTTCCGGCCGCCCTCGGGTTCAGGTGTCGCGCCGAACTGGCGCTTCTTCCGATACTCCTCGAGTCCCATGGCGGTCAGCCGGTGACGAGTGTGGTCAGCTGCCTGGCGTAGTCGGTCGCCGGGGCGCCTTCCTCGTGGGTGAAATACGCGAACGTATCACGCCCCTCGTGCAACCGCTCCCGTATCCATTCTGCCCACCGCCGCAGCGAAGCGTCGTCGTAGGTCGACTTGTGCAGCCGCAGGTACGCGATCGGGCCGACGATGGCGTCGGGCGCGGCCTGATCGTCGGTTTCGGCGACGCACAATGACGCATGGTACCGATTGAGGAGGGCGTGCACGGAGTCGGACGTCCACGACGCGTGACGGAATTCGACGACCGCCGGAGCACCGGGCCGCAGTTGTCCGAGGAAGGTTTCGAGCAGGGCCAAGTCGGCCTTCAGCGACGGCGGGAGCTGGAAGAGCAGGGGGCCCATCTTCGGGCCCAGCGCCTGCAGTCGCTCATGGAGAAACGCCAGGTCGCCGTCGGTGTCCTTCAACCGCTTGTTGTGAGTGATCCGCCGGTGCGCCTTGATGCTGAACCGGAAGTCCGGGGGGACGGCGCCGGCCCACCCCCGGAGCGTCTCGTCGGTCGGATAGCGGTAGAACGTGTTGTTGATCTCGACGGTGGGAAATACCGACCCGTAGTGAGTCAGCATCCCGCCGGGCGGCAGATCCGCCGGATAGAAGGACCCTTTCCACTCCGCGTAACTGAAGCCGGACGTGCCGGCGCGAAGTACTGCCAACCGTCAGCGGGTCCGCTCGCGCATGGCCGCGGCCCGGGGCGCGGTCTTCGGCCGGCGGGCCGGCTTCTCCTTGCCGGTGGCCTGCAGGCTGCGCCGCAGGGCGTCCATCAGGTCGACGACCTTGGTTTCCTTCCGCGCCGGGACGCCGACGATTTCCTCGCCCTCGATCTTGGCGGTAATGACCTTTTGCAGCGCCTCGCGATAATCGTCGTGGTATTCCGCGGGGTTGAACGACGCCGTCAGACCCTCGACCAGCTGCAGCGCCATCTTCTTCTCGTTGGGGTGGATCTTCGTCTGCACCGGCAATTCGGGGATGTCCTCGATGGAGCGGACTTCATCGGCGTAGTAGAGGATCGACATCACCAGCGTGCCGTCGTGGGGGCGCACAGACACGAGGTGCTCTTTCTCTTTGATGACCACCTTGCCCACCGCGACGCGCGCGGCTTCGCCGAGCACGTCATGGAGCAGCCGGAACGCCTTCTGCCCGCCCTCGTCCGGCGCCAGGTAATACGACCGCTCGTAGTAGATGGGGTCGATCTCTTCCAGGTTGACGAACGCGGTGACGCTGACCGTGCCGGCGGTTTCCAGCGGGACGTTGTCCAGCTCGTCTTCGGTGACCGGTACGAACTTGCCCTTCGCGTACTCGTATGCGCGCACCACGTCGTTCCAGTCGACGATCGCCTCGTGGTGGGGGCAGAACCGCTTGTTCTGGATGGGGGTCATACAGCTCTTGTGGAGCAGGCGGAACCGGATGTCCTTGGAATCGGTGGCGGTGTAGAGCTTGACCGGGATCGTCACCAGTCCAAACGTCAGGTGGCCCTTCCAGATCGGACGCATGATGGCATCGCTCCTGGCCCTGGCGCGGGCAGATAATGTACGGAGTATTATACAACGATGTACCATGCGCAGGACCGGCTTTGCCGAGTCCGAGCATCACAAGTGTTCTCAATTGAAGAAGGAGGTAGGGGAGGGGGAGGTTCGGAAGGGCGAGGGAGTCGCCCTCCCCCTTCGAGAGTCGAAGGAGAGCCGCGGCGGCGCGCCCAATCCATTCTCATATGCCCGAAGTGGTCCAGAAGTTCCTGGCGTACTGGTCGCTGACGATCGCGGTACTGTTCTTCTATTTGTTCGCGTCGATGGTCGCCGGGCTAGACGTGTGGGACCAGATCAAGGCGAACGTCAGGAAGCGCCGCGGCCAGATCAGGGCCGCCGGAGCACCCCTCGACGTGAACCCGCTGGCGGGCCAGACGGTGGCGGGAACGCTGGGGATGGGACCGGGGCAGCAGCCGGACGCCGCGCGGCAGTGGATCCTCGACCTGGCGCGTGGCGTCGCGCAGAAACTGAACCTCTCCGTCAAGGTGCTCGTGCTGGAAGACTCCAAGAACCACCCCTTCGTGCACTTTCACGACGGCACGCAGCTGAAGACATACCGCGTGGACAAAACGTGGGTGGCAGAGGGGCGTGCCGGCAACGCGGACCGCGAGGCCCAGATCCGTGATCTGCTCGAGCGCTACCTCGCCGCGGATTTCCTTGGGATGCAGGACATGCGGCCCAAGCGCACGACCGAACTGGCGCGCGAGGCGGCCTCCAAAGCACCGACACAACCGACACAACCCACACAACCGACACAACCCAAACCCTCCGAGTAGTCGTAGGCAGGCCCCATAGCGAACAACACCAGATTCCCATGCAGGGGTAAGGTAGTTATTGTGTAGGTTGTGTAGGTTGTGTGGGTCGTGTAGGTTGGAAGTGGTCGGGGCGGCCGGATTTGAACCGGCGACCTCGTGGTCCCAAACCACGCGCGCTGCCAAACTGCGCTACGCCCCGGCACGAACAGTCGGTGTATCATGAGCATCCTAGCACGAGAAGGGGTCAATTTTGAAGCTCGGGACCAAAGAGACTGAGGCGGAAATCAAGGAGATCGCGGCGCCGGATCCGGTGACGTTCGTGATCTTCGGCGCCACCGGTGATCTCGCGAAGCGGATGCTGCTGCCGGCGCTGTACCGGCTGTTTGCTGAGGGCGCGCTCTCCGACAAGCTGGCCATTGTGGGCGTCGGGCGCCGGGAGATGACCGACGACGCCTTCCGCGAGATGGTCCGCGACGCCGTCACCAGCGTGCATCCGCTCGTCGATGCCAGCCATTGGCGCAGGTTTGTCGACCGGCTCTACTACGTCTCGGCCGATTTCCAGAAGGAAGGCGACTATCGGCGGATCGGCCGGCTGCTCAACTCGGTTGAGGAGCGGCACGAGACCGGCGGAAACCGCGTCTTCTACCTGGCCGTGCCGCCCTCCACCTTCGATGGCATCATCACCGCGCTGGGGGAGATGGAGTTGGTGCACCGCGAGGGCGGCGACGGCCGCGGGTGGAACCGGGTCATCATCGAAAAGCCGTTTGGCCACGATGAGGGCTCCGCTGTGCGTCTGGACGCCTTGATCGACCGCGTCGTTGGCGAGCACAACATCTACCGCATCGACCACTATCTCGGCAAAGAGACCGTCCAGAACATGCTGGTGTTTCGCTTCGCGAACACCGTATTCGAGCCGATTTGGAACCGCCGGTACGTCGACAACGTGCAGATTACGTTCTCCGAAGACATCGGCATCGAGGGCCGGGGCCGCTTCTACGAGGAAGTGGGAGTGGTCCGCGACGTCCTGCAGAGCCACGTCTTCCAGCTGCTCGCGATCGTCGCCATGGAGCCGCCGACGGTATTCGACGCCGACGAGTTCCGCAACGAGAAAGCCAAGGTCCTGCGGGCCATCCCCCCGGTGCGCCCCGAGGACGCGGTCCGCGGCCAGTATGGGCCGGGGACCGTCCGCGGGCATCCGGTCCCGGGCTATCGGGAAGAAGAGGGCATCAGCTCCGACTCCAACACCCCGACGTACGTCGCCATGCGCCTGCAGATTGAGAACTGGCGGTGGGCCGGCGTCCCGTTCTACCTGCGCGCCGGCAAGCGGATGGCCGAAAAGGACACCGAAGTCGCCGTCGTCTTCCGGCAGCCGCCGCTGCGGCTGTTCAAGGACTACGACATGTCCGAGATGGGGCCCAACGTGTTGATCCTCAACACCACCCAGGATGAGCGCATCTCGCTCGGCTTCGGCGCCCGCGTGCCGGGCCATCGTCGCAAGATTCGCACGGTCCCGCTGGATTTCTCCTATGACTCCGTGGGCGAGGCGGAGCACCCGCCATACGAGCACCTCCTGTTGGAGGCCCTCAGTGGCAACCAGCGCTTCATGCCGCGCCGCGACGAGGTCGAGCTGCAGTGGGCGATCGTCGATCCGCTGCTGAAGCACTGGGATGGGCACGCCCCGCGCAGCTTCCCGAACTACCCGGCCGGATCGTGGGGCCCCCAGTCGGCCAACCGGCTGCTCGAGCGGGACGGCCGCCAGTGGCGGGGGGACTAAACCAGGGCGGGATCAAAGGGATCAAGGGATCAAAGGATCAGGAATTCCGCATTGCGATGGTATCCATGGCTCTGGTAGCATGATTCCCTGATCGCTGTGATCCCGTAGTCATCAAGAGGCGAGGTAGGTGTGACAAACGGCATGGGGCGAGGCTACCGCTGGTTAGTCGTATTGCTCGCCGTCGCTGTGCTGGCGGCGGCGCCGGCGGGATCGTCGGCCCAGATTACGGCTCTTCCCGCGCAGACCGTCGACGCGGTCGAGCGGGCCATCGTCCTGGTCAATATCACCTTCGACAGCAACGGACGTGTTGGGCGGGGTTCGGGGTCG
>DASYRL010000093.1:0-4955 GCA_036004445.1 bacterium
CTCAGGCGTCGGGGACGAAGGCGTCGCGCAGCACCTCGATGGACTCGACCCGGCCATCGAGATCGACCATCACCGAGACGGCGTCGAACCGGCAGGGCCGGTCGAGCCAGCGTCGGCGGACGAGGTACCAGGTGGCCAGACGCGCCAGACGGCGTTGTTTGTGCGGGGAGATGGCGTCAAACGGCGCGCCAAACTGACGCTGTGCGCGCGCTTTCACCTCGATGAACACGACCGTCCCGGCCTGCTCGGCAATCAGGTCGATCTCGCCGATCGCACAACGGAAGTTCTGCTCGAGGACGCGGTAACCGCGGCGCCGCAATAACCGCAGCGCGGCGGCCTCCCCTTCGATGCCCAGCGTACGGTGGTCCACGTCCCATCGATACACCACCTGGAGGAAGAGCGCGAGAGACCTAGCTGGGTCGGTTGTGAGCCGTCTGGCGACCGGATCCTGCGGGCAGGGTACGGATAGGATGAAGACTCCGACTGCGGGTGTCCTCTGCCTGGTCGTCCTCCTGCTCGCCGCTGCGCCGGCTCAAGCGAAGATCGGCGACTCGTTCAGCGTGTTCCTCCGCAGCCCCCTCATCAACCAGCTGCAGCTGTCCGTCGAGGGCCAGCATCCGCTCAGCGGACCGATGACGGGGCGGGTGCTGCACCGCTACCTCTCCGACGACGCCGCCATCGTCGTCGACGTCATCGTGGCCGGCGCGACGATCGAGCAGGAGCTCATGTACGCGCCCCTCCAGATGAACCGGGGGGTCCAGGTCAGTTTCTTCCTTCAAAATGCCGTCGGGTCGGTGTTCGGCGCCCAGAAGGGGATGATCGCATTCCGGGCGGCGGTTATTAATAAGAAGGAAACCGCGCTGACCTTCGGGGGACTGGTGATGCGATTCATCCCGATGAGCGACGGCCGCGTCCGGGTCCAGGTCAGCCGATAGACAGCGGGGTCCGTTCTCCCAGCATCCCCAGAAACGAGCGCCGGTGGATGGGGGTGACGCCGAACCGGCGGATTGCCTCCCGATGCGCCCGCGTCCCGTATCCCTTGTGCCGGGCGAAGCCGTAGTCGGGATAGACCCGTTCCAATTCCATCATCAGGCGGTCCCGCGTGACCTTCGCGATGACCGACGCCGCGGCAATCGCTGCGCACGTCGCGTCACCGTCGACGAGCGCCATCTGCACCACGGGGGAGGGCGCGGGAAAGCGGCCGTCGATGAGCACCAGGTGCGGCCGCAGCGGCAGGCCGGCGATCGCCCGCCGGTGGGCCAACCGCGTGGCCTGGAGGACGTTGAGCCGGTCGATCTCCTCGACGCTGGCCGTCCCGAGCCCAACGGCCACGGCGCGGGACCGGATCTCGACGAACAACCGTTCTCGTTCATCGGCCCGCAACTGCTTGGAGTCGTTCAGGCGCTCCAGCCGGGTGCCCGCCGGCAGAATCACCGCCGCCGCGACGACCGGACCCGCCAGCGGCGCTACGCCGACCTCGTCGACCCCGGCGATCAGCTCATAGCCCAGCGCGTGGTATTCGCGTTCGAGCGCACCGAGGTCATCGAGCCGGCTCTCTTCCTGTATCACGCGCCGCTGCGCGGACCGCAGTCGCCGGGCCAGCGCTTTGACTCCGCGCCGGGGATCCCGCGACAGGGCGTTGAGCAGGCGCGGGTCAATCTCCCCGACCGCCCGGATCCAATCGGCCAGCGCCGAGATCGCCATGGCGCGGACGTCCCGCGGACGTTGGGGAATCCCCATCGCGTCCCCTACCGGGCGAATCCCAGCCGCGACACGGGCCAGTAGATGAACAGCGCCTTGCCGATCACGTTCGGCAGGGGGACGTAGCCGAAGAACCGGCTGTCCTCGCTGTTGCAGCGGTTGTCACCGAGCACGAACAGGTTGTCGGCCGGGACCCGCTGCGGGCCGTAGTTGCTTGTGCACGACCGGTCCCCGCCCGCCAGGGCCGTGGGATACAACTCAGAAATGGGTTGTCCATTGATCAGCACCACTCCGTCTTTGAGTTCCACCCGCTCGCCGCCCAGACCGACCACCCGTTTGACGAAGTCCTTGTCTGGGTTCAGCGGGTAGTGGAAGACGATGACGTCGCCCCGGTGAATGGCCCCGAGCCGGTAGGAGAGCTTGCTGACCAGGATGCGGTCGCCGACCTGCAGGGTCGGCTCCATCGACCCGGATGGAATGTAAAAGGCCTGGACGACGAACGTGATGATGACCAGTGACAGCACAGCAGCGAAGATGCTCGCGTCGAGCGTCTCGACGATCGAATTGCGCCAGGGATGCGGAATGGCGTAGACGCGCTTGACCAGAAGCCGGACGACCAGCAGGATCCCCGCAAGGATGAGGATCAGGCTGGGAACGGACAGCGGGATGCGGTCCAGAAAGTCCGCTCGCATGAGCCCCGTCTAGCGCTGTTCTTTGATGCGGGCCTCGCGGCCGATCTTGCCCCGCAGGTAGTACAGTTTGGCCTGGCGGACGCGGCCCTTGCGGACCACGTCGAGGCGCTCGATGCGCGGCGAGTTGAGCAGGAAGATGCGCTCGACGCCCACGCCGTGGCTGATGCGGCGCACGGTGAACGTCTCGCGCAGCCCCCCGCTCTTGCGGGCGATGACGACGCCTTCGAATGCCTGGATGCGCTCGCGACCCCCCTCGACGACCTTCAGGTGCACGCGCACCGTGTCTCCAGGGCCGAACGCCGGGACCTTGCTCTTCAACTGTTCCCGCTCAACGGCGGCGACTTTCTCCATCACCATGACCTCCTGGCCCAGCCGATTCTAGCACATTCGATACACCCCCAAAAATTCGCCAGAGCGAATCTTTGGGGCCCGGTCAATCTCTTACAGCTCCGGAACGTCGGCATCGAGCGGCTCCAGATCCAATTCTTCGAGCACGCGCCGATCGTCGTCGGACAGCGCGTCGGCCTTGAGCAGGTCCGGACGGCGGGTCAGCGTCCGCCGGATTCGCTGCGCCTGCCGCCATCGCCGGATGGCCTCGTGATCGCCGGAGAGCAGGACGTCGGGCACCGCCATCCCACGGAACTCCGCGGGCCGGGTGTAGTGCGGGTAGTCGAGCAGGCCGTCCGCGAACGAGTCGACGGCGACCGACGCCGGCGCGCCCACGACTCCCGGCACCAGCCGGGCGACGGCATCCACCACCACCATCGCCGGCAGCTCGCCGCCGGTGAGGACGTAGTCGCCGATCGAGATCTCCTCCGCGCCCAGTCCCTCCCGCACGCGCTCATCGATCCCCTCATAGTGGCCGCACAGTACGATCAGGTGCTCCGCACGCGCCAGGTCCACCGCCCGCTCCTGGTCGAGACGCTCGCCCTGCGGGGACATCAGGACGATGCGCGGGACGGACTCCGGCGCGGCGAGTCGGATCGCGTCGACGGCGGCAAAGAACGGTTCGGGTTTCATGACCATCCCGGGACCACCGCCGTACGGCTCGTCATCGACCTGGCGGTGGCGGTCCGTCGCGAACTGCCGGAGATCCCACACCGTGATCGTGAGCAGGCCGCGGTCCTGCGCCCGTCCCAGCATGCTCGTCCGCAGCGGCGCGAACGCCTCAGGAAAGATCGTCACGATGTCGATCCGCATCAGCGGCGCTCCTCGACCAGCCCCGGCAACAGCCGGATGACCATGGTGCGGGAGTCGATGTCAAACGCGCGGATCACCGAGTCGATCGCCGGGATCAGGACGTCGCCGCGGCGCCCACGCACCCGGTAGACGTCGTTGCTGCCGGTACGCAGGATTTCCACGACACGCCCGAGCACCTCGCCGTCCTCCGTCTGAACGGACATGTCCAGCACGTCGAAGACGTAGTGGTGACCGGCGGGGAGCACGGCTGCCGTCTCGCGCGGCACCGCGAGCGCGCCGCCTCGCCACTCCGCCGCGGCTTCAATCGTCCCAATTTCGCGCGCGTGCATGAGCACGTGGCCGGCCAGTGGCCGGACGTCGTCGAGCTCTACGGGCAGGGCGTGGTCGCCGCGTAGCAACACCGCCGCGCGCAAGGTCAGCAGACGCTCGGGGTAATCCGTTTCTGGTGCGACGCGGAACGCGCCTCGCACGCCGTGCGTCTTGACGATCCGCCCAACGATCACGAACTTCGGTTCGGGGCGCGAGTCACGAGTCACGAATTTCGAGAATGATGCCGTCTTTCACGATGATCTCGGTCCGCCCGATCCGGTTGAACAGGTTGTCGCCGACGCCGACCTCAACCGTCCCCTCGACCGTCCCCTGCGTGAACTCCGAATTCAGCTCCAGCTGCTCTGCCTCGCGCAGCCGCATGGAGAGTTCCGCCCGTGTGGCGTCCTGGCGGGAGCGCTCCAGCTCGAGCTGCTGGCGGATGGCCCGCGCCTGCGGCGTGACCTGCCGCTCCAGCTCGCTGCGCCGGATCTGCGTATCGAGCTGCTCGACCAGCGATTCCACGCGCTTGATCGCGTCCTGGAGGTCCTGCACGTACAAGCGCTTGAAGCTCTCCGTCACGATGGCCTTGATGACAATCGGGCGGTTGACCGTTATGCCCATCGACGACCCTCCTTCACGGCAATATCTCCACCATCACGCGCGCCCCCGATCGGATCGCGGCCGCCTTGACGACCGCGCGCACGGCGCGCGCGATCCGGCCCTGTTTGCCGATGACCTTGCCCATGTCGGCCGGCGCGACCCGGATCTCGATCACGGTGCCGCGGTCCCCGTCCACCTGCGTGACGGACACGGCGCCAGGATCGTCGACGAGGGCTCTTGTGATGAACTCGACGAGCTCACGCAATCCCGACTGCTCCATCGCCGCCCCTCGCCGGGACTACGCTTTGCCGGCGGCCGGCTGGGCCGCCTTGGCGAGCACGCCGGACCGCTGGAGGAGCACCCGCGCCGTGTTGCTGGGTCGTGCGCCCTTGCGCAGCCAGGACAGGGCTTTTGCCTCGTCCACCTTGATCGTGGACGGATCGGTCGTCGGGT
>DASYRL010000094.1:0-2463 GCA_036004445.1 bacterium
GTTCGTCAACTCCCTTGGAGGCCTTTACAGCGCCGCCCCCGACATGAACACCTCGGCCCTCGACATGGACGTGATCGGTGAGGTCACGCCATACGTGTTCTGCAGGACCGAGGCCGCAGGCGGGTCCGGCGACACCGCGCCGGACACCGCCCTCGGGGTCCTGCACGGGATTCGCGCCGCCTGCCGGTACGCGTTCGGCTCCGACGACCTGAGCCTGCGCAGTGTCCTCGTCCAGGGCGCGGGCGGCGTCGGCGGACGTCTCATCGAGCTGCTGATGGAGGCGGATGCGAAGGTGATCGCCACCGACGTCGACAGCACCAGGCTCGATGCGCTGAGCGCGAAGGGCACCCATGTGGTTGCCCCCGATGCCGCCCTCACCACGGAGTGCGACGTCCTCTCCCCCTGCGCGGTGGGCGGCATTCTCAACTCTCGATCCATCCCGGGCTTGCGCTGCCACGTGGTCGCCGGGGGCGCCAACAACCAGCTCGAGACACCCGAGGACGCAGACAGGCTGCGCGAGAGGGGCATCGTCTACGCCCCCGACTTCGTGATCAACGCCGGCGGCGTCCTGCATGGGGGCGGCCTCGAGGAGCAGCACTGGACCCGTGAAGTCCTCGACGAGAAGCTGCGCGGGATCGGCGATGCCGTATACGCGATCCTGGAGCGATCCGGCCGCGACGGCATGAGCACCGACGCGGCGGCGCGCATGATCGCGCTGGCGCGAATCACCGCGAACGGGCCGTCCAGCGCTTGATCTTGACCGCCACTGCCATGCGCGCGGCGGCGCTGGCCGTCCTGCTCTTCGCCACCGCCTGCGGTGGACCTTCTTCCGGCGCAGCGCGAACCCCCTCGCCGGCATCACCGGGGACATCACCGGCGCCCTCGGCCGAGATCTCCCCCGGCGCCGGTCCTGCCTCGCTCGTCCACTGCACCGCCGCGGTTCCCGCCGGGGACAGCCTCGTCATCGGCACAGTCGCGGGTGACGCGACGATCGTGGTCCGCGACATCCAGGACCCGGCAAATGCCCGGAACCTGTGCACGTTCGATTCGTCGGTGCTCGCGCCGCAATTCGTGAGCGGCACCGCGGTCGCGTACGAGACGGCGGACAACCAGATCATCAGGGCCAATCTCAGCGGCGGCCCGACGACGATCCTGGCCACGTACTCGAGCGGGTTCGATTCCGGGCAGTACGCCTTCAGCCCCGACGGCCAATCCCTCACCTACCTCGACAGCAACGCCTGGCACCTCGTGAGCTCAGCCGGCAACCGGGTGCTGACGACGCTGCCCGCCGCTCCAGGCCGCGGCGTCAGCCCTGACGACGACGACAGTTTCCTCAGCTTCTCTCCGGATGGGCAGTACATCGCGTACTTCCAGACCTTCCACACCGGCGGCACCGGCGCGACGGCGCCCGACCAGGTCCGTCGCGCCAGCGACGGTGCGCTCGTCTATTCCACATCGGGAATGACGATGGCGGTCTGGGCATCGTTGCCGAGCCGCCTCTACTTCCGCGGCGCCACCGGTCCTGTCCTCCGCTGGGATCCATCGGGCGGCGTCACTCCGATGGTCTCGATCCACTGGATCCGGCCGCACCAGTCACCAGACGGCAGGTGGATCACCTACAGCTTCCGCACCTCGACCGGCATCCACAGCGTCGGCTTCTACAGCGTGCAGGCAGACAGCCAGACCGCATCAACGGCGGCTGGGCGATCGGGGGCGCGCTTCCTGAGCAACGACCTCGTCTGGTACGTCGGTGAGCGCGCCTGCTCGACGTGCTTCGGCGGACAGCCGACGCCGACTGGAGTGACCTACATCTACAGCATCGCGGGCGCGTCAGAGGTCACGTCGCGCCTGTCCGCGGTGCACGACGTGTGGCCGCGCGTGACGGCGCCTGCGCTCTAGGGCTAGGCCATCTCCCGCCGGCGCTGCTCGCCGCGGACCTCTTCCGCCGCGCCCAGCATCCGTTCCATCACGGCGCGGTATTGAAGCAGGGCCTGGCGCATGCCTTCAGTCTTGTCGCGCGACGAGTAGCCGAGCTTGTGCGCCCGCCTCATCTCTTGCGGCAGGTCACGCTCGGTCAGTGGATGACCGCGCTCCCGCAGCATCGACATGACCAGGGACTCTGCCTCGCGAACCGCCTGCTCGGGCGCGTCGACGAACTTGGATTCGATGTCGTCCCAATCGCTGATGTAGCGCTCGTGTGACTCGGCCGACAGCGCCCGAAGTCGTGGCGTGCGGCGGCCGGCTCCCGCAGCTCGAATGAGCAGAAGCAGGACCACGACGATCAGGGCGACGACTCCGATGGCGACCAGGGTGCCTTGGTCCATCAACTTGCCACCTCCGATCTAGGAACGCGAAAGGCACTGGATCGACCCGCCCCAAGATGACGCAACGCAATCTCGCGTTGCTCCGTTCGGACGGCCGACGCTTCAGTCCACTCCCGGCCGGAGCTGCCGAATCTCGGAA